>NZ_JBITJK010000054.1:0-55819 GCF_044459945.1 Streptomyces sp. NPDC050164
CCCAGTTCGTCTCGAACGGGTCACCTAGTGTGCCCCTCGTCCCATCAAACCCGGCGAACCCCTTCATCTCGCCACCTGAGAACGCATCGGCCCTGCCATGTGGTCCCGCAGCAACCAGCCACACCGGCTCCTGCGGGACACCTGGCTTTCGAATGCCCCGACCGCAGGATGGAACGAACATACCTTCCCGGCGAACCTTCCCCGTCACAGCACTAGCCCGGGCTACGAGTCCACCAAGTACGCCTTCTCCCCCGCCATCAGCGGCGAACCGGCGGGCCCCTTGATGTAGGGACCGCGCCAAAGGGTCTGACTGGGGCTGATCTGCGGTCAGGTGAGACCGGCGGAGGCGTTGTCGTCCTAGCCATGGACGGCGGGCTCGGTGTGGCTTCCCACTTCGACTGGTGGCAGGAAGCGATCTCGTGCTTGCACTCACCTGCACTCTGTGGCGCTTGCTCATGGTCTGCTCGTTAGTCACCCAGGTTTTCTGGCGGCACGGTCGCTGTCACCGCTGCGGGCAGCTGGCCATTCAGGATTTCCTGACGCGGCAGTGACAGCCCGAAGTGCTGCTGCAAGGCGGTCAGGGTCGCATGCAACGAGTCGAACTCCTCACTCACGTCATCATCGAGGAGTCCGGCTTCTTCGAACGCCGGGAGCAGGAAAGCCATGCCCTCGTCTGGGGTGTCACCGATGTCGAAGCGACCGACCGTTTCGCCGTCGCGGTAGTACCAGCACTCCTTGGGCGGGTCGTCCGGCTTCGGGGTCAGGTGCAAGACTTCGACCCCGCCTGCGGAGACGTCGGGGTGAGCCCACCAAGCCTTGGAGGGCCAGCCCTGCTCCACCGCATATGACCAGCCCGCGCATTCACCGAAGCGGGCCACGCGGGCTGATTCGCGGTCGTTGAACGTCAGCCGCTCGGCCTCGGCGAAGGTGATCGGGTCGAGGACTTCACCGGGCCGGGCGCCGAGCCGGACAACGAGGTCGCCTGGGCTGATGCCGCGTGCGAAGGTGACGAACAAGATGGGGGCGTCTCCGCGCCAGGCGTCGGTCAGCCACGAGATGCCGTCGCTCAATGTCTTCTCCTGCTTTTTTGGGGGGGTGCGACTGGGGCGGGAAGGTCCGGCCATCCCGCCCCAGTCTGCGTCGTGCCCTACCAGCCGGTCACGGCTTGGGAACGGTGCACGACACCGTCACCTTGGATGCGTCGCAGTGCGCGAACTCAGGGAAGGCCACCCAGTACTCATCCTTGTCCAGCAGACGGTACTTCGATGCCGAGGAGAACGTTCCGGAGAACGGTTGCATCGACTGGGTGTTCTGGTAATTCGACATCGACGAGCGTCCGCAGACTTCCTTCCACGTCGGAGCAGCGGTACGGATGTCGTCGTACAGCCTCCAGTTACCCGTCGCGATGCGGGAGACGTAGGTCTGCACGCACTCGTTGCCAGTGTCGACCTCGTTCATGCCGCCCAGGGAGGCGGGCATGCCGCCCGAGTTGTAGGAGGCGGCGTAGGCGAACTCATCGCAGCTGGCTGTGTCACTCGTGTCGATCGGGGTGGTGTCGGGGTTGCCGTAGGTCTTGGCCCAGCCATCCGGGCAGATGACCTTCCGGTTCAGGTTCGAATCCCGCACGGACGCAGGCAGGTACTTGATCGGCTTGCCCGCTGCCTTGGAGCCGGGGTGGTTGGGCAGCTTCGACTGGATCAGCCAGGCGTGCGCGACGGCGGCTGGCGTCTTGGCGAAGTTCATCACCCAAGTCGGCTTATAGGCCGAGAACACGCAGCCGGGGCTGGTGCTGGAGGCGACGACGTCGCAGCGGATATCGAAGTCCGGGGTGGAGTTGCCCAGCCACTGGGGGTCGTTGTCGATCTCCCCGGCGCCGTCATTGACGGTCCCAGCGATGGTCCAGTCCAGCTGGAGGCTGGTGATCTTGGTGGCGGTGCCTCCGGTCCACTCGTGGTTGAAGGTGGCGTAAGCGGCGTGGATGTCACCCTTCGGTTGCCACGTAGGAGAGCCATCCCACACGGGGGCGGCGGTGGTGCACTCTGGGGAGCACTTGAACGTCGGGGTCATGGTGACCGGTCCCGGCATGCCGATGGTGCCGTGCTCCACGATGAACGGATCCATCGGCACCAGCGCGAACCGCTGGGTGAACTTCCGGGACACCGGGTCGAGCTTGATCTCGATGGCCGAGGCGAAGTGCGCGTCCGCCGGGTTGTAGATGTTTCCGTCCGGTGCCTTGAACTTGTACTTGAACACGAGCGGCGTGGCCCACTTCAGGCAGGCGCTGTCCCGCTTGAGGTAGTCCTTGCCCCCCGAGACGCCCGTGTCGTCGCACCACGGCACCAGATCACCACTGCCCGCACGGAGCTTGTTCGCGACGTCCTGCTTCTCCTTGGCGCTCAAGTCGGACGGTTTCCCGACTTCGATGCAGGTGATCTTCTGGCCGTGGTCGGTGCAGGTCTCGCTGCCCTTGCCGGCGTCCTTCGCGGCGCGGGTGACCTCGGGCCGGTTACGGGTCCCGACCTGCGGCTCCTGATACTTGGCCAGGTCCACCGCCGGCGCGCTCTTGTTCGGCTCCGGAAGTTTGATGTCTACGGCACGGCCGCGGGTTCTGAACTTCGCCCACGCCGACCAGTCCGTCTCGTACAGGCTGCCGTCGTAGGCGGAGGTGCGGAAGGCGTAGGTGGTGTTCGTCTTCAGGTCGCCGTAGTGCAGGGTGACCTTCGCGGTGCCGCCGGAGGTGACGTAGTTGGACACCACGACGCCGTAGGCGGCGGGCTTACCCGTGTCGGGGTCGGTGAGCTTGACTTGGTCCTTGGGGTTGCCGTTGGCGTCGGTGGTGTAGACCTGGAAGGTCAGGTTCGCGGTGTCGCCGTCGCCGTCGGTGACGGTGTTGGACAGGGTCGTGGTGGTGCGATTGACCTGCCACACACCGTTCGCGTCCTTGGTGCCCGGTGCAGCCTTGAAGTTGTTCCCGGACTCGGGTCGGTGGTCGTTGGCCGCAGTCAGAGTCTCTGGGCCTGCCGCAGGGCGGGAGGCCGGAGAGTATTCCCACGCGAGGGTTTCGTCGCTGCTGTCGGCGGCGGCGATGCTGCCGCTCCCGAGGAGCATGACGGCCGCCGTGGCGACAGCGATTCTGGACAGGATGCATCTTCTTCTCGATAAGCCAGACAAAGTGTGTGCTCCCCTTCTGGCCGCCCGGGCCCATGTGTGTTCCCCTTGGGCCCGGGCGGCGGTGGTCGGTTGTCGCGCCGACCAATGTCTATGAGGGATGCCATGCTCTGTTCAAGTCCGTGAACTGGGGTAATCCGGCTGTAAGTCAGGTACCGGACGTGACCCTTGGCACGTTTAGCCATGGTTGCAGCGCGAATCCTCCAAATGAGGCGACGGCGAGCCGCTGCGTTCTGACAACTGCCCCTCGGGCCAAGGCAGATGGCCGACTTCGAGACGGATCTACCGTCCGCTACTGCCGCATCAGGCAACGTTCGCCTCTTCGGGCGTCGACTGGCAGTCGGCCAGACGCCCGCATCCAGTCGTAGGAACGGAACTGCGTCGGCCAGTACTCACGTAGGGTGCGTGGGTGTTCAATCGGCTTGAGGTCAGCGTGTTGCCACCGGGACCCCGATGGGCTGCCCAGTTGTCTTTCCGGATCGATGGCGAGGAAGTGGTGGCTGCGGCGATCGGAGAGGGAGGCCGCGGCCCGTTTGTCGAGGAGGCGTTGAGGGCCGAGGGCCGGGGGCCACTCTGGGCGACCAGCGAGGGACGTCGAGTAGTACTGGGTGAGCCCGAGTGCACGGGCGGATGCTGTGGCTACCTGTCTGTGTTCGTGCAGCGTCGCGGTGGGATCGTGGAGTGGTCCGACTGGCAGGTACCCGTTGACGAGGCGCACCCTCCGGTTTTTCACTTCGACGCCGATCAGTACGACGCCGAACTAACCCGCACTCTGACAATGTTTGCCTCGTGACAGTCCGCCGCGTGGGTGGTTCCCTGCGCGGCGGGCCGGGCCAGAATGATCACGTGGCTGGACGTGTACAGGTCCGTGAGATCGATGACGACGAGGGCAGGCGGCTGCTGCGGATCATCCGCAGGGGCACCGGGTCGGTGGTGACCTGGCGGCGGGCCCAGATGGTGCTGTTGTCCGCGCAGGGCATGCCGGTGGCGAGGATCGCCGAGGTATCGTTCACCAGCGACGACCGGGTCCGGGACGTGATCCACAACTTCAACACGGACGGTTTCGACTCGCTGTATCCGAAGTACTCCGGCGGCCGGCCGAAGACGTTCACGCTGCCCGAGCGCCGCGAGATCAAGAAGATCGCCAAGTCCAAGCCCACCGAGCACGACCTGCCGTTCTCGACCTGGAGCCTGACCAAGCTGGCGGACTTCCTGGTCGCCGAGGGGGTGGTCGACGACATCAGCCACGAGGGCCTGCGCATCCTGCTCCGCGAGGAAGGCGTCTCTTTTCAACGCCTGAAGAAGTGGAAGACCTCCCGCGACCCGGACTACGCGGCCAAGAAGGCCCGCGTCGAGCACCTGTATGCCATCGCCGACGGCGAGGTCATACCCGAGGACAGCGAGCCCGAAGTCGTCTTCTGTCTGGACGGGTTCGGGCCGCTCAACCTGATGCCCCACCCTGGCCGGCAGTGGGCCGAACGCGGCGGCAAGCACAAGGACCCCGACCGTGAACCACGTCGGCGGCGGGCGACCTACAACCGCTACGGCGGGGTGCGACACCTGTTCGCCGCCCTGGACCTGGCCAAGGACAAGCTCTACGGCCACATCAAGCCCATCAAGCGACGCACCCAGTTCCTGGGGTTCTGCCGCTACCTGCGCACCCTCTACCCAGCCGGTGTCCGCATAGCGATCGTCTGCGACAACTTTTCCCCGCATCTGACCACGAAGAAGTGCCAGCGGGTCGGCACCTGGGCGGCGGCGAACAACGTCGAGATCGCCTCCACCCCGACGAACTCCTCGTGGCTCAACCTCATCGAGGCCCAGTTCACGGCTTTGCGCTACTTCACCCTCGACGGCACTGACCATGCCGACCACAAGGAACAGGGCAGCATGATCCGCCGCTACATCATCTGGCGAAACCGCCATGCCGACGACCGGCGCCTACGCGCCGTCGTCGACAGGGCAAACGTTGCCTGATCCGGCACTAGCAAGCTGGCGTCGGCGCGGGCAGCGGGTGCTGGCCGCGCTGCGCACCGCCCGCGCTGAAGTCGCGAACTTCTCTGGCGGTTGGCCGGTGAAGCGGCGCCAGATTGCGCGCGGGCAGGTGATCGTGGGCCGGGATGGCGTCCTCGTCCTGGCGCACTCCGAAAACAGGATGCCACCGCGACCTGGAAGAGAACCTTTGGGCACCGCCCGATGATGGGGTTCGTCGACCACGGCCGCGGTGGGTCCGGCGAACCCGTCGTGGGCCCGTTGAGGTCTGGCACGCGGACGTCGATCGCGTCGCCGATGCCCGTACTCGGTGCGCTGCGGGCCTGAAGTCGCCACGGGCACCCGGAAAGTGCCTCGTCCACGGGCACAAGGACATCAGCACTCCCTGTTCCCGCCGACAAGAGGCACTTCCTCTACGCCGGGGGCAAGGCCAACGCGGCCGCCCCACATGAAAGCCCCGAGGTCAGTTGTAGACGTTGAATTCTGCGACTGACCACCAGCTACGGGCAACATTGCCGGTATTGACGACCTTGATGTAGCGAGCTGTCTGCGTCGGGAAGGAAATCAGGTGGACTCGTTGGCCGTCCGTTACGGACGTGACCTTGGTCCAGTCGGTTCCATCCGTGGATACGTATACGTCTGCGCTTCGCGCATAGTCGCTGACACTGCCGCCGACATCCAGCACGATCTTGTCGAAGGTCTGTGTCTGCCCCATGTCCACTTGGATCCAGAGGCCGTCGTACTGCCCTGTTCCGGAGCTGTACCGGGTGTCGGAATTGCCGTCGAGCATGTTTCCGGGCGCATCCCACTGGCTTGCGTCCGAAGCCTTTGCGGTCCAGCCTGTCCGCGGCAGCGCAGGACCAAGATCTATGACGTCGAACGATGATCCACCTGCGTCTGCGCCGCTGGCCCCCTTCACGGAAACCGTGACCTTCCCCGCTGGAAGCCCCTTCGGAACGTAGGCGCTGATGCTCGTGTCCGACCAGGTGTCTATTTCGGCATAGCTCGATCCGAAATACACCGTACCCAGCCCCTGTGCATCGCCGAAACCAGAACCGCGAATCGTGAACTTGGAGCGCGGCATTCCTCGTTCCGGCTTCAATTCGCTGAAGGCCGGCGATGGGAAGCTCGACAGCTTCTTGGTGGTGAACATCGCCGAGGTGCCGCTTGGCAGCGTATAGGTGTACGAGCCGTCGGTGGATATCTTGAAACTCTTGCTGTCGGTGGTCCCGTTGAATACTACGGTTACCTGCGACCCTTCCTTGCTGGTCCAGGTCTTCAGCTGGAGGCCGTTCGATACTGCTGTAGGAGCTGTGACCGAGCCCGTTCCACGCGCAGACCCGTACACCTCGATGTCGCCGATGGCCCACCAGAAACCGGATGCCGCAGTACTGACGATGCGAATGTACTGTGCCGTTCGGGTCGGCAACGTGACGGCTATCTTGCCGATGCCCCCGCTGCCGCTCGCAATCGCGCTGCCCCAATCGACTCCGTCGTTCGAAACGTATATCTGGTACCTGGTGACGTAGTCGAACGAATTGTTCACGCCGGTGTCGAGGACGATTTTGTTGAAGCTCGTGGGGTTCCCCAGGTCGATCTGGAACCAGTCGCCGCTCGTCGTCCCGTGCCCGAGACTCCACCTGGTGTTGATGTCGCCGTCGATCGCGTTCGCGGCCACCCCCCAGTCCGGCTGCGCGGAAGCCGTGGCGGTCCACTTGCTACGGCTCAGCGCCCTTCCTGTCGTCTGGACGGAAGCTCCGATCGGAAGGGAGTACGTGACCAGCTTGTTTCCGGTACGGATGGCGTTCTGGTAGGGCAGCAGTGCCGGATCGTACGTGACGGTGACCGGGCCGGATGCCGACGTGAACGTGAAGTCGTGTGTCGGGTCCGAGACCTTGGTCGCTGCGGGGGTACGGCCGCTCTGCGCAGGCCCGGAGTACGTGAAGGTGACGGCGTCGCCGGCGTTCAGGGTGTAGTCGAACGAGTGTGTCCCGTCCGCGACGCTGAAGGTTTTCGCGGCGCTGCCCGAGTTGTGGACGATCAGGACCTTCGAGCCGTCCGGGTTCTGGAACGCGACGTTCTCTATGCTTCCTTCGCCGAAGGTGTTCGAGTAGATCCGGCGTGCTCCGGGCTTGACGAACCTGCTGGCGTGAGCGAGGGCGTGGTAGTCCACGTTGTAGGTCACCCGCCCGTCGGCCGGGTCGATCGTGAGCAAGCCCCGCAGCATGGGTATGCCGGCCGTGTCGCTGTTGAGCGGGCCCCTAGCGGGGTCTAGTGCGATGTTCCACAGCATCACCCCGTTCGCCCAGTTGCGCGTTCCGTTGATGATCCACGTACCCAGTGCCTCGCTGAACGCCGTCTGGTCGCTGTCCTGCCAAACGCCTCCGGTGGCTTCCGTGATGAACGTTTCCTTGCTCGGGTAGTCGTTGTGGACCACTGTCTGGTAGTTCGGGTTTCCGCTGTAGATGTGCCACCCGGTTCCCGCGGTGTACTTGGAGGCTGCGGGGTCGCTGAAAATCGTCTCCGGATACGAGGGCACGTCCCAGTTGTGGTCCCAAGCCAGGATCTTCGTGGAGATTCCGTTGGCTTCGAACGCCTTGCCTATCTCCTGGATCAACTCGGCTTCCTGGTATGCGGACAGGAACATTCCGGGCCAGGTGGGAGTACCCATGGGTTCGTTCTGCGGGGAAATGTAGGAGATGGGCACGCCGGCTTCGCCATAGGCTTGGATGAACTTGACGAAGTAGTTGGCCAGCGCGGAGGTGTACTCGCTCTTGAGGGTGCCTCCGATCATGGAGTCGGAGGTCTTCATCCAGCCTGGTGGGCTCCACGGGTTGGCCATGATCTTGATGGACGGGTTGAGTGAGAGGGCCTGTCGCAAGGCCGGAATGATGTACGGCACGTCATGCTGGACGGAGAATTTGGACAGCGTGGGGTCCGTTTGTCCCGCGGGCATGTCGTTGTAGGAGTAGTTCCCGGACGCGTTGAAATCCGTGGCGCCCATCGGAGAGCGGAGCAGGCTGAGGCCGATTCCCTTCGAGGGATCGAACAGCTTCTTCATCAGCTTGGTCCGCTCGGCGGTGGACAGCTTGTCGATGAGCCAGGCGGAGGAGTCGGTCATGGCCGCGCCGAAGCCTTCGACCTTCTGGTACTTGACGCTGTCGTCGATCTTGATCGTCAGCGGGTTGGCCGCTCTCTTCGCCTTGAACAGCACATCGTCCTGGCCGGCGACCCACTTGTCGGCCGATACGTCCGTCAGCCACACACGGACGGAATGGTCACGTGAAGCTTGCTTCAGCTGCGGGGCGGCGATGGCGTTCCCGGAAACCTGGGGCCAGGCGGCAGCGACACCAACGGCGGTGGCCAGGAACTGGCGTCGTCCGAGACCGTATGACCTCATGGAAGATCCTCCTTCGGACCTGCTTGTTCAGTACTTGGGAGAGCGGGTGGGACACATTGCCGAGGTGGGGGATCGACCGGTTGGAGTCGGTTCTACGGCGACGCCGGCGCCGGCTCTGCGGCGCCGGTGCTCGGCTCCTTGATCACGAGCGGGTGCAGTTCCCACGCGTCGACCGCGAAGCCGAGGCGCGCACCCGGGGCGGTGCGGGCCTGAAGTCGCCACGGGCTCCGCCCTGTGGGGTAGAAGCGCAGGGTGAGGACCTGGCCGGTGGTGATCAGGAAGATTTCGGCGATGGAGTGGTCGACGACGACGCGCAGGTCGACGGGCCGGTCTGGCGGGCAGGGCATCCGGTGGGAACCGCCGCGGGCCCGGCTGTCCAGTGAGGCGTGGTCACGGTCGACGACGAGTTCGCCCGCGTCTACGTCGAGACGGATGTCGAGGTACTCGGAGCCGTCCGGGGTGGTGAGCAGCCGCAGGCCGGCGTTTCCGGTCGGCTCCAGACGGGCCGTCAGGTCGAAGGCGTGGCCCACGGTGCCGAGGTCCACCGGCTGCGAGCCGTGCGTCGCGCCTGTGGCGGTGATGGTGTGTCGGCCGCGCAGGGCGAGCAGTTCGGTGGCGGGCTGCTGGCGCAGTGTGCCGTCGTCGTGGACGTGGATCTCGCGGGGCAGGGTGAGGACCCCGGCCCATCCGTCCGCGACGGCCCAGGCTTCGTCGCGGGCTTCCCACGACCAGCCCCACAGCAGCCACCGGTCGCCCGGTGCCCGCAGCAGGGCGGGTGCGTAGCAGTCGGGGCCGTGGTCGACGGGCACCGCTGAGCCTGCCTTGAAGTGGCCGTCATGCTCTTCGCCGATCAGGGCCGCGACGCTCTGCGGACCGGTGGGTTCGGTCCAGGTGCTGAAGAGGAGGGCGCCGCGTCCGTCGGCTGCCGGGAGGTATTGCGGGCATTCCCAGCCCTCCCCGGTGAGCAGGTCGGTGCCACCGATGGGCTCCGGATGGCGGGTGGCGAAGGGCCCCCGGTAGGCCCAGTTCTCCAGGTCGGGTGAGTCGTAGAGGAGGGCGGCGGCGCGGCCGTCCGCGAGGGCGGCGCCTACCAGCATCCGCCAGCCGTCGCCGTCCTGCCAGACGTACGGGTCGCGGTACATGGTGCAGCCCTCGGGCAGCTCGGGGATGACCAATTCACCACTCGGGCTGAACGTCCGGCCGCTGTCTCGGGAGACGGCGAGGGTGACCGGCTGGTGCTGGAACGAGCGGTCCTCGCGGTGCGCGGAGTAGAAGGCGACCAGCCGTTCGCCGTCGGAGACGGCGTTACCGGAGAAGCAGCCGTCGGCGTCCAGGCCACCGGGGGTCGGGGACAGGGCGATCGGCAGCGGCTCCCAGGTCAGCAGGTCGGGGCTGCGGAAGTGGCCCCAGTGCATGTTGGCGTGGTTCGCTCCGTGCGGGTTGTACTGGTGGCACACGTGGTAGTGGCCGTCGTGGAAGACCAGCCCGTTGGGGTCGTTGATCCAGTTGCGGGGCGGGCGCAGGTGAGCGACGGGGAAGTGTGGATCGCGGGGTGGGGTGGACACACGCGTGCCTTTCGGTATGACAGGGGACCGCCCCGCCGGCCCTCTGGTTGGCGGGGCGGCGGGCCGACGGGGCGGTGGTCTTCAAGCCTGTGTGCGGCCTTCAGGTCCGGATGCGGAATTCCACGCTCAGCTGCTGCTCCCGCCGTGAGCTGGGGCCGACGCGGAGTGCGAACTCACCCGGTTCGACCACTCGGCGGTTGTCGGCCGTGACGAGAGAGCACTGGGAGGCAGGGATGCTGATGCGGACGTGCAGGCTTTCGCCGGGAGGTATTTCAACCTGGGTGAAACCCTTCAGCTCCTGCTCGGCCCAGGTGACGCTGGTGGTCAGGTCGCTGACGTATGCCTGGACCGTTTCCAGGGCCCTGCGGCTGCCGATGTTGGTGAGCCGCACCGTGGCGTCGACGGTGCCGTCGGCGGGGACCTCCTGGTCGTGCACGACCAGGTCGGAGTAGGTGACCGTGGTGTAGGTGAGGCCCTCGCCGAACGCGAACAGGGGGTCCTGTGTGAGATCCGCATAGCGGCTCCCGTGCTGGCCTCGCACCTGGTTGTAGAAGACCGGTTGCTGTCCGACGTGGCGTGCGAAGGAGACCGGGAGCCGGCCACTGGGATCGACGAGTCCGAGAAGCACTTCGGCGACGGCGCGGCCACCGCGCATGCCCGGGTTGAACGCCTCGATGAGGGCTGCCGCGTTCAGTGCCGACTCCGGGAGGGTGCTCGGCTTGGACTGGGCCAGTACGACGATCATCGGTGTGCCGGTGGCGGCGACCGCGTCCAGCAGCGCGATCTGGCCTCCCTGGAGGTCGAGCGTGGCCGTGGAGCGCACCTCGCCGGTGAGGGCAATGGTGTCCCCCACGACCACGACGGCGTAGTCGGCGGCCTCCGCGGCGGCGGTGGCCTCCCGAAGCTGTGCCTGGTCGACCGGGGCGGGGGTGAAAACGGATGGCTGCGGTTGGCCGTCGGGCCCGAGGGACCACTCGGAGTTGGATGCGGGGCCTTCGATGTCGGCTCCGCGGGCGTACGTGATGGTCCAGCCGGCCGGTGCGACGGCGCGAAGGCCATCGAGCACCGTCTCCACCGACTCGCGTGGATGTCCTTCGGGCATCCACGGGACCTGGCCGGTGGCGCCCGCCCAGTCGCCGAGCATGGCTTGCGTGCTGTCGGCGTTGGGGCCGATGACCGCGATCGTCCGCGGCCTGTCCCGGCTCACGGCGCGCCCCGTTCCGTCCGAGGTCAGCCCGCCCTCGAGGGGCAGGATCCCCTCGTTGCGCAGCAACACCAGGGAGCGTCGGGCGGTTTCGAGGTTGAGGTCGGCGTGTGCGCGGCAGCCGATCACCTGCGCCTGCCGCTCGGGGTCGGGGGCGCGGGGGTTCTCGAAAAGTCCGAGCTCGAACTTCAGCCGCAGAACCCGCCGTACCGCGTCATCGATCTGCTTCTCTTCAATCAGGCCGCGGGCGACCGCCTCCTGGGCGCCCTCGAAGAACTGCGGTGTGGCCATGATGAGGTCGTTCCCGGAGTTGACGGCGACCGCCGCCGCCTCGGCGTAGTCGGCGCAGGTCCGCTGGTCGTAGACCATCCGGCCGACGTTGTCCCAGTCGGTCACCAGCGTCCCGGTGAAGCCCCACTCGCCCTTGAGCACGTCGTTGATCAGCCACTGATGCGCGGTGATGGGCACACCGTCGATGGACTGGTAGCCGAGCATGAAGCCGCGGCAGCCGGCCCGTACCGCCTGCTCGAAGGGGGGCAGGAACCACGAGCGCAGCTTGCGCGGGCTGAGATCGGCTTCGCTGGCGTCGCGCCCGCCCAGGGTTTCGGAGTAGCCCGCGAAGTGCTTTGCGTACGCCAGCACGGCTGTCGGGTCGCTGAGGCCCTCGCCCTGGTAGCCGCGCACCATGGCCGCCCCGAGTTCACCGATCAGGAACGGGTCCTCGCCGAACGTCTCGTTGATCCGGCCCCAGCGCAGGTCCCGGGTGATGCACAGCACCGGGGAGAACGTCCCGTGGATTCCGGTCGCCGCGATTTCGGTCGCGGCCGCTCGGGCGACTCGGTGGAGCAGGGAGGGGTCCCAGGTGCAGGCCATGGCCAGCTGGGTCGGGAAGATGGTCGCGCCCGGCCAGAACGAGTGGCCGTGGATGCCGTCGTCGGCTGTCAGCAGCGGTATGCCGAGCCGTGTCCGCCGGGCCAGTTCCATGGCCTGCGGCATGAGGTCGGGAGACACATGCAGGACTGCCCCGGCCAGCTTGGCCGACACGATGTCCGCCAGGTCCCCGTGTTGTGCGTCGAGCATCAGCAGCTGCCCGACCTTCTCCGGCAGGGTCATCCGGGACAGCAAGTCGTCGGTTCTCGCTTCCACGGACGCTTCCGGATCCAGGTACGCGGCAGAGTGGACCGGCTGTCCCACGGTGTTCTCCAAGAGATGAGTCGTCACAGATCAGAGAGTTGATGGGCGACGGTGAGTGCTTCGTCGCGCGAACCTTGCCGCCCGGCGCGGCGGGGCTCGCGTGCCGTCCGTCCGCCGCTCTGGGCGGGACCGGTACGGCATGGGGCGGCGGGGCGGGAGCCGGGGTGTCACTTCAGGCCGGTAGTGGCGATGCCCGCCACGAACTGTCGCTGGAAGAGCAGGAAGACGATCATCACCGGCAGTAGGACGACCATGGCGCCGGCGAGCAGGATGCCGAAGCGGGTGAAGGACTGTCCGCTGCTGGCCAGGGCGAGGCCGACGGGGAGGGTGTACTGGCTCTCGTTCTGGGCCACGACCAGGGGCCACAGGAAGTTGTTCCAGGAGCCGAGGAAGGTGATGATCCCGAGGGTGGCGAGGGCGGGCTTGGTCAGCGGCAGGATGATCTTCGCGAAGATGGCCAGTTCGCGGCAGCCGTCGACGCGGGCGGCGTCGATCAGTTCGTCGGGCAGGGTGGAGATGAACTGCCGCATCAGGAACACCCCGAAGGGCGTGGCCAGGAACGGCAGGATCAGGCCGAGCAGGGAGCCGGTCAGCTGCATGTTGGCCACCAGCACGTACAGCGGTACGAAGGTGACCAGGCCGGGGATCATGAGCGTCCCCATGACCAGCAGGAAAACGGCGCGCTGTCCGCGGAACTCCAGCTTGGCCAGGGCGTATCCGAGCATCGAGCAGAAGATCAGGTTGCCCGCGGTCACGGCGAGGGCCACGATCACGGAGTTGGCGAACATGCTCGTGAAGTCGAGCGTGCTGAACAGCTCGCCGTAGTTGGCGGTCGTGGGCGCCGTGGGTATCAGGACGGGCGGGACCCTGCGGATGTCGGCCTCGGGCTTGAACGACCCGGACAGCATCCACAGGAACGGCGCGATCATCAGCAGCAGGGCGCCGGCGAGCGGTATGTACAGCCAGGGCCGGCCCCAGTTCTGGCGGATGCGGCGGCGCCTCAGGGCGCGGTTCGTGCCCGGTTGTGGCGTTCGGAGAGTGGAGAGGGTGCTCATGAGGCATCAGTCCTTGTCTCGCAGCACGCGGAACTGCAGCACGGTCAGCGCGACGATGAGGACGAAGATGACGTAGCCGGCGGCCGACGCCATCTCGTAGTTGCCGTTGCCGAACTGTTTGTAGGCGTACAACGTCGCCGACAGGGTGGAGTCCAGCGGTCCGCCATCGGTCATCACGAACGGCTCGTCGAAGAACTGCAGATAGCCGATGCCGGTGGTCACGGCGGTCAGCAGCAGGGCCGGCCGCAGGAGCGGGAAGGTGACCCGCCAGAACCGCTGCCAGGGCCCGGCGCCGTCGAGTTCGGCCGCTTCCATCAGGGACTGGGGTACGGACTGCAGGCCCGCCAGCATGATGATCATGACCGTGCCGAGGTTGCGCCACACCGCCATCACGATCATGACGGGCAGGGCGAAGCGGGTGTCCGCCAGCCAGGCCGGACCGTCGATCCCGAACCAGCCCAGGACGAGGTTCGCCAGTCCCGCGCGAGGTTCCAGGAGCGTCTTCCACACCACGGCGACGGCCACGATGCTGGTGATCACCGGCAGGTAGAAGCCGACCCGGAAGACGGCCCGGAAGCGGCGGATGCCCCGGTCGAGGGCAACCGCCGCCGCGAGCCCGGCGGCCAGGGTCAGGGGCAGGGCCACCAGGACGAACACGCCGGTGTTGCGCAGGGCTGTGAAGAACTGCGGGTCCTCAAAGAGGCGTACGTAGTTGTCGAAGCCGACGAACGACACGCTCAGCGGTGTTCGCAGGTCCGCGCTCTTGGTGTCGGTCAGGCCCATCAGCAGCGACCACACGACCGGCAGCAGCATGAAGGCCGCGAACAGCGCGAGGAACGGGGCGGCGAGCATCCAGGCGGCCCGGGCCTGCCTGCCGCGCGCCGTGCTCCGGAGCCCGGAGTGCCGGCGATCGGCACTCCGTTCCGACCCTGCGGTGCCCTGCTCGTGGGTGCCGCCCCGCCCGGGGAGCGTTTTCGTGGACATGGATGTCATCCGTCCGTACGAGGGATACTCACGCGGCGGCGCTCAGCGGCCGGTGCCGATGCTGGTGGCCTTGGACTGCAGCGTCTTCTGCACCTCGGCGACGGTGGCCTTGCCCAGGGTCAGTTTCTCCAGTTCGGAGTCGATGGTGTCGGCGATCTGCTGCCAGGTCGTGATGGCGGGCGGCGCCTTGCTGACCTCGAGCTGCTCGGCGAACGCCTTCAAGTTCTCGTCCTCGGTCAGCTTCCCCTCGGTCCACGCCTGGGGCGAAGGAGGCAGGCTGCCGGTGGCCTTGGAATAGGTCGCGAGGTTGGCGGGCTCGGTGAGGAACTGGGCGAACTTCCATGCCGCGTCGGGGTTCTTGGCCTCCTTGAACACCGCCAGGTCGGTGCCGCCGGCGAACCCGGCGGGCTGCTTGGTGTACGGCATCGGCATGGTCTTCCACTTGCCGTCCAGCTGCGGGGAGTCCTTGTGGAAGGTGCCGCCGGCCCACGCGCCCTCCTGGTAGACGGCGGTCAGCCCGTCCTGGAAGCTCTGCACGTTGTCCGCCCTGTCGGTCGGCGCGAGGCCCTGCTTCGGAACGCTTGCGTAGTTCTCCAGCGCCTTGGCGACCTCGGGCGTGTCGAAGGTGAACTTTCCGGTCTTGGCGTCGTAGATGTCACTCCCCTGCTGCCAGACCATCGGCAGCCAGAAGATCCAGGAGTTGAAGCCCATCACCAGCCCGCTGGCATGGCGCAGCTTGGGGTTCTCCTTGCCGGCGGTGGCCTGGATGGCCTTGAGGTCCTTCAGGTATCCGTCCCAGTCGCCGGCCAGGGCGCCCTTGATGCCGGCCTTCGCCGTGAGATCGGTCCGGTAGTAGACCGCTTGGGTGTCGGCGATGAACGGGACGCCGTAGGAGGTGTTCTTGTACTTGGTGGTGTCCCACTGGCCGGGGTAGAAGTCCGAGGACTTGATCGACGCCGGGGTGGCCTGGAAGCCGTTCAAGGCTGCCATCTCGGCCATCCAGGTGCTGCCCACCATGGACATGTCCGGTGTGTTGCCGCCGGCTATCGCGGTGGTCAGCTTGTCGTGGGCGCCGTCCCACGGGACCGCGGTGATCTTGACGTCTGCGTCCGGGTTCTCCTGCTCGAACTTCTTGCCCAGTTCCTTCAGGTCTTCGTCGGGGTCGCCCATGGACCACATGACCACCGTCCCCTTGGCCTTGCCCGCGCCGATCTTGGCGGGCGCATCGTTGCCGGGGCCGGCGTCCTCGCTCCGGCCGCAGCCGGTGGCCACGAGGGCTGCCGTGAGGGTGACGCACAGGGTCTGGACGGTTCTGACAGCGTGACGGGTAGTGATACGCATGATGCGGCTCCTTGCCGTTGAGCGGGACAGGCGCGGGGGGCGGCGAAGGGTAGGAAGGGGCGGGCGCCCGGATGGGCCGGCCCACGAGTGGGCAGCGTCTGCGGTGACAGCGGCGTCGGCGGTCCCTCGCGGGTCGCGGTGGGAGTGTCCGACGCGGAGTGGGTAGCGGCCGGGCGGGATGTGCCAGGCGCGCCCCTTCGGTGTCCCGGATCGGGAACGCGCGGGCGGAAAGTGCAGGTGGGCGGTGCGGCGTGAACGCAGGCGCAGCCGCCCTAAGTTGTGAGGAAGGCGAGGCCCGAAGAGGTTCGCCGATGTTTCAAGGAGACGGGGGGCGGTGCGTCACCGGCAACGCACCGCCCGGCCGCGAGGCGCCGTCATTCGCTCATCGCGATGACGTCGCGTCAGTTCGAGCTCGGCTCTAACGTCGAGCCGCGTACCACGAGGCTGGTGGGAACGATGCGCGAGGGGGCGGCATCCGGCGATCTGCGCACGTGGTCGAGCAGCAGACGCGCAGCCGCCTCACCCATTTCCCGCATCGGCTGGCGGATGGTGGTCAGCGCCGGATAGGTGTACGACGCCACCTCGACGTCGTCGAACCCCACCACGGCGACATCCCGCGGAATCTCGAGGCCGGCCTCGTGCAGGGCCGCGATCACGCCGGCTGCCAAGGGGTCGTTGTGCCCGAAGACCGCGTCGAACTCCACGCCGTCCGCGAGAGCTTGCGCCACCGCGCTCCGGCCGTCGTCGAACAGGAAGTCGCCGCAGATGATTCTGCGCGGGTCGAGTTCGATCCCGGCCTGCGCATACGCGTCGACGAAGCCGCCCAGCCGTTCCTGCGTGCACCCGTACTCATCAGGACCGGTCACCACCAGAGGGCGACGGCGACCGAGGTCCAGCAGGTGGCGCGCCGCCTGCTCACCGCCCTCCCGGTTGGTGGTGGCCACGTAGGGGAATCCCGGCCGCTGGAAGCGGTCGTCTATCAGCACCACCGGCAGTCCGGCCTCGTGCAGTTCCGTGATGGATCCCAGGGCCCCCTCGGGCTCTATCACCAGCAGCCCGTCGAACGACTTGGCGGCGACCTGCAGGCCCAGCCTGCGCAGTGACTCCTCACCGCGGTTCCAGGTCAGCATCCGCAGCCCGAAGCCCTCGGCCTCCAGCGTTTCGACGACCGCCTGCACTATGCCGGCCCAGGCCCAGGCCAAGTCAGGGACCAGCATCCCGATCATCTGGGTCGTGCCGCGTGCCAGCCCCACGGCCCCCGCGCTCGGCACATAGCCGAGCTCCGAGATCGCCTTGCGGACCTTCGAGACGGTGTCCTCGCTGATCTCGCCCTTGCCGTTCAGCACCCGCGAGACCGTCGTCTTGCTGACCCCGGCCCGCGAGGCCACGTCGGCGATAGTGACTCCCATGTCACCTCCCCTCCCTTCCTGCAGAGGCGGAAGACGTCCTCCCGCACCGAAGGGCCTGATCGTACAGAGACCCGTGCAACCGGTCCCGACATCGGTCCCGGAACCGGTTTCGGGACCGGTCCCGGAAGTGAAGCACCGCGAGGCCCTACCGGTCAACACCCCGGAAACAACTCGTTAACGCGGCCGATCTCGGGCTCGCACGACGCCGCGGAAGCCTGCCGGTTGCCACCCACGTCACCACTCTGACCTGCGCGTTTGCCGACCCCAGCCCGTCATGGCCGAACTCGTTGGCGCGGCTGCCGACCCCCGACGACGCCCGACGGACCTTAGGCCCGTACCGGAGCAATCACGCCCGCACCGTTGACGCACTGGCCGGATTGCGCTTCATAATCGGGCACTCGCTGTCATCGATGACACAAGTCGTCGTTGACACCCCAGTCGGCTGCGTGGACGTCGACGCCGCTGGGGTGTCACTTTTCGGTCCGTCCGCGCCGGGGCCGCAGTCAGTGCTGCGCCGACGAGCCGCGGGACTAGGAGACACCATGAGCTCTGCACGCGTATCCCGGCATGCCCGCATACGGATGATGGCGGCGGTGGCGACCGTCTGCGCCCTGTCCGCAGCCCCGCTCGCCCCCCAGGCCGTAGCTGCCGACACCCCGCCGTACGCCGAGACCTACAGGCCCCAGTTCCACTTCACCCCGGAGAAGAACTGGATGAACGACCCCAACGGCCTCGTCTACTACAAGGGCGAGTACCACCTCTTCTACCAGTACAACCCGAACGGCAACTCCTGGGGCGACATGTCCTGGGGGCACGCGGTGAGCCGGGACCTCGTGCACTGGAAGCAGTTGCCGCTCGCCCTGTCGCACGACGACGAGGAGATGGTGTTCTCCGGCAGCGCGGTCGTCGACTGGAACAACACCACCGGCTTCGGCACGAAGAACAACCCGCCCATGGTGGCGGTCTACACCAGCGCCTACAAGAACGGCGGCAAGCAGGCGCAGTCGCTCGCCTACAGCACCGACCGCGGCCGCACCTGGACCAAGTACCAGGGCAATCCCGTCATCGACATCGGCTCCAACAACTTCCGCGACCCCAAGGTCCAGTGGTACGAGCCGACCAAGAGCTGGCTGATGACGGTGTCGCTCTCCGCCGAGCACAAGGTGCAGTTCTACTCGTCCAAGAACCTCAAGGACTGGAAGCTGCAGAGCGAGTTCGGGCCGGCTGGTGCGACGGGCGGCGTGTGGGAATGCCCCGACCTGTTCCCGCTCGCGGTCGACGGGGACAAGAAGAACATCAAGTGGGTTCTGGTCGTCAACATCAACCCTGGGGGTATCGCGGGCGGTTCGGGCTCGCAGTACTTCATCGGCGACTTCGACGGCAAGAAGTTCACCGCAGACGACAAGGGCAGCTACACACCGCCCACCGGCACGGTGGTGCAGGACTTCGAGGGCACCGACTTCGGTGAGTGGACGACCACCGGCACCGCGTTCGGCCAGGGACCGGCAACCGGGGCGGTGGACTGGCAGGGGGCCGTCGAGGGCTTCGGCGGCAAGGGCCTCGCCAACAGCTTCCACGGCGGTGACGGGACCACCGGCACCCTCAGCTCGCCCGAATTCACCGTCGACAGCCCCTACTTGAACTTCAAGATCGGTGGCGGGCGGCATCCGCACGAGGCCGGAACCGTCATGGACAGGACTCCGCCCGAGGGGACGGTCCTCGCCGACTTCGAGGGCGGAACCTACGG
Organism: Streptomyces sp. NPDC050164; assembly: GCF_044459945.1. Lineage (NCBI taxonomy): Bacteria > Bacillati > Actinomycetota > Actinomycetes > Kitasatosporales > Streptomycetaceae > Streptomyces > Streptomyces sp. NPDC050164. The sequence continues at coordinate 19,060 of NZ_JBITJK010000054.1, forward strand.
CGACTGGACGGCGACCGGGGACGCCTTCGGCACCGCACCGGCCACCGGCACCCTCCCCGACCAGGGGCAAGTCTCCGGCTTCCTGGGAGACGGGCTGGCCAACACCTTCCTGAACGGCGACTCCACCACCGGCACCCTTACCTCGCCCGAGTTCACCCTCGACAGGAAGTACATCAACTTCCTCATCGGCGGCGGCAACCACCCCGCCGGCTCCGACCACCCGACCGCCGTCGAGCTCCTCGTGGACGGCCAGGTCGTCCGCAGCGCCACCGGAAAGGACGCCGAGGCTCTCAACTGGGCCTCCTGGGACGTCGGCGACCTCGCCGGCAAGAAGGCGCAGATCAGGATCGTCGACGACAACACCGGCGGCTGGGGCCACCTCAACGTCGACCACATCGTGCTGTCCGACGCCCAGGCCCAGCGCGTCTCCCAGGAGACGTCCGTCAACCTGATCGTCGACGGCAAGGTCGTCCGGAGCGCGACCGGCGCCGACAGCGAGACCCTGGACTGGGCGTCCTTCGACATGCGCCCGTACGTCGGCAAGAAGGCGCAGATCCAGATCCTCGACATGAACACCGCCGGCTGGGGCCACGTCATGGCCGACCAGTTCACCGCCGCTGACAAGCCCGCCAAGTCCGTCGTACAGCGCGCCGATTGGACCGACTACGGCAAGGACTACTACGCGGCGGTGTCCTGGGAGAACGCACCAGGCGGCAAGCGCTACATGATCGGCTGGATGAACAACTGGGACTACAGCGGCGCCATCCCCACCTCCCCCTGGCGCAGCGCGCAGAGCATCCCCCGGGAAATGGCACTGCGCACGATCAACGGCCAGATCCGGCTGACCAGCAAGCCGGTGGGCAGCGTGGACTCCCTCCGCCACAACCGCCCGGCGGCGACCGCATCCGACGTCACCGTCCAGAGCACCTCCAAGCCCCTGATCGGCCCCACGGCCAAGGGCAAGGCACTCGACATCGAGGCCACCTTCTCCCCCAAGGACGCCGAACGCTTCGGCCTGAAGGTACGCACCGGCGCAGGCGGCGAGGAGACCGTCATCGGCTACGACACCACAACGCAGGAGCTGTACGTCGACCGCACCCGCTCCGGCGCCGGGGACTTCAACAGCACCTTCCCCGGCGTCCAGACCGCACCCCTGAAGCCCAAGGACGGCAAGGTCAAACTGCGTATCCTCGTCGACTGGTCCTCCGTCGAGGTCTTCGGCGGCAACGGCGAGGCCGTGATCACCGACCAGATCTTCCCCGACCCCTCCAGCACCGGCGTCGAGGTCTTCGCCGAAGGCGGCACCGCCACCCTCGACCACATGCAGGCGTGGCATCTGAAGTCCATCTGGCGGTGACGAGCCGCGGGTCCGTGCGCCGGTCGGCCAGTAGCGGCTTCCGGCGCACGGCATTCGGCGAAGCAGGCGCCAAGAAGGCGGCGTGGAAGCATTCCCCGCGGGTCGGTGCCCCTGCTGTGACTTTGATCGTTAGTTGGCGGATTTGATTCTTGGTTGGGCAGGCGATCGGTCTGGTGACTGTGGGTGCGGTCAACTTCGAAGATGTGTTCTTGCTGCGCACGCCGAGCTCGCCCCTTCCACCACCAGTCAGCGGAAGGCTGACAGGAAAACGTTCGCGGCACTGGGCGGACGCTTCTAGCCTGTGTCAGGTGATGACAGCTGAAGACGTGTTGTTCGTCCTGGCCCTGCTACGACAGGCGAATGCGGACGTCTGGATCGGTGGAGGATGGGGGATCGACGCTCTGGTCGGCGAGCAGACGCGAAACCATCGGGACCTGGACTTGATGCACCGGCAGGACCAGGAAGACGTTGTGGTGGCGGCCCTCCATGAGGTCGGTTTCGTGGAGACCCTGAACTGGAGGCCCATCCGATTCGTCGTGACGGCACCGGACGGACGAGAGATTGACCTTCACCCGCTGGTCTTCGCCGACGACGGCTCAGCAGTGCAGGCGTCACCCGAACCCGAGCGTCCATTCACCTACCCGTCCTCGTGCTTCGTGACGGGCACCATCCATGGGACGTCAGTCGCGTGCTTGTCCGCCGAACAGCAGGTCTACTTCCACCAGGGCTACGAGCCCTCGGAACGCGATCGTCACGACATGGCACAACTCCGCCGCGTTTACGGCATCGCAACGCACTTCTGATCCACGTCGGCGGGCGGAGACCCTCCTCACGTTGAGTCACGGATCACGGTCTCCGAACCGCCAACTATCAATCAAGGAACCCGCCAACCAGAGATCAAAGACGTTACGCGACCAGCCGGTCCGGCTGCGGCACCCGCCAACTGCCGATCAAAGTCACACCTGCCCGCCCCACCAGACTCGGCCCGCACCGGCACTGCCGACCGGTGTGTCTTCCTCCCTTCGCAGGACGGCCGAGGGGGAACCAGGCGCCGATGCGCATTGCCGTGCGGTGCACAGTTCAGGAAGTGAGGATGGTGATCGGCAATGACTGCTGGGCGTCACAAACGCCCGGCTCAGCGTCCGACTACCGTGGCTCCGCATGACCCATACCGAGATCGACATCAGCGCAGATCTGGTCCGGGATCTGCTGCTCGACCAGCACCCCGACCTGGCCGGTCGTCCCCTGAGGCTCGGCGCGCGTGGCTGGGACAACCAGCTGTGGCGGCTCGGCGACGACCTCGCCGTCCGGTTGCCCTGGGCGACGCAGTCCGCGGACGCCCTGCTGCGCAAGGAGCACGCCTGGCTGCCCGCTCTCTCCCCGCGCCTTCCCCTGCCCGTTCCCGTCCCGCAGCGCCTCGGCGAGCCCTCCGAGCGGTTTCCGCGACCCTGGATCGTCACCACCTGGGTGCCCGGCTCGCCTGCCGACCGCGCTCCCGCCACACGTGCCGCGGAGGCGGCCGGCACCTTGGCCGCGTTCCTGACGGCCCTTCACCGACCTGCCCCCGACGGGGCGCCCGCCGGCCGTGGCCGCGGGGGGCCACTGGCCGACCATGCCGAGCAATTCGCCGAGCAGTTCGCCGCGGCCATCGAGCTGGGGCTGCTCCCCGAACCGGATGCCGTCCGAGCGGTCTGGGAAGACGCCGTTGCCGCGCCCGAGTGGGCGGGCCCGGCGCTGTGGCTCCACGGCGACCTGCATCCGGCCAACGTCCTCACCGCGGACGGCACCTTCTGCGGCGTGATCGACTTCGGCGACCTCTGCGCGGGCGATCCGGCCTGCGATCTCGCCGCCCCTTGGATACTGCTGCCGGACGGGGCCGCCGACCGCTTCCATGACGTCTACCAGCCGGTGGTGGACGCCGCGACCCTGCGCCGCGCCCGCGGCTGGGCGGTGCTGACAGCCCTCAGCGGCATCCTCATCGGAGAGGCCGGCCTTCATGGCCGCCCGGGCGGCAAGGCCACCTGGGGCCCACCCGCCCACGCCGCGCTGCGACGCCTCACCGCAACGATCCGCCGATGAACGCGCTGTCCACTTTCGGTGACAAACGCCCCCAACGCTCGATTCGTTGAGACAGACCGCACTGTCCGTCTCGCGTGATCTCCGTTGCCCCGGATCGGGGAGCGGCGTCGATAGGATGTCGCCATGCCTATTCGCCGATGCCGCTCCAACTGGAAACCATTCGACTGAGCTTGCGGCCGTAGACCGAGTCCGACGTCGACGCCCATCGCGTGCTCGTCGCCGAACGTGGTGGTGGCATGCCGTCGATCAAGGACAACTGGCGGATGATCGAGGATCAGCGCGCTGCGTCGGCACTGACAGGAATTGCTCTGCTGCCCGTCATCCGCCGCGATGTGGGTGACTTCATCGGGTGTTGCGGGCTCACTGTCGGTCGGGCTTCCGTTGGTCGCGTGTGCGGAGGGCCGGCCGTCGGGCAATGCGCCAGTTCGCGTCCTCGCGGCTTCCGCCGACTCGGAAGTATCTCGGCAGGGCGGACATCACTTGAGTACGAAATGCCGGAGAGGAGTCGTGCCGCAGCCGGGTCCAGCCGGGACAGGGCGCGCGCGTCGCGGCGCGCGGCCGCACTGCCGATACGGTTCCGGCGCGGGCGAGGCCGGCGGGACTGCCCGGCGAAGAAGCGCCGACGCCCCGCCTGCTGGAGCCGCTTGCGCTGCAGGCGCAGCCGCCGGACCGTGCTGTGGCGGACCGAGGACGGCGTCCGGCTGCAGTCCCGCACCGGCCGCGACGTCACCGCCCTCTGGATGGACCTCGCCGTGGCCGCCATGGACCTACCACCTGGGGTGATCCTGGACGGCGAGGCCGTAGTGTACGTCGCCGACACCGACAGCAACGCGCACATCAGCTTCGCCGCAGCACAGTCCCGCGCGCTGTCCAGCCCCCGCCGCGCCCGGGAACTCGCCGACCAGCACCCCGCAACATATGTGACGTTCCACATCCTGGCCCATCCTGCGGCGGGTGCGCACCGGGTGGATGCACGGCATCGTCCCGGCGATGTCGCCCACTCCAGCCGGTGGGCTCCCCTCGGTGGAGTGGATGCCGGGCATCGTCGGTGCGCACCACCGCATCGGGTGCGCGGCATCGGGTCCACTCAGTGGCCGGCCTCCCGGCTGCGGTGCGGGCTCCTGCGGGTGGTGCGCCTGTTGGTCGTCTTGGTGCACCGGGTGCGCTGCACCGGCATCGTCCGGGTGGTAGCTGGTGCTGGTGAGCGGCTGGCCGCTGACCCCGAAGCGGGATGCGGAACAGCGTCGACCAGTTCGTGTGCGGCGCCCATCAGCGGGCGGTGGAGAAACAGGCTGCGTCGCCGGGCTCCCGGGGGCGGCCGGTGCCCCCTCCCCCAGTCGGCGGCGAGTGATCACCAGTGTGGTGTCCGGGCTGAGGACACCGGAGTCGATCTGGCTCTTCTCGCGGTAGTTGCCCATGTCTCCCCATGGTGTGGGGTCCCCGGGGTCAGCTGCGAGGTTTTCGCGCCGGAGCAACTGACGTCCAGGAAGTCGACGGTGGCGCTCCTGTTGCTCGACAGCTCGCCGATGCTGGTGCTCTGACCGGGCAACTTCATCTTGCGGGGCCAGGAGTTGTCGCTGCGTCGGCAGGCGTTCCAGGTGCTCTGACTGAAGCGGTCGACCCGCAGGCTGAACAGCCGACCGGTCTCGAAGGGTTCATCCGGCAACGGCCGCAGCAGGGGCCGTTCGACGGCGAAGTACTCGCTCACCGGCCGCAGCCGGGTGCCGATCCGGCGCTGTTCATCTTCTGTGTCCCAGCGCTCGATCATTGCGTTCAGCTGGGCGAGGGAGGCGACCTCAGGGACGGGGACCATGTGATTGCGGCGGAACCAGCCGATCTGTCCTTCGACCCCGCCCTTCTCGTGGGCGCCCTCGATCCCGGGAAGGCAGTAAGCGGCATCGATGCCGTAATGCGAGCGGAACGCGGTCCACCGCTCGTTCTCTGCCCGGGATCGCGAGCTCAGCACTCGGGAGACTGCGGAGCGGAGGTTGTCGTAGCGGACCTTGCCAGTGGGGACGCCGCGCAGCACGCTGAGAGCGTGGACGTGGCCTTCGAGGAACGCCTCCTGGCCGCAGGAGGCGAAGACGCGGTGCACGGCCTTGCCCGAATACGACAGGCGCATCGCGAACACGAAGCAAGTGACCAGCTCACGGGCCAGACGTACCTTCACGTCCCCGAAGTTCACCTCCGCCTCGGCCCCTGGCCGGTGGGACTGCGGAATGAACGCGTGCACCACCCCGCGGCCGACCTCAACAGTGATCTGGGGCCGCCGGTCGGCGACATAGACCCGCACCATCGGATAGGTCACCGCCTCCGCCCCGTGCTCGTCCAGGAGCCGGTCGAAGATCCGCTTGACCGTGGGACGCTGCTTGCGCGGCGCATCCAAATCCGCCCGGAGCATCTCATCGATCAACGGCTTGTAGGCATCCAGACGGGTCCCACGCGGCCGCGGCTTCTTCCGCGGCTCCGGCCAGACCGACTCCAACGCCGCCTTCACCGTGCGGAATCCGACTCCGTACTCACGCATCAAGGCCCGGTACGACATCCCTGCCCGGGCATCACGGCGGATCGCCGCGTACAAGTCGACCTTGGACTTCGGTGGCGCCATCGCAGCCTCATCCCGCAGAACACGTCCATGCTCCCACCGCAAGCCCCCGAGTGTTGTCAGAACCCAGAGACATCGCCCTCCGGCGAAACCGGGCGCTCCCCGCTCTGAGCAACAAGTGGTGTCAGCTCCCACGTACAAAACCAGCAGGCCGTGTCCTGAGCGCACGGAACCTGCATGTCCTGAGCACGCGGGACCCGGTATGCGCTGAGTACGCGGGGCACGTCCCCCGCGTACAGCCGCCCCGCTTCTTCCGTACGGACGCCCCCGCCCTCTTCGCGGGCGTGCCGTGGGAGGAGCGCGGGCGGTTTCAACGCTGCTCGGCCCGTACGGTCGTCGACTCCGGCTCGTCACCCCGGCCGCTTTGCTGGTTCAGCACGCGCAACGCGTCCGCGGAGGTCGCGTCGTTGGGGGTGTAGATCTCGACGCGGTGGTCGGGGCTGTCGGGCTGGAGCCACACCTGGTAGTCCACGCTCACCGCGCCGACGGTGGGGTGTTGCAGATGCATGGCCCCCGTCGTGCAGTCGGAGACGTCACCCGTCGCCCACATCAGGCCGAAGTCCGCGCTGTGCATAAGGAGTTCGCCGATCAGCCCGGCGAGCCGGGCGTCCGTGGGGTAGCGGCCCGCGGTGAGGCGCAGATAGGCGACGTGGACCTTGGCGAGATCCGGCCAGTTGCGGTACATGTCGCGGGTGTGGGGGTCGAGGAAGAACATCCTGGGGATCGACGGACGCCCCTTTGGATTTCGTGGCGCCTCGAAGGGGATGTGCTCGGCGACCAGCGCGTGCCCGGTGCGGTTCCACGCGAGGACGTCGCCGCGCCTGCCGAGCACCACCGCGGGCGTGGCCTCGCCCAGTGACTCCAGGAGGGTCAGCACCCGCGGGTGGGGCTCCTCGCGGGGCGGTTCGCCCAGACCGGGCTTCACCGACTGCCGGGCGAGGTTGTGCAGATGGTCGGTCTCCACCTGGTCGAGCCGGAGCACCCGGGCGAGCGCGTCGAGCACCTGCTCGGAGGCGGTCTCGGCCTGCCCCTGCTCCAGACGCGTGTAGTACCCCGCGCTCACACCCGCGAGCTGGGCGAGCTCTTCCCGCCTGAGACCGGGGACCCGGCGGGAGGTGCCGTAGGTCTGCAGGCCGATCTCAGCCGGAGTGACCCGGTCACGACGGCTCTTCAGGAACGTTCCGAGGCTCTCCATGTAACGAGCGTAGGGCGCACGCCCGTTCCGTGGGTGTACCTGTCGGGTGTACCCACGCCATGGGGATGGCTGTCGGCCACGCCGTGCCTGAGTGTCGGCACCATGACTCAACAGCATGCGAACAACGCACCCGGACTGCGGGCCTGGCTCGGGCTCGCGGTGGTCCTCGGCCCGGTCCTCCTCGTCTCCATGGACGGATCGATCCTGTTCCTGGCGATGCCCCGGATCAGCCAGGCCCTCTCGCCCACCGCCGACCAGGCGCTGTGGATCCTGGACATCTACGGCTTCGCCGTCGGCTCCCTGCTGGTCGCCTTCGGCAGCATCGGCGACCGCTACGGCCGGCTGAAGCTCTTGATGATCGGCGCGACCGTGTTCGGACTCGGCTCCGCCGGGGCCGCGTTCGCACCGACCCCCGAACTCCTCATCGCCTGCCGGGCGCTCATGGGCGTGGCCGGTGCGACCCTGCTGCCCTCGGCGCTGGCCGTACTGAGCGAGCTGTTCCCCGACTCCCGGCGCCGGGCCCAGGCCGTCGGCATCTTCGCCGCGGCCTTCGCGGCCGGTTTCGCCATCGGCCCGGTCATCGGCGGCGCCCTCCTCGGCCAGTTCTGGTGGGGCTCGGTCTTCCTCGTCAACCTCCCCGTCATCGTCGTGTTCCTGGTGTTCGCGCCGGTCCTCCTCCGAGAGGTCCGGTCGGGCGGGACGGGCCGCGTCGACCCGCTCAGCGTCGTGACCTCCGCCGGGGGCCTGCTGCTCACGATCTACGGGATCAAGCACCTGGCCGCCGACGGGATCTCGGCCCTCCCGATCACCACGATGATCGTCGGCATCGCCGTACTGACCTTCTTCGGCCTGCGCCAACGGCACCTCGACAACCCGCTGATCGACTTATCCCTCTTCCGCGACCGCGTCTTCACCATCGCCGTCATCACGGGCCTACTGCCCCTGGCCGCATGGTCGGCGGCGGCGTACCTGTCCGGCATCTACCTCCAGTCCGTACTGAACCTGAGCGTCCTGCACGCGGCGCTCCTGGCCCTCCCGGGCGCGGCGGCCCTCACCATCTCCTGCATCGTCACACCGGCCGTCGTCGAACGCATCGGCAAGCGGGCCGCGCTCCTCGTCTGCCACTTCTCCATCGCGGGCGGCCTGTTGCTGCTGCTCCCCACCACGGTCACCGGCGGGATCGGCTGGTATATCGCCTCGACCGTGATCGCTGGACTGGGATACGGCATCTCCTTCGCCGTCGTCGCGGACACCGCGGTCGGCGCGGTCCCCGCGGGGCGTGCGGGCTCGGCCGGCGCGATCGCCGAGACCAGCAACGAGATCGGCAACGCCCTCGGCATAGCGATCCTCGGCTCGCTCGCCGCGCTGCTCTTCCGCCTCCAGGGCCCGGACCTCGCCCCCACCCTCGACGAGACCCTCCAGCTGCCCTCCCTGCTCCCATCCGTGATCCAGGACGCGAAGTCCGCGTTCGTCACCGGCCTGCACGTCGTCGTGGTCGTGGCGAGCCTTCTGCACGCCGCCCTCGGAACGGCCGCCCTGCGCTGGCTCCCCAAGTCGGCGCCGGAGGAGCAGACCACCGAGGTCCACGAGGAGTCCGCAGAGGAGCGCATGGCGAGCAGGCCGTAGCGGGACGGGGCTGACGAGAGGGGCTAATGATGCGTCGCCGCCAGGACGGCCAGCCGGATCCGGTTCGGAAGACCCGTCTTCGTCATCAGGGCCGCCGCATGCGTCTTGACCGTCGTCACGCCCAGGTGCAGGACCTCGCCGATCTCCCGGTTGGACAGGCCCTCGCCGACCAGGGCCAGCGCCTCGCACTCGCGCCGCGTCACTCCCCTCTCCTCAGGCCGCCGGTCCTGGACACGCGCGCCACAGTGTGTGCTCCGCCGTTCTGCTTACGGCACCCTGATCCCCGTATGAAGGACAGGACCTGTCGCAGGGACGGCTGGAGACGTGGCGGGGTTGGCAGCGATGACTGCCGTTCCTAGGCTCGGCAGCCGTGACGGTTCTGATCACCGTGTGGGGAGCATCTCCCGGAGTGGGCCAGGCGACGCTCTGCGCCGGCCTGTCCCGATGGCTGGTCGATGAGGGACTGCGGGTGGACCACTTCCGCGAGGAGAGATCTTGACCAGGCCGCAGTTCGCCGCAGTGGCTGAGGAGTTCAAGGCGACCGGCGCCGTCGACCTGGGGACGTTGATCGCAACGACTGCCGATTTCGTTGATTCGGTTCTGGCGACCGGCGATGACGTGGTGATCGCGGGCGCCCTGGTGCCGTTCCTGCCGACGCTGCTGGCCATGGGGCACGGCGAAGAGACGATCGATGCGTTCACGACTGACCTCACAGAGGTGCTCGCGCCGGTCTGCCCGGTCATGGTCTTTCTCGATGGGAACGCCGAAGCTGCATTGTCCCGAGCCGCCAGCTGCCGTGTCAGACCGGATGCCGGCCACCGAAATAAGCCGATGGCCCACATTATCTAGGGTTGTCAAGTCTTCTTCTTTGCAGCTCAACATCTCGAAAGGGCGTCGTCGTACGTCAGCCGAAGCCGCGCAGCGAGGTGGCGACACGCATCGCCGGCCTACCGCAGGTTCCGGCCGCTTGGTCATCGGCCAGTAATGCCGGGAGCCCCTGTCTTCACAGCGGTCGTGACCTGCGGCTACTGTTGCGCCGCTGTCGTGCGGACGAACGTGAAGCCGTCCATTCGCCTTGGGGGAGGGGATCGGCAGCCGTCCATTCACTGTGGGGGCACATGGAACCTGCGTACGCGCCGCAGATCCGCGGCGCTCACCACTGCCGCCGCGCTCGCGGCGGGCCTCATCGCCGCGCTTCCCGGATCGGTCGCCGCCGTTCCCGGCAACTGGCCGGCCACCGACGGGAAGCTGCTCTACACGGACGTCGGCGGTCAGATGGCGTTCGTCCGTCCCGACGGGTCGTCGTGGTCCCAGTTCCACCCGACCGGAGACCAGGGCGCCTGGTCCGCCGACGGCAGCCAGGTCGCCTTCGTGAACCACTACGACGACCACATCCGCACGGCATGGGCCGACTCCGAGACCACCGGCGCCGACATCGCCATGCCGTCGGGCAGTGGCTGGCATCCTGCCGATCCGACCTTCTGGTACGGCGGCGGCGACATCGTCTTCACGGCCGGCGGCCGGCTGCGGCTGACCGCGGCCGACGGCACCCGCACACCGAAGGCCCTGTTCGGCACCGATGTCGACGGCTGCGACTCCGAGCCCAGCGGCGCGGTGAACGGCATGCTGGCCTTCGTACGCACGGGCACGAGCTGCGGGACCGCGGGCGCCCCGGCCGTCTGGGTCTACAACGGCCGCTCCGGGGCGTTCACCAAGCTGGCCGACGGCGCGAAGGACCCGAGCATCTCCCCGGACGGCCGGTCGGTGGCCTTCACACGGTCGGTCGACGGGCACAGGCAGCTCTTCAAGGTCAACACCGACGGCACCGGGCTCACCCAGCTCACCACGGACGCCGTGGACCACAACCGGCCTGCCTGGTCGCCGCAGGGGAACCGGATCGCGTACGACGTTTTCGTCTCCGGCGACCCCGACGTCCCCAGCGGACCCCAGGTGCGGATCCACGACCTCGGCACGGGCACGCAAGAGCAGGTGCCCCAGGGCACCGGCACCGACGTGGCCTGGCAGCCGCTCAGGGACAACGCGATCTCCCGGGTCTACGGCTCCGACACCTACGACACCAACATCGCGTCGTCCAAGTGGACCTGGAACACGGTCGGCGCCGGCGCAACCGGCCTGCCGAACGCGAACGCGGCCGTGCTCATCAGCAAGTCCGACGCGGCCTACGCCACCACCGCGACATCGCTGGCCGGCAAGAAGCGGGGGCCGGTGCTGATGACCTCCGGGACGGGCCTGGACTCCACGGTGCAGACGGAGCTCAAGCGCATGCTGCCCAAGGGCAGGACGGTGTACCTGGTCGGCGGGACCAAAATCCTCAGCAGCGCGGTGGCGTCCAAGGTGACCTCGCTCGGGTACGTGGCCAAGCGGCTGTCCGACGTCTCGCGCTACTCGACCTCGGTGGCCGTGGCCAAGGCCATCACCAGCACGCCGAAGTACGTCTTCCTCGCCACCGGCACCGACTACCACAACGCCCTCGCGGCGAGTTCCGCCGCCGGTTCCATGGGCTCCGCCGGTACCGCGACCGTCCTGCTGACCGACGGTTCGACCATGACCGCGTCGGTCTACGGGTACCTCAACAAGTACAGTCCCGGCACGACGAAGATCATCACGGTGGGGACCGACGCCGAGTCGGCGCTGACCAAGGCGTACAAGGCCGGGAAGATGCCGAACTGGCCCGGCTCGTACAGCTACTACCGGGTCGCCGGCTCTACGCCGCAGTCGAACGCCATACAGCTCGCCGACCTGTGGTGGTCGCTGCCGTCGAACGCCGCCGTGGCCTCCGTGGGGAGCTGGCGGGGCGGTGTCTCCGCGTCCTCGGCGATGACCACCTACGGCCCGCTGCTGTGGACCGACGTCACCTCGCTGCCGTACGAGACCAAGCGGTACCTGATGCGGATGTCGTCGAGCATGTACCACGTGGCCGTCTTCGGCGGCTCGGGATCGGTCGACGCCTCCGTCATCCCCAAGATCGGTGCGGCGATCGGCGTGGGCACCCACTACGTCTACACGCCGTACTACAAGGGCGTGGCGCCGCAGACCACGACCGCGCAGCCGCTGTCCGGCGGCACCGGGTCCGCGCCGAGCCCGGATCTCGCGCCACTGCGGGTGACGGCCACCAAGTAGCCCTCGCGGACTTCAGGGCCCCGACCGGTCAGCCGGTCGGGGCCTTCGTCGCGGCCGCTCGGACGATGCTGCGGGGACCGGCCTGGCGTTCGGTCGGCTCGGCCGCGTACTCGCTCGTCAGAACGTCCCGGCGCCCCCCGCATTATCCAGGGTTGTCAAGTCTTCTTTGCAGCTCAACATGGGTTACTGCGCTTCTGGCACGTGAGGCAAGTAGTCGGCGGCACGTGAGACTCATGTCTTCGGGGTGGTACTGGTGGGCTCGCCTCATTCGAAAGGGCGTCGTCGTACGTCAGCCGAAGCCGCGGAGCGAGGTGGCGACGTACCCCAGCAGGACGAGGCAGCAGCTGCCGACGGCGACGAGCATCTGCGGAAGGCTCGGCTGGCTCCCCAGCATCAGGGGACTCCAGCCCCAGAACACCAGCACGGTCAGCGCCGTGCGCACGGTCTGGAACGGCGCCGACCAGGCCACCTCCTGAAGGTCGTCGGCGTCGGGCACGAGGGCGAACACCGGGGTCAGGATCACGCCGATGAGCGCGACGACGATGAAGGCGATCAACGAGCCCATGCCCAACTCGTCGTCCTGGAAGGCCTTCCAGCGGTTCTCGGCGAGCGTGGGCAGGTCCTTGCTCTCATTGACGTAACCGCCAAGACCCGGGTCCGACCGGGCCCACAGGACGTCGACCTCGGTTCCTTTGCCGGGCTTGTCGCGCGTGAAAGCACCGCGCACGGTGAGCCGTTCGGCACCGCCGGGCACGGAGACCACGAGCCGGGACGCGTATCCCTTCACGACGCCGTCGCTCAACTCCTGTCGTGTCGACTGCCGTTCCACGACCGCCGCGGTGCTCACCTCCGCGCCCGCGTCTCGCAGGGCGTCGAGCTTGTCGCCCGCGTTGGACGAGGTAAGGAGAGCGACGGCGAACACGGCGGAGGAGAACGCGACGAGGACCCAGAGGACACCGGTGCGAAGCTTGACCCAGAACTCGTCCGTGAACCCGTCATCCTTGGGCTCACCACACAGCACCCACAGCGCCACAACCCGCACCACCGCACACCCTACGGCGACGGCACCCCACACGAAGGGTTCGTGCCAGGGCCGGGCCATGGCGGTGGCCCCCAACAGCCACATGCAGGCGACGCCGGCCGCGACCCACGCCGCGAGCGAGCACAGCCGTACGAGCCATACCAGCGCCGAACGCACAGATCCTCCCGATGAACATGTGAAACGGCCTCACCGTGGCGCGCTCATCGACGTGCCGACGTACGCGGCCGGGACGAGCAGGAAACCACCCCCGGCGAACGCCACCTCCGTCGAGGGTGGTTTCCTGCCCCAGCAGCAGCTTCTTCGAGTTCCTCGAACTACGGCACAAGGCCGTCATCCACGCGGCCACCGGCTGCGTCGTCGAGTCCCCGCTGGACGAGACGGCAAGCCTGCGATCAAGATTCCCGCGTCACTCACCGCGGACGAGGTGGAGTCCGTCGCTCTTGCCGCGATCCTGAGGGCTTGAACCGTCCCCTGGACGACTACACCGCCGAGGCGATTAACGAGTGCCTCGCCTACCGTCAGCGCCGATGGCCGAACAGCACCAACCCACATCTGCTGATCACCAGCAACACCGCCACCACGACAACAACCGTGGGCACGTTCTGGATGGACAGGCTGGTCAAGGAATTGCCCGTGGGCGTCGATCAGCTGAGGCAGGACCGCATCCTGGAAGAAGCCCTCGCCAACGGCGCCGACCCCTCCACCTCGCACACGTCTTCTCCCTCGGCGCGAAGGCCAGCCTCCGCTACACCAGCGCAGTGACCGAATCGGAAACAGAGCGGACACCGAGCACCCCACGATGAGCGGCCTCGATACCCCCGCTGACGGCCGCGGCGGAAGGTCGTGTCCTGCGGTAGTGGATCTCGGCTGAGTGCCGGGGAGGTTCCCGGCGCAGAATCAGCGGCAGGGCTCCATGATGGTGTCGTCGAATTCGGGGAACTCCTGAGTGGCCAGCTCGATCACGGTAGCGGCTGACCGACGCTGCCCCGGTGCGAACCGTTCAGCGATGGCCGTCAGATCGCGGTTGGGGCGCGGGATCCAGTCAGGCTCGTAGGAGGTGGCTGCCTCCCAGGGGCCGAAGCCGCCGGCCAGCAGCCACAGAAAGTCGCCCAGATCGCGCGCCACAACACCCGTCTCCCCCTCGGACCCGAGGAAAACAACAGGTTGATCGGCCAGTGGCTGGCTCGGGCGGACCAGCCAGAACGCCGCATACCCGCCCGAGCCATCCTGACCGAAGACGCGGAAGCCGGCGCCGTCCAGTTCGCCGTTTCCGGTCCATGCCCGGAACCAGTCCATGGTCTCCTCAGCGGACAGAAATGCCTCGAAAGGCTCGAAGTCGACCCCGTCACCGCCCGCGTAGTCAAACGGTACGGCCATCGCAGCGGCGAGCGCGGTGGGGAACTGTCGATCATCGGTAGGCGTCACTCGCACAGGCTAGCGACACGGCAACCGGCCTCGCTCACGGGGCAGAGTCGCCATGGTGCCCCCGAGTTCGCGGTTCGAAGCCTTCAGATTTCCTGAACCCACGGAAGATCGGCATCGAAAGCTTCTACTGCCGGCCGGGCATCGAGGGCGCCCACGAGAAGGGTGGCGTCGAGGGGCAGATCGGCTACTTCCGCCGCAACCACTTCGTCCCCGTCCCCGAGGTGTCCTCGCTCGCCGAGCTGGACGAGATGGTCGAGCAGTGGGACCGGCAGGACGACGCCCGCAGGATCGGCTCCAGGTCCAGGACCATCGCCGAGGACTTCGCGCTCGAACAGCCGCTGCTGATGCCGCTGCCGGAGGAGCCGTTCGAGACCGGGCGGCTGTTCACGCCGCGGGTCGACCGCTACGGACAGATCTCGGTCCGCACGAACCGCTACTCGGTCCCCCTCCGACTGATCGGCAAACGAGTCCGCGTCATCCTGCACGCCTCTCACTTCGTTGTTTACGACCAGAACGTGGAAGTGGCCCGGCACGAGCGGCTGATCGCCAAGGGCGCCGTCCGCCTGGAACTGGACCACTACCTGGAGGTCCTGGTCCGCAAGCCCGGTGCCTTCCCCGGTTCGACCGCTCTCGAACAGGCCCGCTCAGCAGGCAAGTTCACCCCAGTCCACGACGCCTGGTGGACGCAGGCCATGAAGATCCACGGCGAGCGGGACGGCACCCGCGCGTTGATCGAGGTGCTGCTACTCGGACGCCACCTGGCGCACGAGCATGTCGTCACCGGCCTGGCCGCGGATGCGGTCGCGCTGGAGGCCCGTAAGGCCGCCCAGGCCGAGACCGAGCCCGCACCGGATGCCCGGGCCCTCGACAAGCCGTCGGCGACGGTGACGTCCCTACACGAGTGGCGCCTGGCGCACCTTCCGCCGGACACCAGGCCGCTGCCCTCGGTGTCTCACTACGACCAGTTGCTCCGACGCCGCCGCACCAGCGGCAGCGGCCACCGAGAGGGAGAAGCGCAGTGACCATGCCCCGCCAGCGAGGCTTGACCGAGCAGGCCGCCGATGCCGCGATCGATTCCGCCTGCCGCTTGCTGCGGCTGCCGTCGATCCGCAACGAGTTCTCCGACATCGCAGACCGGGCGACGAAGGACGAGATGAGCTACCGCGGTTTCCTCGCCGAGCTTCTGATGGCCGAGTGCGGCGACCGGGCTCGCCACCGGTCGGAGAGGCGGATCAAGGCGGCCGGCTTCCCGCGGGAGAAGTCGCTGCGGTCCTTCGACTTCGACGCCAACCCGAACATCGGCCCGGCCACGATCCACACCCTCGCCAGCTGCGAGTGGATCAAGAAGAGCCAGCCCCTCTGCCTCATCGGCGACTCTGGCACCGGCAAGTCCCACATGCTCATCGCCTTGGGCACCGAGGCCGCGATGAAGGGCTACCGTGTCCGCTACACCCTCGCGACGAAGCTGGTCAACGAGCTGGTCGAGGCCGCACGCATACCGCGGCCAGGTCGCCCACTGTGGCAGGGCACCCGGGAGTGGACGCGGTCCCTGGGCCATTCCAGCGAAGCTGATATGACTGTCCACATGAAATGTGCGGCCAGGCGGGTGACGGTGAGAGCCAAGGGCCCGCTGGGGCCATCTGCCTGGTCCGCTGGTTCTGCCTGGCGCGGATCCCCGGCGCCGCAGGTGGTTGCGGATGGCGCGGGAGAGTACGCGCGGTCGGCCAGGACAACGAGTGGCCGGGTCCGTGGCCTGACCGGGTCGTTGCCCGGCGGGTAGACCGGATTCGCGAGGTCGCTCACGGTACCGATCTGGTAACCGTTGGCGGCAAATTCAGTGGCCTTGCGTCAGTCGTCCTCATCCACCGCGAGCGCCAACCCAGTGCCGTCGAGAAGAAGCCCGCAGTGCCGGGCAGGTCGCGGGTTTGAGGTAGAACCCGTTCACGGTGGCTCCCTGTCGTCCGGATGCCGGGGTATCGGGTGACCGGACGGCTTCTAAGTTGCGGCGACCTGGTCCCGTGCCAGGCGCTCGCCCAGCGTGGCGGCGAATTCCTCGGCCCGCGCCAACTGGGTCCGGAGCTTCTCCACCTGCTCGGCGGCGCCCTGCTCGTATCCGCGGACGCGCTCCACCAGGGCCTCCCGCTCGACCGCCGTCAGCTCCTCGCCGGAGTCGAGGCGGTCGGTGACCTCCAGCAGATCCCGCATCTCGTCCAGGGTGAAGCCGAGCGGCTTCATACGACGGATGACCATCAGGCGGGCGACATCGGCCTCGGTGTAGAGACGGAAGCCTCCCTGAGAGCGGGCGGAGGGGATGACCAGCCCGGTCTCCTCATAGTGCCGGATGGTCCGCAGCGACAGCTCGGTCCGTGCCGCGACCTCGCCGATCTGCATGTGCTCGCTGCTCACGCGGGCGCCCTTCCTCATCTGTCGCCAAGGCCACAGGCGGCCGACGTCGATCTCTACCCTAACGTTAGGGTAGAGTAAGTGATCGTCGGGGTCGGCCCCATGCCGTCCCCGCTCCCCTGGTGCGGGATGGATCGTTCCCGTGACCGTCAGCCGTGTCGGGGCCGACGATGCCCCCGGCGAAGACCGATGCCTGCAGGAGAGAGCGTGCGCATGCCCATGACGCCCAGCGCCGCCGCCTGCCCGCCGTGATCCTTCGCCCCTGAGCAGCTCCGCGGATTCCAGCTCGCGGCCGCTGCTTTCTTCTGACTTCAGCCCGCCGTAGGTGGGCTTCGTGGATGGCCGTCCCGGCCTTCCTGCGCCTTCCCGCACGCCCCGAGTGATGCCGGGCGTGCCCGAGCACGACAGGTACCTTTCTTGTCTACGTCCGCACTGTCCCCGGCTGCGCGGCTGCGCGGCCTGCGCCCCGACTGGCTGTCCGACCCGAAGGTCTGGCGCACCGAGGTCCTGGCCGGCCTCGTCGTCGCCCTCGCGCTGATCCCCGAGGCGATCTCCTTCTCCATCATCGCCGGGGTCGACCCGGCGATCGGCCTGTTCGCCTCCTTCACGATGGCAGTGACCATCTCGATCGTCGGCGGACGCCGCGCGATGATCTCCGCCGCGACCGGCGCCATCGCCCTGGTCATCGCCCCGCTCAACCGCGAGCACGGCCTGGGCTACCTGGTCGCCGCCGTCATCCTGGCCGGCGTCTTCCAGATCGTCCTCGGCGCGCTCGGCGTCGCCAAGCTGATGCGGTTCGTGCCCCGCAGCGTGATGGTCGGCTTCGTCAACGCCCTCGCCATCCTGATCTTCATGGCCCAGGTGCCCGAGATGCACGACGTGCCCTGGCCCGTCTACCCGCTCATCGCCGCCGGGCTGGCGCTCATGGTGTTCTTCCCGAAGGTCACCACAGTGATCCCGGCCCCGCTCGTCTCCATCGTCATCCTCACCGTGATCACGGTTGCCGCCGGCGTCGCGGTGCCGACCGTGGGCGGCAAGGGCGACCTGCCGTCCTCCCTGCCGGTACCGGGCCTGCCGGATGTGCCGTTCACGATGGACACCCTGACGACCATTGCCCCCTACGCGCTCGCGATGGCGCTGGTTGGTCTGATGGAGTCGCTGATGACGGCCAAGCTGGTCGACGACATCACCGACACGCACTCCTCCAAGACGCGAGAGTCGATCGGGCAGGGCATCGCCAACATCGTCACCGGCTTCTTCGGCGGCATGGGCGGCTGCGCGATGATCGGCCAGACGATGATCAATGTGAAGGTGTCCGGCGCCCGGACCCGCCTGTCCACGTTCCTGGCGGGCTCTTTCCTGATGGTGCTGTGCATCGTCTTCGGGCCGGTCGTTTCCGACATCCCCATGGCGGCCCTGGTCGCGGTGATGGTCATGGTGTCGTTCGCGACCTTCGACTGGCACTCCATCGCCCCGAAGACGCTGAAGCGGATGCCCGCCGGGGAGATCGCCGTCATGGTCGTCACCGTCGCCTGCGTGGTTGCCACCGACAACCTCGCCATCGGCGTCGTCGTCGGCTCGATCACCGCCATGGTCATCTTCGCCAAGCGCGTCGCCCACCTCGCCAACGTCACCGCGGTCACCGACCCCGACGGCAGCAGCGTGGTCTACTCCGTGACCGGCGAGCTGTTCTTCGCCTCCTCCAACGACCTCGTCGGCCAGTTCGACTACGCCACCGACCCGGACAAGGTCGTCATCGACCTGAGCGCCGCCCACGTCTGGGACGCCTCCTCCGTCGCCGCCCTGGATGCGATCGAGACCAAGTACGCACAGCGCAGCAAGAGCGTCGAGATCATCGGCCTGAACAAGCCGAGCGCCCAGATGCACGAAAAGCTCAGCGGCGAACTCACCGGCAGCCACTGACCGACTGTCACGCCCACGAGGGCCGCCCGCGGAACCACCAGCGTCCACGGCGGCCCTCGCTGTGACGCAGCTGCCGACGGGACCGTGGGCGTACGAGATCAGCTCATCACGAGCGTGCGTGAGTTTCGTACATGCGGACCGCGACGATCAGGCCGGAGACGGCGGTGAGGGCTGCGACAGCCCAGATCGCGGTGGTGATGCCGTAGGCGTCGGCGAGGAGGCCGGCGAGGAGGGCGCCGACGGCGAAGCCGCCGTCGCGCCACAGGCGGTAGACGCCGACGGCGCGGGCGCGCCAGGCGGGGTGGGCGACGTCGCCGATGACGGCGAGCAGCGTCGGGTAGACCAGTGCGGTGCCGATGCCGAGCAGGACCTGGGCGAGCGCCCAGGCGGGGAACGTGGTCGCGGCGGCGACGAGGCCGATGGCGGCGGCCTGGAGCAGCATGCCGGCGGTGACGAGGTGCTTGCGGCCGATGTGGTCGGACCACCAGCCGGTGAGCATCTGGCCCGCGCCCCAGACGGCCGGGTAGAGGGCGGCGAGGACGCCGATCCGGGCGATGGACAGGCCGTGCGCGGCGAAGAGCAGCGGGAAGATGCCCCAGGCGAGGGCGTCGTTGAGGTTGTTGACCATGCCGGCCTGGCTGGCGGCGGACAGTGCCTTGTCGGTGATGCTGGTGTGGCGGGCGATCTGCGCCGTGGACATGTCCGTGGTGGTCTGGGCGGGGTGGAGGGCGGCTTCGGCGCGGGCGTGGTCGCGGGTCTCGCGGACGGCGAGGGTTGACAGGGCCAGGGCGAGGACGAGGTAGGCGGCGCCGAGCAGGAAGGGCTCGGGGCGTAGTCCGGCGTGTTCTGCGATGGCGCCGGTGGCCATCGCGGTGACCGCGAGCGCGCCGTAGCCGGCTGCTTCGTTGAAGCCCATGGCCAGTCCGCGGCGCTGGGGGCCGACCAGGTCGATCTTCATGATGACGGTGGTGGACCAGGTCAGGCCCTGGTTGACGCCGAGCAGGACGTTGGCGGCGATGATCCAGCCCCAGGATGGGCCCCAGGCCAGCATCGCGGGCACAGGCAGGGCGATCAGCCAGCCGGCGATCAGGACGGGCTTGCGGCCGTAGCGGTCGGACCAGGTGCCCGCGAAGAAGTTGGTGATCGCCTTGGTGGTGCCGAAGGCCAGGATGTAGGTGAGGGCGGCGGTGTAGGCGGAGAGGTGGAAGACCTCGTCGGCGAGCAGGGGCAGGACGGTGCGTTCCTGGCCGAGCATGCCGCCGACCAGGGCGTTGACGAGGACGAGAATGCTGAACTGAGCGAGGTTGGCGCGCAGTCCGAGGCGGATGCCGCTGTGGGCGGTCGTCGTCACGCGCCCGGCTTCAGCGCGTGTCCGGTGGCCTTGGCCCAGTCGTCCGGTCCGCCGGTGAGGACGGCGAGGCGGTGGCGGCCTGCGCGTTGCAGGAGGCTGGCGGCGGTCATGGCGCGCTCGCCGTGTCCGCAGTGCACCACGGCACCCTGCGGGGCTTGGTCGGCATGGGCGGCCAGTTCGCCGAGTTCGATGCCCATCGAGTCGGGGATGTGCCCGGCGGCGCGCTCGGCTTGCTGGCGGACGTCGAGGACGGGGCGGTCGCCGATGCGGTCGGCGGTGAGCAGTTCGACGGCCTCCTGCTCCCCGTCGTCAATCGTCCAGGCGTCCATGGTCAGGTGGCCGGTCAGTCGCTCGTACCCGATCTTCAGGGCCTGCCAGGTGAGTTCGGCGAGGTCCTGGCTGGGTGCGGTGACGAAGACGAGTGGGGTGTCGTCGGGCAGGAGCCAGCCGAGCCAGGTGGCGAACTGGTCGCGCAGCGGGATCGAGACGGCGCCGGGGATGTGGCCGGCGGCGAAGTCCGGCAGTGGTCGTACGTCGACGATCTGCGTGCCTTGGCCGATCAGTTCGCGTACGGCGGCTGCGGACAGCGTGGGGAGCGAGGGTGCGGCGTCGAGAATCGCGGGGCCGCGCCGGTTGGTCTCGGCGAGGCGGTCGAAGTAGGCGGGGTAGGAGCCGAGGCTGCTGAGCAGGTCGCGGACGAAGGTGTCCTCGTCCGGCGCGGCGAGGAGGGCGTTGGCCTGTTTCTGGGCGCCGATGGTCGTGGTGCGCTCGGCGCCTGGCGGAGCGGAGCAGAAGGAGCCGGCGCCGTGCGTGGGCCACACCGCGGTTGTATCCGGGAGTTCGGCCAGCCGCCGCAGTGAGCGGTACTGGGCACGGGCCAGTTCCTCGGCACGCGCAGCGCCGAGGAGGTCGGTGCGGGCAGCGGAGCCGACGATCAGCGACCCACCCGTGAAGACTCCCAGCTCCCGCGCGTCGTCCAGGAGCAGGAAGGACAAGTGCTCATCGGTGTGGCCGGGCGTGGCCAGCGCGCGCAGGGTCAGCCCGCCCAGGTCGGTCTCGTCGCCGTCGGCGAGCGCGGAGTGCGGGAAGGCACGATGTCCGGCCGCCGAGGCGAGCACGGTGGCGCCGTCGTCGGCGGCGAGTTGGAGGGCGCCGGTGAGGAAGTCGGCGTGCAGGTGGGTCTCGGCGGCGAATGCCACGGTCAGCCCGCGCCGTTCGGCAGCCTCCCGCAAAGCGCGCAGGTCGCGGCTCGCGTCCACCGCCAGGGCGCGGCCGTCACCGAGGTCGACGAGGTAGGCGCTGTTGCCCAGCCCGGCGTCGACCAGCGGTATCAGGTGGTCGTCGGCGAAGCCCATCGGGTCCTCCAAGGTTCGGATGCGAGAAGGCGTGTGGTCACGCCCCTCCCCTTCCCCTACAATATTCCATGGATTCATGGAGGATGTCATGACGGGAAACACCACGGCCGGTACCAAAGCGCAGCTGTACGACGCGTTCGCGGCCAGTGGCAAGGCACTGGCCAGCGGAAAGCGCCTGGAACTGCTCGACCTGCTGGCCCAGGGCGAGCGGACGGTGGACGCGCTGGCCAAAGCGGCGGGGCTGAATCTGACGACGGCCTCGGCGCATTTGCAGACCCTCAAGCAGGCCGGGTTCGTCGCCACCCGCCGCGAGGGCGTGCGCATCCACTACCGGCTCGGCGGCGACGACGTCGCCCAGCTGTTCGCGCTGCTGCGCAAGGTCGCCGAGCGCCACCAGGCGGCCGTACCCGCGGCGCGGGACGCCTACCTCGGTGACGATGGCGCGGCGGAGGTCACCCGCGAAGAGCTGCGCGCCCGCGTGGCGACCGGGGACGTGGTGGTACTGGATGTGCGGCCAGTGGAGGAGTACCGGGCTGGGCACATCCCGGGCGCGGTGTCGATCCCGGTCGAGGAACTGGCCGACCGCATCGACGAGTTGCCTGAGGAGACGGAGATCGTCGTGTACTGCCGGGGTGAGTATTGCGTGCTCGCCTACGACGCGGTGCGACTGCTGACCGACCGTGGACGGCGGGCGATCCGCCTGAACGACGGGATGCTGGAGTGGCGCCTGGCCGACTTGCCCGTCGACGCCGGGGGCCTGGCATGACCGGCAGCGGCGTGCCCGCGCATCCGGGGCTTGCTGGCGGGCCGGTCTACCTGGACTACAACGCCACAACCCCGGTGGATCCTCGGGTGGCAAAGGCGATGCTGCCGCACTTGACGGACTTCTTCGGCAACCCATCCAGCAGCCACCCGTACAGCGCCGAGCCCCGGCAGGCGCTGGCCGAGGCGCGCACACAGATCGCCGCCCTGATCGGTGCCCGTGCCGAGGAGATCGCGTTCACCGCCTCCGGCTCCGAGGCCGACCTGCTGGCACTGCGCGGTGCGGTTCTCGCCGCCGGCCGCCCGCGCCCGCATGTGATCACTCAGGTCACCGAGCACCCGGCCGTGCTGGAGACCTGCCACGCGCTGGAGCACCTGCACGGCGTGCGGGTGACGGTGCTGCCGGTCGGCGGTGACGGACTGGTCGACCCGGCGGCGCTGGCTGCGGCGCTCACCGAGGAGACGGTGCTGGTGTCGGTGATGGCCGCCAACAACGAGACCGGCGCCCTCCAGCCGATCCGGGAGCTGACCGAACTCGCGCACGCGCACGGGGCACTATTCCACTGCGACGCCGCCCAGGCGGCGGGGAAGATCCCCCTCGACGTCCGCGACCTGGGCGTGGACCTGCTCACCGTCGTGGGGCACAAGATGTACGCCCCGAAGGGCGCGGCCGCGCTGTACGTACGCGACGGCGTGCGGCTCGAGCCGGTGGTCTACGGCGGCGGGCAGGAACGGGGCCTGCGGGCCGGGACGGAGAACGTCGCCCTGGCCGTCGCCCTCGGCACGGCTGCCCGGATCGCGGCCGCTGACCTCGCCGACGGTGCCCAGGACCGGATCGCGGCCCTGCGCGACGATCTCCATCAGCGGCTGACGGCGGCGCTGCCGGGCCGGGTCCACCTCAACGGCCCTGAGAGGGATCGCCTGCCGAACACGCTGAACGTCAGCATCGACGGCACCCTCGGCCACGAACTCCTCGCCGCTGCCCACCAGATCGCGGCCTCCACCGGGTCGGCCTGCCACAGCGGCACCCACACCCCCTCCCCGATCCTGACCGCCATGGGCCTGCCCGCGAAGCGTGCGCTGGGCGCGCTGCGGCTGTCGCTGGGCCGCTGGACCACGACCGGCGACATCGAGACGGCGGCAGACGCACTCACCAAGGCGGCTGCCGCGCACTGACCGGGCTTGCTGCAGTCCCCGGATGGGGGCATCTGGCCGCCGATGACTTCTTGATCGTTCTCGGTGAGGAAGTGACCACGAAGACCGGACACTGGCTCGCGCTCGGCATCGACCCCGGCCAGGTCGTTGACCGGAACCACCAGGTCAGAGACGGACTGATCGATCAGTGCCTGGACCAGGTCCATCGAGTTGGGGGCCTGTGCGTGGCCGCACACCCGCATGCGCCCTATCCGTCGGGCAACTTCCTGTTCCCCTTCCGGGGCTTCGACGTGGTGGAGGTGTGGAACGGATTGTGGACTTCGGACCGGCCCTGGAACGCCGACAACGAGGCCGCCCTGGCGGAGTGGGGGCGGAGCCTCGCAGCCGACATCCAGACGGGCCCGTGGCGGCCGGCGATGGGCAACAGCGACACGCACTTGGAGGGGCAGATCGGCATCCCTCACACCGTGGTCTTCGCCGAGGAACTGAGTACGGAGGCGATCCTGGCGGGAATCGGTCCGGGCCGCAGCTGGGTCGCTGAGTTGGCGGACGTGGACTTAGGACTGGAATCAGAATGAGGTCTCTGAGGCTCGGGAATGACGGCGTGTCAGTTCGCGTTCATGCGGCCCAGAGGGGGTGGTTGCGACCGAGACTCGTGGTGGGCGCAAGCCGTGGGAGGTTGACGATGGCCTGTGGGAGCGTATCGAGCCGCTGTTGCCGGTGATTGAGCGGCGCTTCCGGTACCCGGGGCGTCGTCGGCTCGATGACCGGCGGGTTCTGTGCGGCATCCTGTTCGTGCTCTACACCGGCATCCCCTGGCGCTACCTCCCGCAGGAACTCGGCTTCGGCTCCGGGATGACCTGTTGGAGGCGACTGCGGGAGTGGAATGAGGCTGGGGTCTGGCAGCGCCTGCACGAGATGCTGCTGGCCGAACTGCGGGCGGCCGGCGTACTGGATCTGTCCCGGGCGTCGGTTGACTCGAGCCATCTGCGGGCGATGAAAGGTGGTGCGGCCACCGGCCCGTCCCCGGTGGACCGGGGCAATACCGGCAGCAAGCATCACGTGATCGTCGAGGCCCACGGCATCCCGCTGGCCGCCACGCTGACCGGCGGCAACCGCAAACGACGTGACCCAGCTGATCCCACTGATCCGAGCCGTCCCGCCGATCCGAGGCAAACGCGGCCAACCGCTGCGCCGCCCGAAGCACCTCTACGCCGACCGCGGCTACGACCACGAGAGCTACCGCGAGCAGGTCCGACGGTTCGAAATCACCCCGCACATCGCCCGGCGCGGCATCGAACACGGCTCCGGACTCGGCGTACACCGCTGGGTCGTGGAAGGCGCCATCGCACTACTGCACTGGTTCCGCCGCCTACGCATCCGCTGGGAGATCCGTGACGACGTCCACCAGGTCTTCATCACACTCGGTTGTGCCGTCATCTGCTGGCGACGACTGAGGACCCCGCTCTGATTCCAGTGCAAAGTAAGGTGGAATCCCATGTCGCGAACTCGCGCCAGCACAAGGAGGCGGAATGCTCGCTAACCCGTCGGCGCTGGCGGCCGGAAGGCGTCATTCGGTCGGACGGCGCTGGGATGGAACCGTTCTCGCCGTGGGCAATACCGCAGCCGCTGAATGTCGTGTCGAGCGATGGGAAGACGTCATCGCGGTGGCAGCTGGCAACGTCCATACCGCGACGAACACGGGCAGGTCTCATACGGTGGGACTCCGGTCGGACGGTACGGTGCTGGCAACGGGGTGGAATGGCGATGGGCAATGTGATGTCGCCGGATGGCGAGGCATCACGGCCGTGGCCGCAGGCTGGCGCCGCACGCTCGGGCTACTCGCGAATGGCCGCGTGCTAGCAGTTGGCCGGAGTTCAGAAGGACAGTGCGACGTGCAGTCCTGGCGCGAGATGGTCGACCTCTCGTGTGGTGACTGGCACTCGGTCGGCGTCCGGTCGGACGGTTCTGCACTGGCCACGGGGAACAACCGACGACGGCAGTGTGCCGTTGAAGGGTGGCGTGACCTAGCCGCCATTTCGGCCGGGTATCTCCATACCGTCGGCCTGAGAGCCGATGGGCGGGCAGTAGCGACCGGAGACCGGGCAACCGGGGCGTGCGAGGTCGATGAGTGGGAAGACGTGGTGGAGCTCGGCGCGGGCAGCTACCACACCGTCGGGGTCACTGCGTCCGGACGGGTCCTCGCAGCAGGGGACAACAGCTACGGACAGTGCGAAGTCGGCGATTGGCGCGACATTGTCGCCGTGGCGGCCGGTTCAACGCACACCCTTGGCCTGCGTGCCAACGGCACAGTCGTGACCACAGGGAACAACGCCGACAGACAGTGCGAAGTCGATGCCTGGTCCGGAGTTCAGCTTCCACAGGCCTCCGGGCCGCTCCAACGCGAACTGACACGCCGTCATTCCCGCGCCACAGAGACCTCATTCTGATTCCAGTCCTTACTCGGGTGACGACGAGCGCTACGGCGTCGACGCGGTCTTCTTCTGGCCTCGCCTGTACCTCATCCTTCCCGACCAGACTCGGCAGGCACTGGCGCAGGCCCGCGCGGCTATGGAACAGATGCTGGTCCTGGCGACGCTCCTGCTCACGGGCGGCTGCGGTGGCCGTCGTCATGGGCCTGGCCGGACCGCTCCCCCTCGCGGTCTGGACGTGGACCACGGCGGGCTGTCTCCTGCTGGCGCTGCTGTCCTACCGCTCCGCGGTCAGTGCGGCCATCGCATACGGCGATCTCGTCCGAGCCGCTTCGACCTGCACCGGCGTGAGCTGCTGGTGAAGCTGGGGCTGAAGCCGCCCGCGACGCTCTCCGAGGAACGGGCCCTGTGGACCGCGCTGTCCCAGCAGTTGTTCCGGCGAGGCACCAACCATCCGGAGCTGCTTCGGTTCGAACCACCGGCCGGTGAATCCGGTGCTTGACCCTCGCGTTGCCGGCGCGGACGGCGGCCGGACGCGGCAGGGAGCTGTACATCACCGGCAAGACGGTGAGCGTCCATATGAATGCCTCACGGTGACGGACTCCTGGCCGGAAGTCCTGGCGCCAAGTACATGTGCGGCTAGAGCGTGTCTCTTTGGTGGGTTGGTCAGTTGATCGGATGTGTCTGTCCGGTTGGTGATCAGTGATGCGATGTGGGACCGGATCGAGCCGTTGATGCCGGCTGATCCCGTCCGTGGACGGCGGCGGGCCGACCATCGTCGGACCTGGAGGCCATCGCGTGGAAGTACCGCACCTGCTCGCCCTGGCGTGACCTGCCTGATGAGCTGGGTTCGTTCCAGACCGCTCACAAGCGCCTCCTGCGGTGGGCAGTCGATGGCACCTGGAACGGCTTCCCAGCGCCGTTCTCGCCGCGGCGGACGCCGACGACGATATCGGCTGGACCGTGTCCGTGGACTCCACCGTCTGCCGGGCCCACCAGCACGCTGCCGTCCAGGAAAAAGGGGGTTCCCGGCCTGTCCGAACCCGACGATCACGGACTCGGACGCTCCCGTGGCGGGCTGAGCACCAAGGTGCATCTGGCCAGCGACGGGCAAGCACGGCCTCGCCTTCGTCGTCACCGCGGGCCAGGCCGGTGACGCACCGGCATTCGAAGCCGTCATGGCCCGGATCCGGGTGCCGCGACGGGAGGGCGGCAGGCCCGGAACCCGGCCTGCCGTCGTTCGCGCGGACCGTGCCCACTATCGCGCGCGATCCGCGGGCATCTCCGCCGCCGCGGCATCCGCACCGTCATCCCGCAACCGTCCGACCAGATCGGCCACCGCCTGCGGCGCGGCCGACTCGGCGGCAGCGGCAGACCACCCGGCTTCGACGCCGAGACCTACAACAGCGGAACACCGTCGAACGCTGCATCAACCGTTTGAAGCAGTGGCGCGGCATAGCCATGCGAACCGACAAACTCGCCATCGCCTACCAGGCCGCACTCCACCTCGCCGCCATCCTCATCTGGACCCGCAGCTGACCAAAGAGACAGAACCTAGCCGAGATGACCAGCCGCTTCGGGATCTGGGACCAGGTCACCAGCGTCTCCGGCCAGCCCACCACACCCTGAGCGCAGCGGCCGGAATCCGGCCCCACCATGCCCCGACACACCGTCAGACACCCACGCACCCAACAACGTGACAACGCCGCGACGAGACCCACGCGACCGCCGGACTCGTTGGCGCAAGCCGGTGCGGAGCGAGAGGCCACCTCATGGCGGCTCCCACCCTCCAGGCCGCTGACCAGGGCAAATATAAGAGCCCGGGTGCAGCACTAGCCGTTGCGTGGAGTGTTATCAATGCACGACACGCCAGCAGCAGCGTGAAGGAGCGTCAGCCCAGTCCCCCGAGCGGCTCAACCCCCTCTCAAGGAGCATTGTCCTCCATATTTTTGATGGACCATCAGAAGATCGAATCTGGTCTTTCGAACACCCGATCGGCCCCTTTTCGGAACCCGTCAGACCATTCTGAGGTGGCGACAGAAAGAGGCGTGAGTAAGTTCATTGATGGTCGGCCGCTCAGCTGACATCCCTGAGAGATGGAGAACCGGAATGTCTGAGAGAAAGAGAAACGGAACGCGTAGGCGTATCGTTGTGGCGATCGCAGCGTCGGTGGGCATCACGGCCATGGCTGCAACGGGTGTGAACTACGCCTCGGCCTCGAGTACCGTCCCGCAATCCGCCCCGTCGGCGCGGGATGCCGATGCCTCTGTTCCGCTCGGAGGCGACGGCCAGACCCACTTCGGCCACAGGAACGACGACGCTGGACAGATCCACGTCAACGAGCGAAGCTATTCAGCCAAGCCGGGTGTGTGCACCGCTGTGATCAGCAGTCCCGCCACCAGCTTCAACGTCCGAAACGAGAGTGACAGGACCGTCGAATTCTTCACCGGGATTACCTGCGACAACGGCGCTGCAATTGCGACTATTGGGCCCGGAAACTCCAGCAGCGCAATCCCCGGCACGACGGTCTTCGACGGGGCCGCGGTGCCATTCGCGCTCGTAGGCAGCTTCCGAGCGATCGGTAAACACCACTGACCCTCACCCGGACCGAAGGCAGCGACAACGAACTGCGTGCAGTCTGCCCGCTGCCCCGGAGTGGCGACCAGGGACAGCGGGCGGCAGCGGCCGTCCGCACTCAGGTGGAGCTTGCTGGTGAACCCGCCGTGCGAGCGGCCCAGGCCCTCACCTCCCGCACCACCTCCACCAGGCGGGCGAGCAGGTTCTGCCATGACGTCTCGGCCTACACGGCCAGCCGGTAGCCCGGTTGCCCGCCCTCTCTGTGCGGGCCGGGAACGCTGGCTGTTTCCTCACCCTCCGCATTCCTTGAAGGCCCCGTTGCCCACGTCGGCAACGGGGCCTTCGGCATGCCCACACACTCCAGGGAGACCGCTCATGTCGCGTGTCCGCTTCGTCAACCCCGAGCTTCAGGCCGTCTACGCCTACCTCAGCCCTGCGGTGCCGACAGTCCGGCGAACACCGCCGAGGCCATCGCCGCCCACGAAGGCCTGAACCTTGCCGCTGACCTGGCCGCCATACGCCGACGCACGGCCCGCTCCGCCGGGCCACGGCCGCGCGGACCGTGACGCCCGCCGCCGCGAGGACCACCGTTCGCTGGAGTCCTACGCCTTCACCATACTCAACCGCCAGGCCCCGCACCTGCGTACGGCCCAACTACGTCCCCGGGCGCAGGCCTGGGCGCAGCTGGGGCTGTGGCCCGAGGAGATGCAGGCGTGGATCGGCGCACTCGGCGTGGACCGCGCCGCAGTCGTCCTCGACTGCACCACAGCGGGGATCGCCCTGTCCGCGATGGACGTCGTTCTGGACGGTATCCGCGCCAAGCGGCTCCTGCGGGGCGGCGAGCCCGCCTTCTCGGTGCTGGCCCGCGCCGCGAGTTGTGGGCGCAGCCTGGGCGCGTAACTCCCGGCCCGGGCCGCCGGGCCCGCGTTCGCCCACGGCCCTGCGACCGCTGCGGCGTCAGCCTGCCCGGGCTGTGAGCAAGTGGGACCGGGTGGATGTTGGAGGGCTGCGCCGGCACCAGCGACTCCGCTTCCGCGACGAGGTCGAGGCCGAAGAGGCCCTCGCCCGCGGCCAACTACTCGCCGGCATGAGCACGGACGACGACCGGCTGGCCCTGACCGGCCCGGCAGGCGCGGAGGCCGAAACGCGACTCGCCGCGTTCGCCCGCCACGCCGCCTTCAACGGCCAGATCGTCACCGACGAAGCCCGGCTACGCCGCATCATGGCCCGCCATGACCCTCACCTGTACCTGGGCACCTTCCTCACCTGCGTCTCCAACCCCGACCGCGCCCTGTGCCGCACACCGTCCGGCCCCACCGAAACGCCGGTCATGGCCGACTGTCAACCGTTGGCCTGCCGCAACACCGCCCTCACCCCCGCCAACCGCCACGCCCTGGGCGGCCACCTCGCCTCCCTGGACACCGCCCTCGCCGACGGCGACCGCCTCGCCCCCTACGTCCGCCACCGCCTCGAAGAACAACGCCGCGAGACGACCGCCTTCCTCACCCGACACGCCCCGGAGCCCACGTCGTGAAACGCGCCCTGCCCGACGCCGACACCGTCAAGGCCGCCACCGGCCGTCGGCCCACCATCACCGCTGTCGAGCGGCACCTCGGCATCCCGCACGCCACCTTCCACCGCCACTACAGCGACCTGATTGACACCCACTTCCGCCCTCGTATCCCAGTGCCCGCCCAGCCCGCGTCGTCCGGCGAGAAGAACAGCGAACGAAGGGAGGCGAACCTGCACCGGCTGCGGCAGGAGAACACCGTCCTGCGCCAGGGCGCTACCGTCCATCCCCTGCACGTCCGTACCCGGCCGGGCCGGAGAGCCAAAGCTGAGGTGCGTCCGTTCGGTGCTGCCCAGCGTTCGGACGGCGAGGAAGCCGCGTACACGTGGCGATGTGGATCTGCCCTCCGAACGAGCCGATACCCGCCGAAACCTGGCGGGCGCTTCCCCGGAGGGGACTCTTCGCGGCGGATGGATCACGGAACAGAAGTTCAGGACAGGATTTGCCCTTGTCCGCTCTCCACGTCTTCCAGCTGTCAATGGCCATCCGCAGCATGGTCTGGGCGCCGAGGGATGGCTCGCGACGCGGTATCAGGGTGTAGCCACCGTCAGCCGTTCCGGAGCGGTCACGTTTACAGTTCCGTCCGCTGCGACCGTGACGTCCAGTTGGACTACGCCGGCTTGGAGCCCCGTCACCGTGAGCGGTGCGTACGTCGAGGCGAAGGTCGGCGCCACCGTGACCGTGTCGGTCGGGACGTCCGCGTTCAGGCCGAGGGCCGCTTGGAGTACGAGGATCGCGGACGTGGCCGCCCATGCCTGCGGCCAGCAGGACGCCGGGGAGGAGGGGGCGGGGTGCGGGGGCCCTGCCGGCTGCCGTGACCGGCGAGGAGCTCGGGGAGTCGGGCATCGAAGGCCGTCGACGCGGTCAGCAGACCAGATGCCAGTGTGGCGGCGTCGTCCGGAAATCCGGACCGGCCGTGCACTGCGATCGCGGTGTCGTGCGGCCAGATCGAGCCGACGTGGTAGCCGTGCCACGTTCGTCAGTCTTCAGCGGATGCCAGCAATTCTGGCACTTTGCTGAGAGTAAGGGCGGGCGATCGCCCCAGGGGATGGCCTGCTCGATGCGTCAGAACGCATACGTAGCAGTCGGGCCCGCGCAGCCTCACATCCGGTTTCTCAGCACGTCGACCTCACAGCCCGGCGCGAAGGGGTCGAAGCCGTGCTCGATCAGCCAGCGAACTGCCAGCAGGCTTCGCAACGACCACCACGCGTGGATCACGTCGAGGTCGATGTCGGTGCCATAGCCCGCGACGACGTCGTCGAGGTGCTCCTCGTGTCCGAGCGTGAAGGTGGCGAGGTCGTACAGGGCATCACCCTGGCCCGCCTCGGACCAGTCGATGATGCCGGTGACCTCGTCGCCGTCGACGAAGACGTGCGCGATCTGCAGATCGCCGTGTGTGAACGCCGGAGTCCACGGCCGGAGCGCGGCCTCGGCGACCTGGCGGTTGCGGGTGACCAGGTCAGCGGGCAGGACACCGTTCGTCACGAGCAACTCGCACTCGTCGTCGAGTTCCGCCGCCAGCGCGACGATGCTCCGCCCGGCCCGGCCCGGCAGGGGCGGCAGCGGCGCTTCGTGCAGCTTCCGGATGGCGGCGCCCGCCGCGGCCCACGCCGCCGGCGACCCGGTCGACGGCCCGCCGAGGCGCCCAAGCGTCGTCCCCGGGAGTGCGGCGATCGCGAGCACGGGCGGCTGGCGCCACAGGACCTCCGGGGTCGGGACCGGCGCGAGGGACATCGCCTCGACCTCGACGTCGATGCGCGCCTGATCGGCGTCCACTTTCAGGAACACGTCGCCGACGCGCAGAGTCGCGCGCTCGGAATGGGCGACAACGACTTTGACCTCATCCATGGGCGACCAGTATCCCGGGGATGATCCCCGACGTCGCCAGGTTTATCACGTGCGATGACGCGGCTGACCGCGTCCCGCTACCCGGCGGTCTCGTGCACGACACCGACCTCTGACCAGGTCAAGCCCACCACTTTTGTCAGGAGTCCTAAAGCGCCGTGCTGTCGGCAGGCGCGGAAGGTCTTGTAGTTCTTCATCCGGCCGATCACGTGCTCGACGCGGGCGTGGACCTTGCGGTGCTCAGAGTTGCCTTCTTCCTCGCCCTTCAGCAGGGGTCGTCCGGGGCGTTTGCGGTGCGGGGTGATCAGCCCGTGTTGATGTAGGCGCCGTCGGCGAGCACGGTCACGCCCTGGCAGTGCTCGGTCAGGCCCGAGTCCCGCCATGCTTTCGCATCGGCGGTGGCGCCGGGCACTGGCCGGGCCGTCGCCACGAGGCGGGTGTCCGCATCCACGATGACCTGTACGTTCGCGGAGAACCGGTAATTGCGGGAAGAGGCCCCCACGTTCCGGTCGCGGACCGGGATGAGCGTGCCGTCGACGATCCATAACCGCTCGATGGCCTCCTGCGGTGCACGGACCGGCTCGAGTGCGAGCAGGCGAGCTGCCGCATCATGAGATTCGTGCGGTAGTAGACGGCGACCAGCGCCGTCACAGAGGCCGAAGGCAGCCCTCCAGCCCGTGCGGACCCTCCCCGTCCGTGCCGAGCCGGCAGGGCCCCTACTGAACACCCCCGCACGCGGGGCCGCGACCGGAATGGGGGACCGGTCGCGGCCCCGCGCTGCCCTGCCTGGTCGGTCACGAGCCGCAGCAGCCGCCCGCCGGGGCCTGATCGGCAGCCGCCCCGACCGCGGCGGGGGCGCCGAGCTCGACGAGCTGAACCGCGGGCGCGCAGCACCCGCCGCGATCGGCCTGCTGAGTGTCGGGGGCGTCGAACAGGCCGGCGCCGCCGCGGACTCCGGTCTCGGGGAGGGTGGGTTCCACGCCGTCGGCGGAGGCGAGGTCGCCGGCGATCGCGGCGGCGACGGAGCGGACCTGCTCGTAGCCGGTCATCGCGAGGAAGGTGGGGGCGCGGCCGTAGGACTTCATCCCGACCAGGTACACCCCGGGTTCGGGATGGGAGAGCTCGCGGTGGCCGTGCGGGTAGGCGGTGCCGCAGGAGTGCTGGTTCGGGTCGATCAGCGGCGCCAGCTCGACCGGTGCCTGGAGGCGCTCGTCGAAAGCCAGGCGCAGCTCCTCCAGGAAGAACAGGTCGGGGCGGAAGCCGGTCAGCACGATCACCTCGTCGACCGTATCTAGGCGGCGCCCGTCCTCGCCGACCAGGACAAGGCGGCCGTCGTCCGCCCGCGCGATCGCCTCGGTACGAAAGCCGGTGACCGCGTCCGCGTAGCCCTCGTCGACGGCGGCCTTCGCCGCCAGGCCCAGCGCGCCGCGAGCCGGGAGCTGGCCTCGCCTCCGCCGAAGGTGGAGCCCGAGATGCCCCGGCGCAGGATCCACACCGCCTTCGTCCCCGCCGTCGTCGGACTTCGCGAGGTCGGCGAGGTGGGCGAGCGCCGTGAAGGCGGAGGCGCCGGAGCCGATCACGGCGGTGCGCTTGCCCGCGTACCGGGCGGCGCGGAGGGCCGGGTCCTTGACGTCGGGGAGGCGGTAGGTGATGCGGTCGGACGCGGCCTTCTCGCCCAGCGTCGGCAGGCCGCTGCCACCGGCCGGGCTCGAGGTGGTCCAGGTACCGGATGCGTCGATCACCGCACGGGCGACGATGCGTTCCTCGCGACCGTCGGCCGTGGCGAGGTGGACGACGAACGGCTGGGCTTCGCGGTCAGCGTCGACGATCCGGTCACGTCCCGCGCCGGGAACCGAAGCGGACACGCTTGCCGAGGAGGTCGGCCAAGGGCTTCAGGTACTGCTCGGCCCAGTCGCCGCCTGAGGGGTACGTGCTTGCGTTGGGCCGGCCCCGACGACCACGACAGGCAGCTCGGTGGTGGGAGGCGCGTTCACGGCGACTCCTTTTTTACTTCGACATCCGTCGATGCTTGCGTCGCCGACATCCACCTGCTTCGATAAGCATCAACATAGACAGCCGTCGAAATGAGGGGTTTGTTCATGGAGTACGCCGATGTCGCGGTGATCGGGGGCGGGCAGTCCGGGCTGGTCGCCGCGTACGTCCTGCGCCAGCGGGGTCTTGCGCCGGTGGTGCTGGAGGCGTCCGGGCGGGCGGCCGGCTCGTGGCCCGACTACTACGACAGCCTCACGCTGCTCTCGCCCGCCCACTTCAGCGCCCTGCCGGGCCTGCCATTCGATGGCGACGGCGACCGTTATCCGCACCGCGACGAAGTCGTCGACCACCTCACCCGCTACGCGGACCGCCTGGATGCCGACATCCGCACCCACACCCGCATCGAGAGCGTGGAGCATGACAGCACCGGCTTCACGCTGCGCACCGCCGACGGCCGCCGCCTGGGTGCGGCCGGGATCGTCGCGGCGAGCGGGGCCTTCGGCAACCCGCTGCTGCCTGACCTTCCCGGCCGGCAAGGCTTCACCGGCGAACTGCGGCACGTCGCCGACTACCGCAGCCCCGAGCCCTACGCGGGCAAGCGGATCGTGGTGGTGGGCGGCGGCAGCTCCGCCGTCCAAGTCGGCCACGAACTGGCGGACGTGGCCAGGGTGACCCTGGCCACCCGCGCCCCGGTTCGCTTCCTTCCACGGCTGCGCGACGGCAAAGACCTGCACCACTGGCTCACGACCAGCGGCTTCGACCATCTGCCGCCGGAATGGCTGATCCATTTCGTCGCCGGCACCCTCGTGCTCGACACCGGCCTCTACAAGGACGCCCTGGAGACCGGGCATCTTCCGCGGCGGCCGATGTTCACCGCCCTTGACGGTGACGCGGTCGTGTGGGCCGACGGAGCCCGGGAGCAGGTCGATGTAGTGCTGCTCGCCACCGGATACCGGCCGAACCTGGGTTACCTGACCAAGCTCGGCGCTCTCGACGAGCAGGGTGCGCCTCTGCACAGCGGCGGCATATCCGCCACCCACCCGGGCCTGGTCTACCTCGGCCTGGAGTTCCAGCGTTCCTTCGCCTCGAACACGCTGCGCGGCGTCGGACGGGATGCGCAGTACGTGATCGACGCACTGGCCGCCCACGTCCGCAAGGCCCCGGCCGCGGCCGGGCTCTGACGCTCCAGCGGGCGGGGGCGGCGTGCGGGCCAGCTGAGCGGCGCCGTCCCTCGCCCAAACTGATTCGACGTGTGTCAACATAGATGCATGTCACATGCGAAGGTGCTGCCGCTGCTGGAACCCGACGCCGGTCCGGATGTGGTTCCGTGCTGCCCGCCGCTGACCGAGCGCCCGTTCACCGCGGAGGAGGCCGAGACGGCTGCGCGGATGTTCAAGGCGCTCGGTGATCCGGTGCGGCTGCGGCTGTTCTCCGCCGTGGCCTCGCACGAGGGCGGGGAGGCGTGCGTGTGCGACATCTCCGACGTCGGCGTCTCCCAGCCCACGGTCAGTCATCACCTGAAGAAGCTGAAGGAGGCCGGGCTGCTCACCTCCGAGCGGCGCGGCACCTGGGTCTACTACCGGGTCGAGCCGTCCGTGCTCGCGGCCATGGGCAAGCTGCTCGCACTGCCGGTCGCCTCCTGACGCACAGCGGGAAGAGGGGCCGGAGCGTCGTCTCGGCGCTTGCCAAGGCGCTCCTGGAGTCAACCGATTGCCGTGACCGACCCGGACACCTGCGCGGCCGGCGCCATCTGCACGCCTCCTCGCCCGGCCCTGACACCGGTGCGCGGCGTCAGCCGCTCAGCAGCTGCGCGATGTCCCGGGCGGCGTCACGGGTCGGGCGGCCCACACCGATGAGCGTGGCGGAGGCCGGGCCGGTCCAGTCGCCGTGGCCGAGCAGGTGCAGCCGTGGTTCGCCGAGCGCGCGGGTGCCGTCGGGCTACTCGTCCACGAAGATCCGCTCCTACCTGCGCAGGCGAGGCATCAAGGCCGCGATCCCGGAGCGGATCGACCAGATCAACGGCCGTATCCGGCGCGGCGAGAGCCGCTGCCGGCTCGACCAAGCTGCCTACCGGCGCCGCAACGTCGTCGAACGCTGCTTCAACAAGCTCAAACACAACAAGGCCCTGGCCACCCGCTACGACAAACTCGCCCGCCACTACCAGGCCCTGGTCACCATCGCCTGCCTGCAACTCTGGCTGCCCTGACATTGCGGACACGGCCTAGTACTCCAGCAGTACTTTGATGCACCGCATCGCAGGCAAGAAGTGCGGAGCTGGCCGCTCTGGCCCTGTCGCGAGCGCGGGAGGAGCATGGGAGACGAGCGACCAAGGGAGGCCCGCCATGAAGACCGGAGCCTCGGATTACGAGCTCTGGCTGTACTCGCACACGCCCTCCCAGGCCGAGGGCGAGCGCGATGAACCGTCCGAGCGTGCGGCAGTGGAGCAGCACCCGGACGTCCCCAGGACCGAGCCGTCCCAGGCGGAGGGCGAGCGGGTGGACGACTTCCGGACCGCATGACCGCCGACAAACGATCAATGAACGGCGCGGGGCGGCGCGTGAGCGGCCTTCGAGGCTGAGGAACCTCTAGGTCAGATGATGCATCTGTACACGCGAGGTGCCTGTCATCTCCGGTGAGCGACAGAGCAGACGTCAGTCGACCTGTTCTCCCCGTGCCCGTGCGGCGGCTCGCGCAGCCGAGCACCTGTCTCCGCCGGCTCCGGCCAGCTGGGCGGGGACGGAGGCGAGTGCGGCCGGGATCGTACCGGAGAGCACGGGCATGGTTGCCTCGCCGAAGGTGAACACAGGGGCTCTGACCAGCCACATCACACGGAAACCGGGGGACGCCGCACGTGCGCATCGCCTTCCTGCTGCACAACGCCTACGCGATGGGCGGCACCGTACGGACGACCATGACCCTCGCCGA
>NZ_JBITJK010000055.1:0-53400 GCF_044459945.1 Streptomyces sp. NPDC050164
GGCGGGGGGGGGGCGGCGCCCCCCGGGGCGGGGGGGGGGCGGGGGGGGGGGCCCCCCCCCCCCCCGGGGGGGGGGCCCCCCCCCCCCCGGGCCCCCCCCCCCCCCCGGCGGCGTTCTGAGGGCCTGGCAGCCCTCGAACGCACGGGAATGCCGGAGGGCCCGCAGCGTCCAGGCTGCGGGCCCTCCGGCGTTCCGTCTCTCTCAGACCTCGTCGCGGCGGAGCGAGGGCTTGAGCTCCTTCAGCCGTCCGAGCAGGCCGTTCACGAACGAGGGCGACTCGTCCGTGGAGAACTCCTTCGCCAGCTGCACCATCTCGTCGAGGACGACGGCGTCCGGGGTCTCGTCGACCCAGATCAGCTCATAGGCGCCGAGCCGCAGGATGTTGCGGTCGACGACCGGCATCCTGTCGAGCGTCCAGCCGACCGAGTACTGGGCGATCAGCTCGTCGATGCGCTTCGCGTGCTGCGCGTAGCCCTCGACCAGCTCCATCGTGTACTCGCTCACCGGCGGCTGCCGGGTGTCGGCCCGGGAGAGCCGGACCCAGTCGGCGAGGACGGTCAGGACCTCGGCGCCGCGCTGGTCGCCCTCGAAGAGGATCTGGAAGGCGCGCTTGCGGGCCGTGTTGCGGGCAGCCACGGTTAGCTGTTCACCCGGCCGAGGTAGTCGCTGGTGCGGGTGTCGACCTTGATCTTCTCACCGGAGGTGATGAAGAGCGGGACCTGGATCTGGTGGCCGGTCTCCAGCGTGGCGGGCTTGGTGCCGCCGGTGGAGCGGTCGCCCTGGACGCCCGGCTCGGTCTCCTGGACGCTCAGCTCGACGGCGGCCGGCAGCTCGACGAAGAGCACCTCGCCCTCGTGCTGGGCGACCGTGGCCGTGAAGCCCTCGACGAGGAAGTTGGCGGCGTCGCCGACGGCCTTGCGGTCGACCATGAGCTGGTCGTAGGTCTCCATGTCCATGAAGACGAAGTAGTCGCCGTCCATGTAGGAGAACTGCATGTCGCGCTTGTCGACGGTGGCCGTTTCGACCTTGACACCGGCGTTGAAGGTCTTGTCGACGACCTTGCCGGAGAGCACGTTCTTGAGCTTGGTGCGCACGAAGGCCGGGCCCTTGCCGGGCTTGACGTGCTGGAACTCGACGACGGACCAGAGCTGGCCGCCTTCGAGCTTGAGCACCATGCCGTTCTTGAGGTCGTTCGTGGAAGCCACGGTTGCGGAATCTCCTGGACTGACGTACGACCCCGGGGCACGCACCTGCCTACAGGGCGAGCAGCTCCTTGGTCGTGATGGTGAGTAGCTCGGGTCCGCCGTCCGCCTCGGGGCGGACGACGAGCGTGTCATCGATCCGGACGCCGCCCCGTCCCGGGAGGTGGACCCCAGGTTCGACGGTGACCGGCACGCAAGCGTCCAGTTTACCCATGGCCGCGGGACTCAATTGAGGGTCCTCGTCGATTTCGAGCCCCACACCGTGTCCGGTCAGGGCCGTGAGGCCCTCCGTGTACCCCGCGGAGTCCAGGACCTGGCGGGCGGCGCGGTCGACGTCCCGGCAGGCGGCGCCGGGTACCAGGCTCTCACGTCCGGCGCGCTGCGCCGCGAAGACCAGGTCGTACAGCTCGATCTGCCAGTCCGCGGGAGCGGTGCCGATGACGAACGTCCGGCCGATCTCGCAGCGGTAGCCGCGGTATGTCGCGCCGAGGCAGACGGAGAGGAGGTCGCCCTCCTCGACGCGGCGGTCGGTGGGCCGGTGCCCGGGGCGCCCGGCGTTCGGCCCTGTGGCGACGGAGGTGGGGAAGGCCGGGCCGTCGGCCCCGTGATCCACGAGGCGTCTTTCGAGCTCGAGGGCGAGGTGGCGCTCGGTCCGCCCGACGAGGATGGACTCCAGCAGTTCGCCGAGGGCCTGGTCGGTGATCTCGGCGCCGATGCGGAGGCAGGAGATCTCCTCCTCGTCCTTGACGACCCTGAGCTGCTCCACCGCGCCGCCGAGGTTGGCCAGGCGCAGCCGGGGGGCGACCGAGCCGAGGGCGCGGTGCCGGGCCACGGTGAGGTGGTGCTCCTCCACGGCGAGGGAGTCGGCGCCCTGGCCCGCGGCGAGGCCTGCGGCCGCGACGGCCGGGTCGCCGCCGCCGACACCGGGCAGGGTCTGTACGCGCAGGGCCTCGTCGGGGCGCTCCTGCGTGGGGCGGTCGGCTGTCGGGCCGGCACACACCAGGAGGTCCTGGTCCTCGGTCTTGCCCAGCAGCAGAACGGCGCCGTGCGGGGCGGCGCCCGCGAGATAGAGCACATTGGCGGGGCGGGAGACCAGCGCCGCCGCGCTGCCGCCCGCGTTGCAGTATTCCCTCAGACGCGTCCGGCGGGCCGCGTACACCTCTGACATGACCCGAGCCTACGAGCGGCGGGGCGATGTCGCCGGTCGGGAGGGCCGAGTGGGGGTCGTCTGCGACGGCTGGGGGTACGTCTGCGCGGGGGTGGTCGGCTGGGCGGTGCGCCTGCGCGCTGGTGCGGTGGGCGGGGCGGTGCACCTGCGCGGGTTGCGGTGGGGCTGGGCGGTACGCCTGCGCGCGGGAGCGGTGGGGGTGCGCGCCTTCGCCTACGCGGCGGTGGTGGGTCGGGGCCGCGCCGGGGGGTGTCCGTCCTCGGAACGGCGCGATCGACTTGCGAACCAACTAACTGTCCGTCGACGCGCCAACCGCTGCGGGCCGCCGGTCCGGCCTAACTACGGGCAGTCGTGCCACTAAGGGCGATGGGGGTCCCCCTCTGCTCGAGCGAAGCCGAGAGCTTGGGGGGAGGCACTCCGCTCCGCCGGGCTGCGGACCCACCCGGCCCGAGCGCAAACGCCGAGCACCCTCAGCACCGGGCAACCGACTCCCCGCCGCCTACCACTGCGGCGGACTCGCGATAGACCTGGCCAGCACATCGTCCAGCAACCGCGCCGTCTCCGGGACATCCAGCTGCGAGTTGTCGATGATCGGCAGACCGGACCCGTACCACCCGGCCATCCGCCCATGGATACGGGCGACCTCCTCGTCCGTCAGCCGCCGATTGCCCGTGCGCTGCGCGTTGCGTTCCAGGACGATGTCCAGCCCGGGAAGGAGAACGACCGGCAGCAGGCCTGGCCCGACGTGCCGCTTCCAGCCGCCGAGGCCGACGACGGGACGGTCGGGAAAGACCGCGTCGTCGAGGATGCAGGAGATGCCGTTGGCCAGGAAGTTCCGCGCGGCGAAGCCGCAGGTGCGACGGGCGAGGCGGTACTGCGCCTCGGAGTTGTCGTTCCACCCGGACTGGGGGTCGGCGAAGCCCGAGCGGACCCACTCGCGTACGTC
This sequence comes from Streptomyces sp. NPDC050164, assembly GCF_044459945.1. Taxonomy (NCBI): domain Bacteria; kingdom Bacillati; phylum Actinomycetota; class Actinomycetes; order Kitasatosporales; family Streptomycetaceae; genus Streptomyces; species Streptomyces sp. NPDC050164. Next base: position 3,317 of record NZ_JBITJK010000055.1, read on the forward strand.
GTCGAGGCTGATGTGCGCCGTGGGGACCCGGCGATGGTCCGCCCAGTACTTGGCGACGCTGGTCTTCCCGGCACCCGCGGGCCCGATCAGCAGCACGGCGAGCGTCGTACCGGCCGGGTCGGGGACCGCCGTCGCGGGCGGCGCGCTGGGCATGGCCACGGGACCGCCGGGCGGCAGCGGCACATGACCGGTGGTGTCCGGCACCGGAGGGACGGAGGCCTGTGGCGGGGGCGAGGCCGGCCCGGGCGGGGGCGCGGGATAACCGGGCGCCGGGGGCGGCGGGGGCACGGGCGCGGAGCCCTGGTGCGCACCCGGGTGGTGCGGACCCGGGTGGTGTGCGGCCGGCGACCAGCCGACGGCCGGTCCGTGCCCCGGCTGGTGGGGCGGCGGCAGCGGAGAACCCACTGCGTGCTGCATCCGGTGCCACTCCGTCTCGTACAGGCGATGGGCGCTGACAGCGGGGGCGGAACCCGCTGCTACCGAACGGTACCGCCCCCGGCCAGTGTTGTGTGAACGGCCGGGGGCGGTCCGAAGTGCCCTGCCCCATAAGGCGATTCCGGGCGGAAGGCGCGCCTGGGGACTTACTGTCCGACTTCGCCGTACGCGGCGAGCAGCACGGCCGGGTCGGGTCCCTCCAGAACCGTCGGCTTGGCCAGACCGTCGAGGACGATGAAGCGCAGCAGGTCACCGCGGGACTTCTTGTCGACCTTCATGGTCTCCAGCAGCTTGGGCCACTGGTCGTGGCGGTAATGCAGGGGCAGCCCGACCGATTCGAGGATGGTCCGGTGGCGGTCGGCCGTCGCGTCGTCCAACCGGCCTGCCAGGCGGCCGAGTTCGGCGGCGAAGTGCATGCCCACCGAGACGGCCGCGCCGTGCCGCCACTTGTAGCGCTCGTTCTTCTCGATGGCGTGGCCGAGCGTGTGGCCGTAGTTGAGGATCTCGCGCAGGCCCGACTCCTTCAGGTCGGACGACACCACGTCGGCCTTGACCCGGATGGAGCGCTCGATGAGCTCGGCGGTGTGCGGGCCGGCCGGGGTGCGGGCGCCCTCGGGGTCGGACTCGATGAGGTCCAGGATCATCGGGTCGGCGATGAAGCCGGCCTTGATGACCTCCGCGAGTCCGGAGACGTAGTCGTTGACCGGGAGGGAGTCCAGGGCGGCGAGGTCACAGAGGACACCGGCGGGCGGGTGGAAGGCACCGACCAGGTTCTTGCCCTCGGCGGTGTTGATGCCGGTCTTGCCGCCGACGGCCGCGTCGACCATGGCGAGCACGGTGGTCGGGATCGCGATCCAGCGCACCCCGCGCAGCCATGTGGCGGCCACGAACCCGGCCAGGTCGGTGGTCGCGCCGCCGCCGACACCGACGATGACGTCCGTGCGCGTGAATCCGGACTGGCCCAGCGCCTTCCAGCAGTAGGCGGCGACCTCGGCGGTCTTGGCCTCCTCGGCGTTGGGCACCTGGATGGCGACCGCCTCGTAACCCTGCCCGGCCAGGTCGGCGCGCAGGGCCTCACCCGTCTCGGCCAGTGCCTCGGGGTGAACGATCGCGACCCGCTTGGCCTTGTCTCCGATCAATCCGGGGAGCTCGCCGAGGAGTTGCCGGCCCACGAGGACCTCGTAGGGCTCGGTTCCCGCCGTGCCGCCGACCTGGATCCGGGTCACTGCCTCACTCATGCTTCCTTCAACTCCAGTGCGTCCAGGGCGGCTCGGGTGACCTCTTCGGGGGTGCGGCCGTCGGTGGCGACCACGGCTGTGGCGACCTCCTCGTAGAGGTGCCGGCGGGCCTCCATCAGCTCGCGCCACTGCTTGCGCGGGTTGACGGCGAGCAGCGGCCGGGCCGCGTTGAGGCCGGTGCGCTTGACCGCCTCCTCGACGTCCATCGACAGGTAGACCACGCGCTGCCCGGCGAGCAGCGCGCGCGTGTCCGGGTCGAGGACGGCGCCGCCGCCCAGGGCCAGCACACCGTCGTGCCCGGTCAGTGCCTCGTGCACGGCCTGCTTCTCGATCGCGCGGAAGGCGGACTCGCCCTCCTCGACGAAGATCTCGGCGATCGTCCGGCCCTGCACGGCGACGATGTCGTCGTCGGTGTCCCGGTAGCCGGTCCCCAGCCGCTCGGCCAGCAGCTGCCCGACGGTGGACTTGCCCACGCCCATCGGGCCGACCAGCACGATCAGCGGGCTCATCGGATGGCCAGGTTGTCGAGGTAGGACCGGACGTTGCGGCGGGTCTCGGCCACGTTGTCGCCGCCGAACTTCTCCGCGACCGCGTCCGCGAGGACGAGGGCGACCATCGCCTCGGCGACGATGCCGGCGGCCGGCACCGCGCACACGTCGGAACGCTGGTGGTGGGCGGCAGTGGCCTCGCCGGTGACGACGTCCACCGTCTTCAGCGCCCGCGGCACGGTCGCGATCGGCTTCATCGCCGCCCGCACGCGCAGCAGCTCACCCGTGGACAGCCCGCCCTCGGTGCCGCCCGAGCGGCCGGACGTCCGCTTGATGCCCTCGGCGGTCGCGACGATCTCGTCGTGCGCCTTGGAGCCGGGGACGCGTGCCAGGCCGAAGCCGTCGCCGACCTCGACTCCCTTGATCGCCTGGATGCCCATCAGGGCGGCGGCCAGGCGGGCGTCCAGGCGGCGGTCCCAGTGCACGTGCGAACCGAGGCCGACCGGCACCTCGTACGCCAGCACCTCGACCACGCCGCCGAGGGTGTCGCCGTCCTTGTGGGCCTGGTCGATCTCGGCGACCATCGCCTTCGACGCGTCGGCGTCCAGGCAGCGCACCGGGTCCGCGTCCAGCTTCTCCACGTCCGCGGGCGTCGGGTACACGCCGTACGGCGCCTTCGCTCCCGCGAGCTCCACCACGTGGGAGACGATCTCGATGCCCGCCGTCTCCTTCAGGTACGACCGCGCCACCGCTCCGAGGGCCACCCGGGCCGCGGTCTCCCGCGCGGAGGCCCGCTCCAGGATCGGACGGGCCTCGTCGAAGCCGTACTTCTGCATACCGGCGAGGTCGGCGTGACCGGGGCGGGGCCGGGTCAGCGGCGCGTTGCGGGCGAGGCCGTCGAGGATCTCCGGGTCGACCGGGTCGGCCGCCATGACCTGTTCCCACTTGGGCCACTCGGTGTTGCCGACCATGATCGCGACCGGGGAGCCGAGACTGAGGCCGTGCCGGACGCCGCCGAGGAAGGTGATCTCGTCCTGCTCGAACTTCATCCGGGCACCGCGCCCATAGCCCAGGCGACGCCTCGCGAGATGGTCCGCCACCATCTCCGTGGTGATCGGCACGCCGGCGGGAAGACCCTCCAGCGTCGCGACGAGTGCGGGACCGTGGGATTCCCCCGCGGTCAGCCAGCGCAACCTGCTCAACGGTGCTCCTCAGTGTTCGCGGCCTGCTTACTGCCCAGCGTACGCACCTCATCGCGTACGGCTACGGCCCGACCGGGTGCGCGGCCCGTCCGGCACCACCGATCCTCCCATGCCACGGGGACGACTCCGATCCGAGTCCGGCTGACGGACGCCGTGAACCGCGGGCTCGGTGGACACCGGCCGCCGCACCGCCGAACACAAGCAGATCGCGCGCCAGAAATCGCCGCCCCTGGGCCGGAAATCAGCTGTCGGAGGACACCGCCGCCTCATACCGGCGCAGACGGCGAACAACCCCGTCAGCGTGGGCATCCGCGCCCAGGGCGGCACCTGGATCAAGGATTCGGCAACTACAACCCGGCCCCGTGCGCGTGAGGGCCGCGGGCAAGTGCGTCCAGCACTCCGGCTCTACCCGCTGCTGGAGCTCCTCGTCGCCGTACCCCGACGAGTACACGAGCCCGCTGGGCTGGTGCGGCTGACACATCAGCCCCGCTGAGCGGCCTCCCGCATCGCGGTGAGCGGCGACCGTGAGTCGCCGGTGAACTGCCGGAACTGGAACACCGCCTGGTGGACCAGCAGGTCGAGGCCGCTCAGCACCTGCCCGCCCCGCACCTGCCACGCCGCGGCGAGGGGCGTGGGCCAGGGCTCGTAGAGCACGTCGAACAGGGTGCCCACGCGCTCGGGCACCTGCTCGGCCAGCGCGTCCGTGCCCCCTGCGGGGGTCGTGGAGATGACCAGGGGCGCCTCGAAGGCGCGGGCGGCGTCGGCCCAGTCGGCGGGCCGGACCCGGACACCGAGCCGCTCGCCCCACTGCCGCATCTGCGCCGCGCGCCGTTCGCTGCGCACATACACGACGACCTCGCCCGTGCAGATCCGGGCCAGCGCCGCGAGAGCCGAGGACGCGGTGGCCCCGGCACCCAGGATCGCCGCGCTCTCCGTCTTCTCCACACCACGTTCGTGCAGCGCAGCCACCAGGCCAGGGATGTCGGTGTTGTCGCCGACCCGGCGTCCGTCCGGCCGGAACACCACGGTGTTGACCGCCTCCACCGAGGCGGCCGTGTCAGTGATCTCGTCGAGCAGCGGGATCACCGCCCGCTTCAGCGGCATGGTCAGCGACAGCCCGGCCCACTCCGGACCGAGCCCCTCGAGGAACCCGGGCAGCGCGTCCTCGTCGATCTCGAACCGGTCGTAGGACCAGTCGGTAAGTCCCAGCGCCCGGTACGCCGCGTTGTGCAGCCGCGGCGACAGGGAGTGAGCGATCGGGGAGCCGAGAACGGCGGCTCGGCGGGGTGCGGCCATCAGGTTTCCTCAGTTGTTCCGCGACGCGTTGAACTTGTCGACCAGCTTCTGGTGCTCTGCGTTGGTCTTCGTGAATTCGCTGGTCTTGCCGTCCAGCGAGATGAAGTAGTACCAGCCGTCCTTGGTCGGGTTGAGGGCGCCCTTGAGCGCCGCCTCGCCCGGGTTGTCGATCGGTCCGGGCGGCAGGCCCTTGTGGAAGTACGTGTTGTACGGGTTGTCGTAGTTCCGCAGCTCGCTCAGACTCAGATCGATCTTGCTCTGGTTCTTGATGTAGTTGTAGGTGGAGTCGAACTCCAGCATGCCGTTGGTCTGCGGGTTCCCCGGCTTCATGCGGTTGTAGACGACCTCGGCCATCTTGCGGAAGTCGTCGTGGCTCGTGCCCTCGGCCTGGGCCAGGCTCGCGACGGTGATCAGCTGCCAGGGGTCTTCGAGTCCGAGGCTCCGGGCCTTCTTCTCCACGCCGAGCTTCTCGTACGTCTGGGTGGCCCGGGTCACCATCTGTTTCAGCACCTCCTCGGGCTTCTCTCCCTTGGCGATGCCGTAGCTGGAGGGGTAGAGGAACCCTTCCAGCGGGTCCTTGACGTTCTCGTGGTTCAGCGCCCAGTCGGGCAGGCCGAGCTTCTTGTAGTCCCTCTTGGCGACCGCGGCGGTGGTGCCGTCCTTGACCTCGAGCCGCTTGTCGATGAGCCGGTAGATGTCGGCGTTGCGCTTGCCCTCGGCGATGATCAGGTTGTCGCGGCTCTTCGGGCTGAGCATCAGTTCGACCGCGCTGTCGGCCGACATTTGCTTTTGCAGCGTGTACACGCCGTCCTGGATGTTCCTGCCGTCGGGGTTGGCGGCCTGCGCCGAGACGAAGGCGTCGACGCTCTTCACGACGCCTACGGACTTCAGCACCCGGCCGATCGTGTAACCGTCCGCGCCCTGCGGGATCTCGACGGACACCTGCTGCCCGTTGCCGTCGCCCGCGTAGTCCGGCGCGTCGCCGAAGCGATCCTGGAAGAACTGGTAGCCGAAGTAGCTGACACCTGCCAGGCCGCCGCCGAGGACCAGGACGATCACCAGGCAGGCCGTTCCGTTGCGGCGCTTCTTGGGCTTGCCGCCGCGTCCCCGCTGGTCGTCGCGTCGGCGGCGGTCCCCCGGCTCGTCGCCGTCGTCATCGTCGTCACCGCCCGCGAAGAAGGCGTGCTCCCCCTGGTCGGGGCCGGGGTCCCAGTCGGTCTCCGGCTCCGGCTCGGCCCGCCGCCGGCCGGGCGGCTCCGGTGGCGGATACCCCTCGGGCGTGCCGTAGTAGTCGGACTGGCCCCCGCCGTAGGCACCGGTTTGCTGACCGTACGGGTCGGCGGGGTCGCCGGGGTACGAGACCTGCTGGTGCGGGCCGGTGGCCCAGCCGCCGTTGTCGTACTGCTGCTGGTGCTGGTGGTACCCCTGGTCCTGCTGGTGCCCCTGGTCGCCCTGCCCCGGGTACTGCTGATGCCCGTGGGCCTGTGCCGCGTACTGCTGCTGGTCGTACTGGTACTGCTGCTGCGCCTGACCGTACCCGGGCTGTTGGCCGGTGCCCCAGTCGCCGTACTGCGGCTGCTGCGGCTGCTCTGGATAGTGCTGCGGCTGGCCGCCGTAGGGGGACTGCTGACCCTGGTGGGCCTGCTCTCCTCCCCATCCGCCGTCCCCGTACAACGGGTCCTCCGGATGCCACGGTTCGGAGCCTTGGCCCCGGCCATACTCAGTCATCGATCCCCTAGAGCCGCGAGGCGGCGGTCACGCGGCTTCCGGCTCGGCTCCCGTCCCGCCTCTTGCTGTGCGGTGGCTGTTCGAATGCCGCCGCATCGCGCGGAACGTTACCGTATCGCGATCAGATGACCACTTCGACGTCTTCGCCGGGTGCTTTACCTGACACCCGTTCGGATTCCAGCGCCTGCTGCAGGATGACCACCGCTGCCGCCTGGTCGATCACGGACCGCCCCTTCTTGGACTTCACGCCCGAAGCGCGCAGTCCCTGACTGGCCGTCACCGTCGTCATGCGTTCGTCCAGAAGTCTCACCGGAACCGGGGCGATCATGCGTGCCAGTTCCTGGGCGAAGCCCCGGACCTTGACCGCGGCGGGGCCCTCGCCGCCCTTGAGGGAGCGCGGGAGACCGACCACGACCTCGATGGGCTCGTACTCCTCGACGAGTTGCTTCAACCGTCGCTGAGCTGCGGGGATGTCACGCCCCGGGACCGTCTCCACCGGGGTGGCGAGGATCCCGTCGGGGTCGCACGAGGCGACCCCGATACGGGCGTCCCCGACGTCGATCGCGAGTCGACGTCCTCTGCGCATCTTCCAGACCCGTTTCTTACTTGGCCGTCTCGGCGACCAGGCGCTCGACGGCGTCCACGGCCTCGCCGATCGCGGCCGGGTTCTGACCGCCGCCCTGGGCGACGTCCGGCTTGCCGCCACCGCCGCCGCCGAGGGTCTTGGCGGCCGTACGGACCAGGTCGCCGGCCTTCAGGCCGCGCTCGCGGGCGGCCTCGTTGGTGGCGATGACCGTCAGCGGCTTGCCGTTCGCCACCGTGAACAGGGCGACCACGGCGGCCCGTCCGCCCTGGATGCGTCCGCGCACGTCGAGCACGAGCTTGCGCAGGTCGTCGGCGGTCGTGCCGTCCGGGACCTGACCCGTCACGACAGCAACGCCGCGGACGTCCTTGGCGGACTCGGCGAGACCGGCGGCGGCCTGGAGGACCTTCTCGGCACGGAACTTCTCGATCTCCTTCTCGGCGTCCTTCAACTTGCCGAGCATGGCGGAGACCTTCTCCGGGAGCTCCTCCGGGCGGCCCTTGATCAGCTCCTGGAGCTGGGCGACGACCGTGTGCTCACGGGCGAGGAAGTTGTAGGCGTCCACGCCGACCAGGGCCTCGATACGGCGGACGCCGGAGCCGATGGACGACTCGCCGAGCAGCTTCACCAGGCCCAGCTGGGCGGTGTTGTGCACGTGCGTGCCGCCGCACAGCTCCTTGGAGAAGTCGCCGATGGTCACGACGCGCACGCGCTCGCCGTACTTCTCGCCGAATTCGGCGATGGCGCCCTGCTTCTTGGCCTCGTCGATGCCCATGACATCGGCGCGGACGTCCAGGTCGCGGGCGAGCACCTCGTTGATCTTCTGCTCGACGTCGGTCATCACGACCGTCGGGACGGCGGACGGGGAGCCGAAGTCGAAGCGGAAGCGGCCGGGCTGGTTCTCGGAACCGGCCTGGGCGGCCGTCGGGCCGAGGGCGTCGCGCAGGGCCTGGTGGGTCAGGTGCGTGGCCGAGTGGGCACGGGCGATGGCCTTGCGGCGGCGGTCGTCGATGGAGGCGTGGGCCTTGGCGCCGACGGTGACCTCGCCGACCTGGACGACGCCCTTGTGGACGTAGACCCCCGGGACCGGCTTCTGACAGTCGCGGATCTCGATGACGGCACCGGTGTCGACCTTGATGCGGCCGGTGTCGCCGATCTGGCCGCCGCCCTCGGCGTAGAAGGGCGTGCGGTCGAGGACGATCTCGACCTCGTCGCCCTCGGTGGCGGCCGGGGAGGAGGCGCCGTCGACCAGGATGCCGACGATCGTGGACTCGCTCTCGGTGTCGGTGTAGCCGATGAAGTCGGTGGCACCGGCCTTGTCGGCGATCTCGCGGTAGGCGCCGGCGCCAGCGTGCCCGGTCTTCTTGGCCTGGGCGTCGGCCTTGGCGCGCTCCCGCTGCTCCTTCATCAGGCGGCGGAAGCCGTCCTCGTCCACGGACAGGCCCTGCTCGGCGGCCATCTCCAGGGTGAGGTCGATCGGGAAGCCCCAGGTGTCGTGGAGCAGGAAGGCCTTGTCGCCGGGCAGCACGGTGGAGCCGACGGCCTTGGTGTCGCTGACGGCGGTGTCGAGGATGTTGGTGCCGGCCTTCAGCGTCTTGAGGAAGGCGTTCTCCTCGGCGAGAGCGACCTTCTCGATCCGCTCGCGGTCGGTGATGAGCTCGGGGTACTGCTGGCCCATCATGCCGATGACGACGTCGATCAGGTCCTTGACGACCGGGCCGGTGGCGCCGAGCAGGCGCATGTTGCGGATGGCGCGGCGCATGATGCGGCGCAGCACGTAACCGCGGCCCTCGTTGCCCGGGGTGACGCCGTCGCCGATGAGCATGGTGGCGGTGCGCATGTGGTCGGTGACCACGCGCAGGGACACGTCCGAGGAGTGGGCGTCGCCGTAGCGGACGCCGGTCAGCTCGGTGGCCTTGTCGATGACGGCCATGGAGGTGTCGATCTCGTACATGTTCTGCACGCCCTGCAGAATCATGGCGAGCCGCTCGAGGCCGAGACCGGTGTCGATGTTCTTGCTGGGCAGGTCGCCGAGGATCTCGAAGTTGTCCTTGCCGGTGCCCTCGCCCCGCTCGTACTGCATGAAGACGAGGTTCCAGATCTCCACGTACCGCTCGTCGTTGACGGCGGGGCCGCCCTCGGCGCCGAACTCGGGGCCGCGGTCGTAGTTGATCTCGGAGCAGGGGCCGCACGGGCCGGGGACGCCCATGGACCAGTAGTTGTCCTTCATGCCGAGGCGCTGGATGCGCTCCTTCGGCACGCCGACGACCTCGTGCCAGATGCGCTCGGCCTCGTCGTCGTCCTTGTAGACGGTGATCCACAGACGCTCGGGGTCGAGGCCGTAACCGCCCTTGTCCTGGGGGCTGGTGAGCAGCTCCCAGGCGAGCTTGATGGCGCCTTCCTTGAAGTAGTCGCCGAAGGAGAAGTTGCCGCACATCTGGAAGAACGTGCCGTGCCGCGTGGTCTTGCCGACCTCTTCGATGTCGGGTGTGCGCACGCACTTCTGCACGCTGGTGGCGCGGCTGAAGGGCGGCTTGACCTCACCCAGGAAGTAGGGCTTGAACGGCACCATGCCGGCCGGGACGAGGAGCAGAGTCGGGTCGTCCGCGATGAGCGACGCCGAAGGGACGACGGTGTGACCGCGCTCCTCGAAGAAGCTCAACCAGCGGCGGCGAATCTCAGCCGACTCCATCAGTGGTCCTCATTCCGGTTGTACGAGTTCTTCTTGTACGTGTACGACGTGTTGTCGATGACGTACGTCTTCGGCTCTGTGCGGTTCTCGATGGCGGCGTGCCGCCTGGGGGCCGGGAGTTCGGGGTCGACGGGGGCGTTGAGCCCGAGCGCGTCGCCCAGTTCGGCCTCCCGCTGGGCCATGTTGTCTCGGACGTCGAGCGCGAAGTCGACCGCGCGGTCCTTGAGCCGGTGGCCGGCCTCGATCGCCTTGTTCCCCGCGGTTCTGGCGAGGCTCTCGGGCGTCAGCTGCTTCAGCTTCCGGTTGACCTTGGTGGTGGCCCACACTCCGGCGGCGACGCCGGTGGTGAACCAGAACGTACGGCGGAACATCGCTGGCTCTCAGTCCCTCTTCCCTCGGGCGCTGCGCCGAGAGACCGTGCGGCCCACGATCACGGTACGCCTCGACGCCTTGCCGGGCACGTCCTCCTTGCGGCCGCCGAGGGCCCGGCGCACGCCGTAGCCGAAGGCGGCGACCTTGACCAGAGGGCCGCCGAAGGTGGAGGCGACGGTGGTCGACAGCGCGGAGGCGTTCGACGTGACCTCCTGGACGTCGGAGGCGATCGAGTCGACCCGGTCGATCTGGGTCTGCGCGGAGCGCACCGCCGCGGAGGCGTCGGCCAGCAGCGGGACGGCCTGATCGGTCACATCCGCCACGAGCTTGGTGGTCGCCTTGAGCGTCTGGGCCAGCCTCGCCAGCGCGACGGCGAGGAAGGAGACCAGGATCGCCCAGAAGACAGCCACCAGGATTCCGGCCACCTCTCCACCGGACACTGTGTGCACCCGCTCCCTGAAAACGTGCCTGAACATCGAAAAAGTCGTGCGACGAGCCTATCGCGCCGGGGATGCGGCTCCGTACCGGATTACCGCCCGGGGACGGCGGATTCGCGAAAGCCCGCCGCCTCGCCCGCCCGGAGGGGCGGGGAGACGACGGGCTGGGGTACCGCGTGCCTGCCGAGGATCAGCGGGCGTAGTACTCGACGACGAGCTGCTCGTCGCAGATCACCGGGATCTCCTTGCGGTTCGGCTCGCGGTCCAGGCGGAACGCCAGGGCCTTGAGGTTCACCTGGAGGTAGCGCGGGGTCTCACCGTCGGGGGCGAAGCCACCTTCACGGGCGATCGTGAAGAGGGTCTTCTCCTTGGAGCGCTCGCGGACCTGCACGACGTCGTCCGGACGGACACGGAAGGAGGGCTTGTCGACCTTCTTGCCGTTGACCGCGATGTGGCCGTGGACGACCATCTGGCGGGCCTGGTAGATCGTGCGGGCGATGCCCGAACGCAGGACCAGGGCGTCGAGACGGCGCTCCAGCTCGATGATCAGGGCCTCACCGGTCTTGCCCTGGACCTTGGAGGCACGCTCGTAGGCGCGGACGAGCTGGCGCTCGGACACGTCGTACTGCGCGCGCAGGCGCTGCTTCTCGAGCAGACGGACCTTGTAGTCCGAGTTCTGCTTGCGGCCGCGGCCGTGCTCACCCGGCGGGTAGGGACGGGCCTCGAAGTACTTGACGGCCTTCGGGGTGAGCGCGATGCCGAGGGCACGCGACTTCTTGACCTTGGGGCGGGACTGGTTCGCCACTGTTTCTCGTTTCCTAGTGTCGGCTTGTCAGGGTTGTGGGAGGTCGCATCCGCAGCCGGGGAAACCCTCCTCGTCCTGACGGACTCGGCGGGCAGCCGCTCCCCTGGTCTGGGCACATACGTGCAGCACGCGAGTGGCCCACCGACCGTCCCGCCGTACGACGGGTGGTGGTGGGCTGCCCGCGACACCGTTCGACGGTGCGCGACGCTCCTGGAGCCGGCCCGGGGGCCGGGCTCCGGCCGACTGTCCCGTTCTGACTGCACGGGACGCGGCACTCCGGCCAAGTTTACAGGGTGCTCAGGACCGCTTTCGACCGAGGTTCTTCCGGGTCCACTCGACCGCGTCCGCGTAGCGGGACTCCGCGCCGTGCCGGGTCGGCTCGTAGTACTCGCGGTCCTTGAGGGCGTCCGGGGCGTACTGCTGGGCGGCGATGCCCTCGGGCAGGTCGTGGGGGTAGACGTAGCCCTGGCCGTGGCCGAGCTTGGTGGCGCCCTTGTAGTGGCTGTCGCGCAGGTGCGCGGGCACGGGCCCGGCCAGTCCCTTGCGTACGTCCTCCAGGGCGGCGCCGATCGCGGTGGTCGCGGCGTTGGACTTGGGGGCCAGGGCCAGGGCGATGGTGGCGTGGCTGAGGGTGAGGGCGGCCTCCGGGAAGCCGATCATGGCGACGGCCTGGGCGGCGGCGACCGCGATCGGCAGCGCGTTCGGGTCGGCGAGGCCGATGTCCTCGCTCGCGGAGATCATCAGGCGGCGGGCGATGAAGCGGGGGTCCTCGCCGGCCTCGATCATCCGGGCCAGGTAGTGCAGGGCGGCGTCGACGTCGGAGCCGCGGATGGACTTGATCAGGGCGCTGGCCACGTCGTAGTGCTGGTCGCCGTCGCGGTCGTACTTCACGGCGGCCCGGTCGACCGTCTCCTCCAGGGTGGTCAGGCCGATCTCGCTATCGCCCTTGTCGAGGGCGGCTCCGGCGGCCGCCTCCAGGGCGGTCAGGGCGCGGCGGGCGTCGCCGCCGGCGATGCGCAGGAGGTGGCTCTCGGTCTCCTCGGGGAGGGTGACGGCGCTCTTGAGGCCGCGCTCGTCGGTCAGGGCTCGCTGGACGAGGCCCTTGATGTCGTCGTCCGTGAGCGGTTCGAGGGTGAGCAACAGGGAGCGGGACAGCAGGGGGGAGATCACCGAGAAGTACGGGTTCTCCGTCGTGGCCGCGATCAGTGTCACCCAGCGGTTCTCGACGGCCGGGAGCAGGGAGTCCTGCTGGGCCTTGCTGAAGCGGTGGATCTCGTCGAGGAAGAGGACGGTCTCCTTGCCGTACCCGCCGGAGGCGCGGCGGGCGCCGTCGATGACCGAGCGGACCTCCTTGACGCCCGCGGTGATCGCCGACAGTTCGACGAAGCGGGCGTTGGTGGCCTTGGAGACGACGTACGCCAGGGTGGTCTTGCCGGTGCCGGGCGGGCCCCAGAGGATGACCGAGGAGGGGCCGGCCGGGCCGGAGGCCTCGCCGACCAGTCTGCGCAGGGGCGAGCCCGGCTTCAGCAGATGCTGCTGGCCCACGACCTCGTCGAGGGTGCGCGGGCGCATCCGCACCGCCAGGGGGCTGCTGGACGGCTCCTTCTCCTGGCGTTCTTCTGCTGCGGCGGTGAACAGGTCGGGCTCCACGTCAGAAACCCTAAATCACGGCACTGACAATCCCTGAGGGCCCTGGTGCTCCCGGCTCAGCTCATCCAGAAGTCCCACCAGCGGGTCAGGATCAGCATGCCGATGATGCCGATGTGCAGCACGGGCATGACCCAGGTGAACTCGTCGAAGAAGCCCTTGAGCCAGCCCGGGGCGGGCAGGAAACCCTTGCGGATGTTGAACGACGTCACGTACCAGAACATCAGGATCGTGGCGACCCAGGCCAGGCAGCACCACAGGCACAGCGCGTTGATCCGGTACAGGGACTGGAACATCAGCCAGGCGCAGAAGCCGACGCCGAACAGGCAGCCGGCGTTGAAGGTGAGCCAGTACCAGCGCGGGAAGCGGGCGCGGGCGAGCAGGCTCATACCGACGCCGATGACGATGCCGTAAGCGACGAGGCCGAGCATCGGGTTCGGGAAACCGAACACGGCGGCCTGCTTGCTCTCCATGACGCTGCCGCAGGAGACGACGGGGTTGAGGCTGCACCCGGGGGTGAACGTCTTGCCCTCGACCTTGGCCTCGAGGATCTTGAACTTGTCGATCGTGATGACCCACGCGGCGAGCAGTCCGGCCGCGCCGGTGATCACCAGCAGCAGGGCGAGGGCCCGGCTGCCGCCCTCGGCGCGGGGCGCGGTCTCGGCGCGCTCCGGCTCCGGCTCCGCGGAGACGTCCTTGACTGTCGTCTTGCTCATCACGCCTATTCCGTCACTTGAGGCCTGACCATCTTCGAGCAGTGCCATTGTGCCGCACGTGGGCGTCCGTCCACCGTTCAGTGGACATAAGCATGTCCGCACGGTCGTCCCTGAGGGTTGCGTTCCGGCCGACGCTCGTCGCATGACAGCACACGGGTACGACCTCGCCGTGGAGGTGCGAGGACTGCGCAAGCGGTACGGGGACGTGGCCGCCGTCGACGGAATCGATCTGGGCGTCCGTCGGGGCGAGGTGTTCGGCCTGCTCGGACCCAATGGCGCGGGCAAGAGCACCACGGTGGAGATCCTCCAGGGGAACCGGACCCGTGACGCGGGCGAGGTGTCGGTGCTCGGGGCGGACCCGGCGAGCGCCACGCGCGCGTGGCGCTCGCGCGTGGGAATCGTCTGGCAGGACGAATCGGCGCCCGCGGAGTTGACGGTCCGGGAGACGGTGCGGCACTTCGCCGGCTACTACCCGCGGCCGCGCAGCCCGGAGGAGGTCATCGGCCTGGTCGGTCTGGATACCAAGGCGGACAGCCGGATCAAGGCGCTGTCGGGTGGCCAGCGCCGGCGTCTGGACGTGGCACTCGGCGTGATCGGCGGTCCGGACCTGCTGCTTCTTGACGAGCCGACGACCGGGTTCGATCCGGCGGCCCGGCGGCAGTTCTGGTCGCTGATCCGGGCTCTGGCCGACGAGGGCACGACCATCCTGCTGACCACGCACTACCTGGAGGAGGCGGAGGCCCTCGCGCACCGGCTGGCCGTCGTCGCGAAGGGCCGGATCGTCGCCGAGGGCGAGCCCGGGGCGTTGCGGGAGCGGTTCGGCACCGAGGCGCTCGTCGAGTGGACGGAGCCGGACGGCACCCCGCGCAGGGAGCGGACGGGGACGCCGACCAGGACGGTCGCCGGGCTCATGCAGCGCTTCGACGGTGAGATCCCGGGGCTGGCGGTGAGCCGGCCCACGCTGGAGGACGTCTACCTCCGGCTGACCGGACAGCGGCAGGAGGACGCGCGATGACCACGACCGCCGTACGGGACCGCGGTGCGGTCGGCGTCGAGGGGCTGCCCGGTGCCTGGGGGCTGGGGCTGCGGCGGGGTGCCCTGGAGATCAGGCAGTTCTTCCGGCAGCGCGACCAGGTGGTGTTCACGTTCGCCTTCCCGGTCGTCTTCCTGTTCCTGTTCGCGTCGATCTTCCGGGACGACGTGGCGGGCGCGGGCATCACCGCCTCGCAGTTGTACGTCCCGGCGATGATGGCCGCCGGCATCATGTCGACGAGTTTCCAGGCGCTCGGCATCTCGATCGCCGTGGAGCGGGAGGAGAAGCTGCTGCGCCGCCTGCGCGGCACGCCGATGCCGCCGACGGCGTACTTCCTCGGCAAGATCTGGCTGGTTCTTTTCACCGGTCTGCTGGAGACGGTGATCCTGCTCCTCGTCGGCACGGCCGTGTACGACGTGGACCTGCCGTCCGACGCGGGCAGCTGGTTCGACCTGGCGTGGATCTTCGTGCTCGGGATCACGGCGTGCGCCCTGCTCGGCATCGCGATCAGCTCGGTGCCGAGGTCCGCGAACAGCGCGAGTTCCGTGGTGGTGCTGCCCTTCCTGGTCCTGCAGTTCATCTCCGGGGTGTACATCGCGATCGGCACCATCCCCGACTGGATGCTGACCATCGGTGCGCTGTTCCCGTTGAAGTGGATGTGCCAGGGGTTGCGCGGGGTGTTCCTGCCGGAGTCGGCTCAGGTGCTGGAGCAGGCGGGGAGCTGGGAACTCGGGCGCGTGGCCCTGGTGCTCGCCGCATGGTGCGTCGGAGGATTGGTGCTGTGCCTGCTGACGTTCCGCTGGAAGGACCGGCGCGAGGGATGAGCGGTGCGGCGGATGCCGGCAGCGCCTACACCTGGGAGCTCTCGTTCCGGCTCTGGGACACGTACTTCGCGCTCATCTGGCTGGCCACCCTGGTGTTCGTGCTCGGCGCGGGACGCCCGGGGTGGCCGGTCCGTGTCGTCGCGGCGGCGCTGCTCGTCCTGCTGATCCCGCTGTTCGTGGGGGTGGGTCGGCCGCTCCTGCGGCAGGACCCGTCCGACGAGCGACGGGCACTCGTCCATCTCACGGCGGCGCTGGCGCTGTTCCTTCCGTCGGCGGTCCTCGTCGGGGAGACGCGGCTGATGACGTTCGCGCTCGTACCGCAGTGCTTCATGACGCTGCGGATGCGGTGGGCGCTGGTGGCGGTGGCCGTCATCAACTTCGCCCCGGTGATCGGCTGGGCGCTGCTGTGGTGGCCGAGCGACCAGGACGTCTTCTTCAACGTGCTGTTCGCCGTGGTCACGTTCGTCTTCTCGGCGGCTGTCGGTGGCTGGGTCATCCGGATCATCGAGCAGAGCCAGGAACGGGCGGCGCTGATCACCGAGCTGGACGCCAGCCGCCACGAGGTCGCGCGGCTGTCGACGGCGCACGGGGCGCTGGCCGAGCGGGAGCGGCTGTCCCGGGAGATCCACGACACGCTCGCGCAGGGGTTCACCAGTCTGGTGATGCTGATCCAGGCGGTCGAGGCGGAGCTGGACCACGACCTGCCCGAGGCGCGGCGTCATCTGCGGCTGATGGACGAGACGGCCCGGCAGAACCTGGCCGAGGCCCGGGCCCTGGTGGCCGGGGGCGCGCCCGCCGACCTGGACGGCGCCTCCCTTCCGGACGCGCTGGGCCGGCTCGCCGCGCGCCATGACGCGACGCTGGAGGTGACCGGCCCGGTCCGTATGCTGCCCGCCGGTTTCGAGGTGGTCGCCCTGCGCGCCTGCCAGGAGGCGCTGTCCAACGCCCGCAAACACGCGGGGAGTTCGGTGGCGGTCGGGGTGTCGCTGACGTATGCCGACGACATGCTGACCGTGTCCGTACGGGACGACGGGCCCGGATTCGACCCGGATGCCGTGCGCGGTGGGTACGGTCTGGCGGGGCTGCGGGCCCGGGCCGTGGAAGTGGGCGGAACCGCCGAGGTGCGCAGTGCCCCGGGCGACGGCACGGTCGTGACCGTCCGGCTGCCGGTCCTGAGGAGGGAGACGCCGTGATCCGGATCGTCCTGGCCGACGACCATCCCGTCGTACGGGAGGGGCTGCGGGCGATGCTCAGTGCGGAGTCCGATCTGGAGGTCGTCGCCGACGCGTCCAGCGGGCCGCAGGCGGAGGCCCTGGCGGCTCAGTTGCGGCCCGACATCGTGCTGATGGATCTGCGGATGCCGGGCGGCGGGGGCGTGGACTCCATCGTGCGGATGACGCGGGCCGGGCTGCCGTGCCGGGTGGTCGTGCTGACGACGTACGACACGGACCGGGACATTCTGCGGGCGGTGGAGGCCGGGGCGGCGGGTTATCTGCTGAAGGATCTGCCGCGCGCGGAACTCGCGGAGGCCGTGCGGGCGGCGGCGCGCGGCGAGACGGTTCTTGCCCCGTCCGTCGCGGCCCGGCTGGTGGACCAGCTGCGGACGAAGCCGGAGCGGCCGCGGCTGTCGGAACGCGAGACGGCGGTGTTGCGGCTGGTCGCGGAGGGCTGCACGAATGCCGAGATCGGGCGCCGGTTGTTCATCGGGGAGTCGACGGTGAAGACGTATCTGCTGCGTGTCTTCGGCAAGTTGGAGGTGGACGACCGGACGGCGGCGGTGACGAGCGCGATGCGGTACGGGCTGCTGGAGCAGTGACGGAGGCGCCGGGCACCTCGGCAGGTGTCCGGCGCCTCCGCTCCTGGTCTGCTGTCAGCCCAGTCGCGCTTCCAGTTCCGCCACGATCTCGTTCACTCCGACGGCCGCCTGCTCGCCCGACTCCATGTCCTTGAGCTGGACGACGCCCTCGGCGAGGTCGCGTTCGCCGGCGACGATCGTGTAGCGGGCGCCGCTGCGGTTGGCGTTCTTCATCGCGCCCTTGAGGCCCTTGCCGCCGTAGGAGAAGTCGGCCGCGATGCCGTTCTTGCGCAGTTCCGTGACCTTGGCGAACAGGACCCGGCGGGCCTCCTCGCCGAGCGGGACGGCGAACACGCTGGTGGTGGCGGGGAGTTCGAGCTCGACGCCCTCGGCCTCCAGCGCGAGGACCGTGCGGTCGACGCCGAGGGCCCAGCCGACGGACGGCAGTGCGGGGCCGCCGATCATCTCGGACAGGCCGTCGTAGCGCCCGCCGCCACCGACGGCGGACTGGGAGCCCAGGCCGTCGTGGACGAACTCGAACGTCGTGCGGGTGTAGTAGTCCAGGCCGCGCACCAGCTTCGGGTCGTCCTCGAAGGCGACGCCGGCCGCCGTGATCAGCTCGCGCACCTCCTCGTGGTACGCCTTGCAGGCGTCGCAGAGGTAGTCGCGCAGCAGCGGGGCGTCCCCCAGCTGCTTCTGGACCGACTCACGCTTGTCGTCCAGGACGCGCAGCGGGTTGATATCCGCCCGGCGCAGGGTGTCCTCGTCCAGGTCCAGGCCGCGCAGGAAGTCCTGGAGCGCCGTCCGGTACACCGGGCGGCACTCCTTGTCGCCCAGGCTGTTGAGCAGGATCCGGAAGTTGCTGAGGCCCAGCGAGCGGTACGCCTGGTCGGCCAGGATGATCAGCTCGGCGTCCAGCGCCGGGTCCTCGGCACCGATCGCCTCGGCGCCGACCTGGGAGAAGTGGCGGTAGCGGCCCTTCTGGGGGCGCTCGTAGCGGTAGTACGAGCCGGAGTACCAGAGCTTGACCGGGAGGTTGCCCGCCTTGTGCAGGTTCGCCTCCAGGGCGGCGCGCAGCACGGAGGCCGTGCCTTCGGGGCGCAGGGCCAGCCTGTCGCCGCCCTTGGTCTCGAAGGCGTACATCTCCTTCGTCACGATGTCGGTGGACTCGCCGACGCCGCGCGCGAAGAGTTCGACGTTCTCGAAGCCCGGTGTCTCGATGTAGCCGTAGCCGGAGTTGCGCAGCGGAGCGGCGATCGCCTCGCGGACCGCGAGGTACTTCGCGGAGTCCGGCGCGATCAGGTCGTACGTGCCCTTGGGGGCCTTGAAGGTGCTCACGGAAGGTCTCGTCACATTCCTCGTCGGGGAGCCTCGGCAGCTCCCTGGCCGGCCGCCACCTGCCGCAGATACGGGTTGGTGGCGCGCTCCTGGCCGATGGTGGTCTGGGGGCCGTGGCCGGACAGCACCACGGTCGAGTCGTCGAGCGGCAGGCACACGCGGGCCAGCGAGTCGAGCATCTCGGCCATGTCACCGCCGGGCAGGTCGGTGCGTCCGATGGAGCCGGCGAACAGCAGGTCGCCCGAGAACAGGATCGGCGGGATGTCCGCCGCCTCGGGCATGCCGAATGTCACCGACCCCTTGGTATGGCCGGGCGCGTGCGCCACGGACAGCTCCAGGCCCGCCAGCTCCAGCGTCGCACCGTCGGCCAGCTCCTTGACGTCGTCGGGCTCCCCCACGGTCAGCTCGCCCAGGAGCGGCATCCCGATGGAACGGCCGATTCCCTTCTCCGGGTCGCTCATCATGTACCGGTCGTCGGGGTGGATCCAGGCCGGCACGTCGTGCGCGCCGCACACCGGGACGACCGAGGCCACGTGGTCGATATGACCGTGCGTGAGGACGACCGCGACGGGCTTGAGGCGATGCTTTCTGATCGTTTCCTCGACACCGTCGGCGGCCTGATGGCCGGGGTCGATGATCACGCACTCCTCACCGGCGGCGGGGGCGACGAGGTAGCAGTTCGTCCCCCAGGCCCCGGCGGGGAACCCGGCAATGAGCACGATCGTCCTTCGTTGTGTCGATACGGGCGGCTGCGGCTGATGTCAGAGCCTACCGGCGCTGCCGATTCCTCAGCGAACCCATATACGGTACGGGGCACACGCAGGCGGTCGGCGCACAGGCCCCACGCGTACCGGTCGACGTTTGAGACGCATGAGGAGAGAACCCGGTGGTCAGCCAGGAACAGCGGCGGCGTCAGCTCGCCCGTGAGAAGTACTTGCGGCAGCAGCAGCGACGCACTGATGCGCGACGCAAGGCCCGTATCCGCAACTCCGTGATCGCCTCGGTCCTCGGCGTGGTCGTGGTGCTCTCCGTGTCGGTCTACCTGACCAAGCCGTTCGAGGACGACGGCAAGACGGAGAAGGCGGGCGCGGAGGTCACCCCGAGCGCCTCGCCCAGCAAGGCCCCGGATCCGTGTGAGAAGCCCGCCGCGGGCAAGGTCAAGTCGGAGACCTGGAAGAAGGAACCGGCGATGACGATCGACGAGTCGGCGAAGTACACGATGAAGCTGGACACGACCTGCGGCGAGATAGACATCGCGCTGAAGGCCTCGGCGGCCCCGCACACCGTCAACTCGTTCAGCTTCCTCGCCGGCAAGGGCTACTTCGACCACAGCAAGTGCCACCGGCTCACCAACCAGCGCATCTACGTCCTCCAGTGCGGCGACCCGCAGGGCACCGGCATGGGCGGCCCCGGCTACACGATCCCGGACGAGAATCTGAAGGACGAGAGCCTCAAGGGCGGGGTGTACCCGGCGGGCACGGTCGCGATGGCGAACCAGTACAACGCCCAGACGAAGCAGGGGCGCAACAGCGGCGGCAGCCAGTTCTTCCTCGTCTACCAGGACAGTCAGCTGCCGCCCGACTACACACCGTTCGGAACGGTGTCCGAGTCGGGCATGAAGGTCCTCAAGAAAATCGCCGACGCCGGAGCCGAGGCCCCGGACCCCCAGACGGGCAACACGGCACCCAACGCGACGGTCGTGATCAACAAGGCCACGATCACCAAATCCTGACCCTCAACTGCGTAATTTCGGTCGCGCGGGATGCGGACAGGCCCCCCGCCGGTCGCCTATGTTGGCCGTGACGAAACTGTGGACGATGCCCGGGGGAGCTTCAGGCCCCTCGCAGGCATCATGTGGAGGAGGCGCTGTGAGCAGCGACCCGTGGGGCCGCGTCGACGAGACGGGGACCGTGTACGTGCGTACGGCCGACGGCGAGCAGGTCGTCGGTTCCTGGCAGGCAGGCTCCCCCGAGGAGGCGCTGGCCTATTTCGAGCGCAAGTACGAGGGCCTGGTTGTCGAGATCGGCCTCCTCGAGAAGCGAGTGAAGACCACCGACCTGTCGGCGAAGGACGCCCAGGCCGCCATCGACCACATCCGGGAGCAGGTCGACGCGCACCACGCGGTGGGCGACCTGGATGCCCTGCGGGTCCGGCTGGACAAGCTCACCGAGTTGGTGGAGGCGCGCCGCGAGGAGCGCAAGGCGCAGCGGGCGAAGCAGTCCGACGAGGCACGCAAGGCCAAGGAGGCGCTGGTCGCCGAGGCGGAGGAGCTGTCGCAGTCCGACCAGTGGCGGGCGGCCGGTGAGCGGCTGCGGGCCCTGGTGGACACCTGGAAGGGTCTGCCGCGTCTGGACCGCAAGTCCGACGACGAGCTGTGGCACCGGTTCTCACACGCGCGGTCGGCGTTCTCCAAGCGGCGCAAGCAGCACTTCGCGCAACTGGACGCCCAGCGCGAGGAGGCGCGTCGGATCAAGGAGCGGCTGGTCGCCGAGGCCGAGGCGCTGTCGAACTCGACGGACTGGGGTGCGACGGCCGCGCGCTACCGCGAGCTGATGGCCGAGTGGAAGGCCGCCGGCCGCGCCCAGCGCGAGCACGAGGACGACCTGTGGAACCGCTTCCGCGGCGCCCAGGACGTCTTCTTCGCCGCGCGCAGCTCGGTCTTCGCCGAGCGGGACGCCGAGCAGGCGGAGAACCTGAAGCTCAAGGAGGAGCTGGCCGAGGAGGCCGAGAAACTCCTGCCGATCACGGATCTGAAGGCCTCCCGGGCCGCGTTCCGTTCGATCAACGAACGCTGGGAGGCCATCGGTCATGTGCCGCGCGACGCCCGGCCCAAGGTCGAGGGCCGTATGCACGCCGTCGAGCGGGCCCTCCAGGAGGCGGAGGAGGCCGAGTGGCGCCGGACGAACCCGGAGGCACGCGCGCGTGCCGAGGGTCTGACCGGTCAGCTCCAGGCCGCCGTGGACAAGCTGAGGGGGCAGATCGAGCAGGCCCGGGCGCAGGGCAACAACGCCAAGGCCGACAAGCTCGAGCGTGAGCTCGAGGGCCGCCAGGCGCTGCTGGACCAGGCGCTGAAGGGTCTCCAGGAGTTCGGAGGCTGATCAGCCGGCTGAAAGGGGGGCTCCCGTACACGTCGTACGGGAGCCCCCTTTCGCGTGTGCCGCTACGGGTTGTTACGACCTGCTGCGCGCCGACGTCACCCGGTACACGTCGTAGACGCCCTCCACACCGCGGACCGCCTTCAGCACATGGCCGAGATGCTTCGGGTCGCCCATCTCGAAGGTGAAGCGGGAGGTGGCGACGCGGTCGCGGGAGGTCTGGACGGCCGCGGAGAGGATGTTGACGTGCTGGTCGGACAGCACGCGGGTGACATCCGAGAGGAGCCGGGAGCGGTCCAGGGCCTCGACCTGGATGGCGACCAGGAAGACCGAGGACTGGGTGGGCGCCCACTCGACCTCGAGGATGCGCTCGGGCTCGCGTGACAGCGAGTCGACGTTCACGCAGTCGCTGCGGTGAACCGATACGCCGCTGCCGCGGGTGACGAAGCCGATGATGGGGTCGCCCGGGACGGGTGTGCAGCAGCGGGCCAGCTTGACCCACACGTCGTCGACGCCCTTGACGACGACGCCCGGGTCGGCGCTGGTACGGCGCTTGCGGCTGCGGCCGGGGGCCGGCGGGACCGACTCGTCGATCTCCTCGGTGGCGGCCTCCTCGCCGCCGAGGGCCTGGACGAGCTTCTGCACGATGTTCTGCGCGGAGACATGGCCCTCGCCGATCGCCGCGTACAGCGCGGAGATGTCCGCGTAGCGCATCTCGTGCGCGAGGGTCACCAGGGAGTCGCCGGTCAGGATGCGCTGGATCGGCAGGTTCTGCTTGCGCATGGCGCGGACGATGGCGTCCTTGCCCTGCTCGATCGCCTCGTCGCGGCGTTCCTTGGAGAACCAGGCGCGGATCTTGTTGCGGGCCCGCGGCGACTTCACGAAGCCGAGCCAGTCGCGGGAGGGGCCCGCGCCGGGTGCCTTGGAGGTGAAGACCTCGACCAGGTCGCCGTTGTCGAGGGTGGATTCCAGCGGGACCAGCCGGCCGTTGACCCTGGCACCTATGGTGCGGTGGCCGACCTCGGTGTGGACGGCGTAGGCGAAGTCCACCGGGGTGGCACCGGCGGGGAGCGCTATGACGTCGCCCTTGGGGGTGAAGACGAAGACCTCGTTGCGGGACAGGTCGAAGCGCAGGGACTCCAGGAACTCGCCGGGGTCCTCGGTCTCCTTCTGCCAGTCGAGGAGCTGCCGCAGCCACGCCATGTCGTTGATGGCGTCCTTGTCCTTGCCGGACGACTTGGGCGCGTCGGTGCGCACCTTGGAGGCGCCGGCGACGGCCTCCTGCTTGTACTTCCAGTGCGCGGCGATGCCGTACTCGGCGCGGCGGTGCATGTCGAACGTGCGGATCTGGAGCTCGACCGGCTTGCCGCCGGGGCCGATGACCGTCGTGTGCAGCGACTGGTACATGTTGAACTTGGGCATCGCGATGTAGTCCTTGAACCGGCCGGGGACCGGGTTCCATCGCGCGTGCACCGTGCCGAGGGCCGCGTAGCAGTCGCGGACGGTGTCCACGAGGACGCGGATGCCCACCAGGTCGTAGATCTCCGCGAAGTCACGGCCGCGGACGATCATCTTCTGGTAGACGCTGTAGTAGTGCTTCGGGCGGCCGGTGACGGTCGCCTTGATGCGGGCCGCCCGCAGGTCCTGCTGGACCTCGTCGGTGACGATGGCGAGGTATTCGTCGCGCTTCGGGGCGCGCTCGGCGACCAGGCGGACGATCTCGTCGTACATCTTGGGGTAGAGGATCGCGAAGGCGAGGTCCTCCAGCTCCCACTTGATGGTGTTCATGCCCAGGCGGTGGGCGAGCGGCGCGTAGATCTCCAGGGTCTCGCGCGCCTTCTTCTCCTGCTTCTCGCGCTTGAGGTAGCGCATGGTGCGCATGTTGTGCAGGCGGTCGGCGAGCTTGATGACCAGGACGCGCGGGTCCTTGGCCATGGCGACGACCATCTTGCGCACGGTCTCGGCCTGTGCGGCCTCGCCGAACTTGACCTTGTCCAGTTTGGTGACGCCGTCGACGAGCAGGGTGACGACGTCGCCGAAGTCGCGGCGCAGGTCGTCCAGGCCGTACTCGGTGTCCTCGACCGTGTCGTGCAGCAGGCCGGCCATCAGGGTGGCCGGATCCATGCCCAGCTCGGCGAGGATGGTCGTCACGGCGAGGGGGTGCGTGATGTACGGGTCGCCGCTCTTGCGCTTCTGGCCGCGGTGCCAGCGCTCGGCGACCTGGTAGGCGCGCTCGATCTGGCGGAGCGTCGACGTCTCGATCTTGGGGTCGTTGCTGCGCACTATCCGCAGCAGCGGCTCCAGCACCGGGTTGTACGGGTTCGCGCGCTGCACGCCGAGCCGTGCCAGACGGGCGCGGACGCGGTTGGAGGAGCCGGAGCGGGGCGGCTGGCCGGCAGCCGGACGCACGGGCGGGGCCGGCTTGGGACGCGCCTGCTCGGCGGGCTTGTCGACGGGCGCCGACTGGGCGTGCTCGACCGGCCCGCGGGAGTCGTTCTTCGCGTGGGGCGCGTTCGGCGCGGGCTTCGCCGCGGCTGCCGAGGCGGACTCGGGCTTGGCGGCGGTCAGGTGCTGGGCCTCGTCTGGCAAGAGGGCTCCTCGTGCGCGATCCGGGTCCCCCGGTCAGGCTCCGGAGACCCCATGGTAGCCATCCTGGACCCAAGGATCGCCTTCAGGCCAATGTGAGGACCGTCTACCCGAGAAACGCGAGAGGCGGGCGCCGGATTCCTCCGGGCCCGCCTCCGCGGTGTCGTGCCGGTGTCGCGCCGGTGTTCACCGGGCTGCTGTGGGCTTTCTAGACCGTGAGCAGCGCCTCCAGCGGGGCACCGTTCAGAGCCGGTTCCAGGCGGGCGCGGCCGCTCAGGAAGCCGAGCTCCATGAGGACGGCCAGACCCGCGACCTCGGCGCCGGCCCGGCGGATGAGCTGGATCGAGGCTTCGGCGGTGCCGCCGGTGGCGAGGACGTCGTCGACGACCAGGACGCGGTCGTCGGCGGTCAGGTCCTCGGCGTGCACCTCGATCTCCGCCGAGCCGTACTCCAGGTCGTAGGCCTGGGCGAGGGTGGCTCCGGGGAGCTTGCCCGCCTTGCGTACGGGGATGAAGCCGAGGCCGGCGCGGACGGCGACCGGGGCGCCGAGGATGAAGCCCCGGGCCTCCAGGCCGACGATCTTGGTGGCACCGGTGCGCTCGGCGATCTCGGCGATGGCGTCGGTGAGCGCGGTGAACGCCGCCGGGTCCGCCAGGAGCGGGGTGATGTCCTTGAACATCACGCCCGGCTCCGGGTAGTCCGCCACGTCCCTGATGCGGCTGAGCAGCAGCTCCCTGATATCGGTCATCGGCGCTTCCCCGAGGGACGGCCACGGCCGCGGCTGCGGGACGCGGGCTGGTTGCGCGGGCCGACGACCGCGGGTGCGGCGTCCTCGGGCTCGCCGTCGTACGACTCGTCGTCGCCGTGGACCTCGGTCTCGCCCTTGGCGGCGGACTGGGCCCGCTTGGCGAGGACGCGCTTCCTCAGGGCCTTCAGCTGCGGCTCGCGCTCCTTGAGGTCGGCGACGAGCGGCGTGGCGATGAAGATCGAGGAGTACGCACCGGCCGCGAGGCCGACGAACAGCGACAGCGAGATGTCGTTGAGCATGCCGGCGCCGAGCACACCGCCACCGATGAACAGCAGACCCGCCACCGGCAGCAGCGCCACCACGGTGGTGTTGACGGAGCGGACCAGGGTGCTGTTGATCGAGCGGTTGGCGATGTCGCTGTAGGTCCAGCGAGTCTGTTTGGTGATGTCCTTCGTCTGTTCCTTCAGGCTGTCGAAGACCACGACCGTGTCGTAGAGCGAGTAGCCGAGGATGGTCAGCAGACCGATCACCGTGCCCGGTGTGACCTCGAAGCCGACGAGGGCGTAGATGCCGACCGTGATGGTGATGTCGTGGATCAGTGCGACGAACGCGGCGAGCGCCATGCGCCACTCGAAGGCGATCGCCAGGTAGATCACCACGAGGACCAGGAAGATGCCGAGGCCCTGCCAGGCCTTGTTCGCGATCTGCTCGCCCCAGCTGGGGCCGACCAGTTCGGCGTTGATCTGCTCCGAGTCGACCTTGAGGTCGTCGGCAAGCGTGTTCTTGATCTTGTTCGCCGCGTCGGTGTCGATGCCGGCGACCTGGATGCGCAGGCTGCCGTCACCCAGCTTCTGGACGATCGCGTCGTGGCCGGAGGCCTGTTCCGCGTACTCCTCCGCCTGGGACACCGAAGCGCTGGTGTTCTTCGGGGTGTTGAAGACGGCGCCACCCTCGAACTCGATGCCCATGTTCAGGCCGCGGACCGTCAGGCCGACGATGGCCGTGATGGTGATCAGGATGGACAGGCCGTACCAGATCTTGCGGTTCTTGACGAAGTCGTAGCCGACCTCGCCACGGTGCAGCCGGGCGCCGAGGTTGCCGAGTTTCGACATCTCAGGCCTCCTTGGGGTCGACGGGGACGGCGGGACGGCGGGTGCGGCGCAGCGGTGGCTGCGCGCCCAGGCTCTTCGGGTCGAGGCCGGACCACTTGTGGCCGTTCGCGAAGAACGGGCGGCGGGCCATCAGCGTCAGCAGCGGCTTGGTGAAGAGGAACACGACGACCACGTCGAGCAGGGTGGTCAGGCCGAGCGTGAACGCGAAGCCCTGGACCTTGCCGACGGTGACGATGAAGAGCACCGCGGCGGCGAGGAACGACACGAAGTCGGAGACCAGGATGGTGCGCCGGGCACGCGGCCAAGCCCGCTCGACGGCGGGGCGCAGCGAGCGGCCCTCCCGGATCTCGTCGCGGACGCGTTCGAAGTACACGATGAACGAGTCCGCGGTGATGCCGATCGCGACGATGGCACCGCACACGGCCGGCAGGTTCAGCGCGAAGCCGATGGTCGGGCCGAGCAGGGCCATGAGCGTGTACGTGAGCGCGGCGGACACCAGCAGCGAGAGGATCGCGATGAACGACAGGCCGCGGTAGTAGGCCAGCAGATAGATGACGACCAGCGCGAGGCCGATCGCGCCTGCGATCAGGCCGGCGTTCAGCTGGTCACCGCCCAGCGCGGCGGTCACCGTCGTCATGCTGTCCACCTTGAAGGTCAGCGGCAGCGCACCGTACGACAGCATGTTGGAGAGGTCCTGGGCGGACTGCTGGGTGAAGTTGCCGGAGATCTCGGCGTTGCCGCCGGTCAGGGCTTGGCGCACGTACGGGTCGGAGACGACGTCACCGTCGAGAACGATCGCGAACTGGTTCTGCGGCGACTGGTTCTGCGCCAGCTTGCCGGTGATGTCCGCGAACTTCTTGGCGCCGCCGTCCGTGAAGTCCATCGTGACCGTCCAGCCCGCACCGGTCTGGGTGTTGAGGACGGCCTGGGCCTTGTCGACGTCCGTGCCGTCGACCTCGGCGGGGCCGAGGATGTACTTCTGCCACTGGCCCTGCGAGTTCTGGCCGCAGGCCAGCGTCGGGGCGGAGGCCTTGACGCCGTCGCCCACGGTGGAGCGGGTCTTCTCGTTGGTGCAGTCGAGCTTGGCGTACTGCTCCTGCAGCTTGCTCGCGTCGTCACCGGCCGTGCCGCCGGTCGCGGACGGGGAGGGGCTGGCCTTCCCCTTGTCCGAGGCGCTCGCGGACGGCGTCGCGTCGGCCTTCAGCGCGTCGGTGACAGCGCGGCCCTGCGTGCTGGGAGAGGCGGACGGGGACGCGGATCCCTTGTCGGTGGCCTCCGGCTTGTCGGTGGCCTTGCCGGACGGCTGGTCCGAGGGGCTGCCCGTGGGACTCGGTGACGGGGCCGTGCCGCCGCCGGAGACCTCGGTGGCGATGACCGGGCGGAAGTAGAGCTTCGCGGTGGTGCCGACCTGCTTGCGGGCCTGCTCGGAGTTCGTGCCCTTGGGGATGTTGACGACGATGTTGTCGCGACCCTGCGTCTGGACCTCGGACTCCGAGACACCCAGACCGTTGACACGGCGCTCCATGATGGAGACGGCCGTGTCCATGTTGGTCTTGTTGATCGCCTCCTCGTTGCCGGCCTCGGGCACTGCGCGGAGCGTGATGCTCGTACCGCCGGCCAGGTCGATGCCGAGACGCGGGGTGGTGTGCCCCGAGGCGAACATCCCACCGGTGAGCGCCGCGATGGCGATCAGGATCAGGGCCAGCGAGCGCCCCGGCTTGCTCTGGGCGCTCGCGCTCCGGCCCTTTTTAGGTGTGGCCACCTTCTCGTACTCCCTCTCGGGCCGCCTCGCTCCGGATCGGCGGACGGGCGGCCATGACATGGTGTCGGGATTCCGTGCGAGCCGGTCGTGTCCCGGGATGGGCGGACCGGGCCCGCACACCCCGGGACACGACTACTACTTCGCCTCGGAGTCGCCGTCGGTCTTCTTCGGCTCTTCGTCCGTCTTCGCCTCGCCGACCGGAGCGTCGTCGGCCGGCTCGTCGGCCGCGTCCTTCTTGCCGAGGTCGACGGCCTTGTCGTCAGCGGTGGCGTCGGCGGCGGAGTCACCGGTCTCGGTGAGGGAGGAGGCGTCGTCCGGGACGATGTCGGCGTCGGACTTCAGGTCGTGCTCGACGCCGTGGACGATGCGGTTGTACTCGTCGTCGGTGAGGACGGCACCGATGGCGTTCTTGGCGAAGAGGAGCTCGACGCCCGGACCGGCGTCGACGAGGACGGTGTCCTCGTTCACCTCCTTGACCGTGGCGTACATGCCCCCGATGGTGCGGACACCGCTGCCGGGCTGCATTTGGTTCCGCATCTCCACGGCCTGCTGCTGCTTTTTCTTGGCCGACCGGGTCATCAGGAACATGGCCCCGATGAGCACGATGAACGGGAGGAGGGTCAGGAGACTCACGGGTCGGTACTTCCTTCACACGACCGCGCTGTGAGCGGCCAGATGGTTGGGGGTATGTACGCCGCCGACAAAGGCGGCATCGGCGGAGTCTAAGCGAGTCCGCGCGCATGGAACAACGCTCAGCATGGCACCGGGGTTCCTGCTCCGGCCACTGACCTCGCCGCCCAGGAGCCGTGACGGCGCCGTCACGCCCCGAACAGGTCCTGTTGTCCGTTTCCGGCGGTCTGGGAGCGGGGCGGGGTGAGGCCGAGATGCGCCCATGCGGCGGGGGTGGCGACCCGGCCACGCGGGGTGCGGGCCAGCAGTCCCTCCCGTACCAGGAAGGGCTCGGCGACCTCCTCCACGGTCTCACGCTCCTCCCCCACCGCGACCGCGAGCGTGGACAGGCCGACGGGGCCGCCGCCGAACAGCTTGAGCAGGGCTTCCAGCACGGCCCGGTCGAGGCGGTCGAGGCCGCGGGCGTCCACCTCGTAGACGGCGAGAGCGGCCTCGGCGATGCCCTTGGTGATCAGTCCGTCGGCCTTGACCTGCGCGTAGTCCCGGACGCGGCGCAGCAGGCGGTTGGCGATGCGGGGCGTGCCGCGGGAGCGGCCGGCGATCTCGGCGGCGCCGTCCGGCTCGATCTCGACTTCGAGGAGGTCCGCGGAGCGGTGGATGACCCGCTCCAGTTCGGCCGGTTCGTAGAACTCCATGTGGGCGGTGAAGCCGAAGCGGTCGCGCAGCGGGGGCGGCAGCAGGCCCGCGCGTGTGGTGGCGCCGACCAGGGTGAACGGGGGCAGTTCCAGCGGGATGGCGGTGGCGCCCGGGCCCTTGCCGACGATGACGTCGACGCGGAAGTCCTCCATCGCCATGTACAGCATCTCCTCGGCGGGCCGGGACATGCGGTGGATCTCGTCGAGGAAGAGGACCTCGCCCTCCTGCAGGGAGGAGAGGATCGCGGCGAGATCGCCGGCGTGCTGAATGGCGGGGCCCGATGTGATGCGGATGGGGGCGCCCATCTCGGCCGCGATGATCATCGACAGCGTGGTCTTGCCGAGGCCGGGGGCGCCGGAGAGCAGCACGTGGTCGGCGGTGGCGCCACGCGCGCGTGCGGCGCGCAGGACGAGGTCGAGCTGCTCGCGGACCTTCTCCTGGCCGATGAACTCGCCCAGGTCCTTGGGTCGCAGGGCGGCCTCCACGGCCTGGTCCTCGCGGTCGGCGGACGCACCGACGAGCCGCTCGGCGGCATCGGCGTCGGTCGTGTCGTCCCAGTTCATGTGATGTGCCTCGGAGGTGTGGGGGTCAGCGGGCGCGGTTCAGAGTCTGGAGGGCGGCCTTCAGCAACTGTCCCACCTGGGGCGTGCCCTCGGCGGCCTCGGCCTGCGGAGCGACGGCGGTCACGGCCTCGTCGGCCTCCCGCGTCGCGTAGCCGAGGCCGATCAGGGCGGCGTGCAGCTGGTCGCGCCAGCCCGCGCTGACGGCCGTGCCGACGGCGGGTGCGCCGACCGGCGCGCCGAGCCGGTCCTTCAGCTCCAGGAGCAGCTTCTGGGCGCCCTTCTTGCCGATGCCGGGGACGGCGGTGAGGGCCTTCTCGTCGCCGGTGGCGACGGCCCGGCGCAGGGCGTCGGGGCTGTGCACGGCGAGCATGGCCTGGGCCAGCCGGGGACCGACACCGCTGGCCGTCTGGAGCAGCTCGAAGACCTGCCGCTCGTCGTCGTCCGCGAAGCCGTACAGGGTGAGGGAGTCCTCCCGTACGACGAGGGAGGTATGCAGCTTGGCGGGCCGGCCCATGCGGAGTGTGGACAGCGTGTTCGGCGTGCACTGGACGGCCATGCCGACGCCGCCGACCTCGACGACCGCGGCGTCGGGGGCGAGCGCGGCGACGGTGCCGCTGACGAAGGCGATCATGCCGTACGGCCTTTCGATGTGTGCAGGGCGACGGCCTGCTGGAGTCGGTTCTGCGCGGGGGCGCGCCAGATGTGGCAGATGGCGAGGGCGAGGGCGTCGGCCGCGTCGGCGGGCTTGGGCGGTGCGCCGAGCCGGAGCAGGCGGGTGACCATCGCACCCACCTGGGCCTTGTCGGCCCGGCCGCTGCCGGTGACGGCGGCCTTGACCTCGCTCGGGGTGTGCAGCGCCACGGGGATGCCGCGACGGGAGGCGCACAGCAGGGCGACGGCGCTGGCCTGGGCGGTGCCCATCACCGTGCGGACGTTGTGCTGGCTGAAGACGCGCTCGACGGCGACGTATTCCGGCCGGTGTTCGTCCAGCCACTGTTCGATGCCCTGCTCGATGGCGACCAGGCGGTGGCCGAGGTCGGCGTCGGCCGGCGTACGGACGACGCCGACGCCGATCATGGTGAGCGGCCGTCCGGCGACACCCTCGACCACGCCGACACCGCACCGGGTCAGTCCCGGGTCCACCCCCAGTACGCGCACGCGCGCCCTCCCTTTCGATCGCCTGTTTGTGCAGGCTATCGGGTGCCACCGACAACGCGACGGGCCGACGGGTGTGTCCCGTCGGCCCGTTGGTCCTGCAAAGCCCGCGGCGGCGTTACGCGCCGACCTTCTCCATGACCTCGTCGCTGACGTCGAAGTTGGCGAAGACGTTCTGCACGTCGTCGCTGTCCTCGAGCGCGTCGATCAACTTGAAGATCTTCTTGGCGCCCTCCTCGTCCAGCT
Source organism: Streptomyces sp. NPDC050164 (assembly GCF_044459945.1). Lineage (NCBI taxonomy): Bacteria > Bacillati > Actinomycetota > Actinomycetes > Kitasatosporales > Streptomycetaceae > Streptomyces > Streptomyces sp. NPDC050164. The sequence continues at coordinate 34,539 of NZ_JBITJK010000055.1, forward strand.
CGACCTGCATGGTCGGGACGAAGTTGGCGTCGGCGGAGTCGTAGTCGATGCCGGCGTCCTGGAGGGCGGTGCGGACCGCGACCAGGTCGGTGGCCTCGCTGAGGACCTCGAAGTTCTCGCCGAGGTCGTTGACCTCCTCGGCGCCCGCGTCCAGCACGGCTGCCAGCACGTCGTCCTCGGTCAGCTCGCCCTTGGGGACGATCACGACGCCCTTGCGGTTGAAGAGGTACGACACCGAGCCCGGGTCGGCCATGGACCCGCCGTTGCGGGTCATGGCGACGCGGACCTCGGAGGCGGCGCGGTTGCGGTTGTCGGTGAGGCACTCGATGAGCACGGCGACACCGTTCGGGCCGTAGCCCTCGTACATGATCGTCTCGTAGTCGGCGCCGCCGGCCTCCAGGCCCGCGCCGCGCTTGACCGCGGAGTCGATGTTCTTGTTGGGGACCGACGACTTCTTCGCCTTCTGGATGGCGTCGTAGAGCGTCGGGTTGCCCTCGGGGTCGGCGCCGCCCATCCGGGCCGCCACCTCGATGTTCTTGATCAGCTTCGCGAAGAGCTTGCCGCGCTTGGCATCGATGACGGCCTTCTTGTGCTTCGTCGTGGCCCATTTAGAGTGGCCGGACATCTGCCTGTCTCCTTCGCGTAACCCATCTCAGCAACGAACGCAGGAATCCTACAAGGACTCGGCTGTCCGGTTCGCGCGCACCATGTCGACGAACAGGGCGTGCACGCGGTGGTCGCCGGTCAGTTCCGGGTGGAACGACGTGGCCAGAGCGTTGTCCTGGCGGACCGCGACGATGTGGCCGTCGTGCTCGGCGAGCACCTCGGCCCCGGCGCCGACGGACTCGACCCAGGGGGCGCGGATGAAGACGCCCTCCACCGGGTCGCCGTCGACGCCCTCGACGTCGACGGCCGCCTCGAAGGACTCGTTCTGCCGGCCGAAGGCGTTGCGGCGCACGATCATGTCGATGCCGCCGACGGTCTCCTGGCCCGAGCGCGGGTCGAGGATCTTGTCGGCGAGCATGATCATGCCGGCGCACGTGCCGTAGACGGGCATGCCGTCCCGCACGCGTGAGCGCAGCGGGTCCATCACGCCGAACAGGACGGCCAGCTTGGAGATGGTGGTGGACTCGCCGCCGGGGATGACGAGGCCGTCCACCTCGGCGAGTTCTTCGGGGCGCCGCACCGGCCTGGCCACGGCATCGGCCGCGGCCAGGGCGACGAGGTGCTCCCGTACGTCGCCCTGGAGGGCCAGGACGCCGATCACAGGTGCTTCGGTCATGGGTGTTACCAGCCGCGGTTGGCGTAGCGCTCGGTCTCGGGGAGGGTGTCGCAGTTGATGCCGACCATGGCCTCGCCGAGGTTGCGGGACGCGTCGGCGATGATCTTCGGGTCGTCGTAGAAGGTGGTGGCCTTCACGATGGCGGCGGCGCGCTTGGCCGGGTCGCCGGACTTGAAGATGCCGGAGCCGACGAAGACGCCCTCGGCACCGAGCTGGCGCATCAGCGCGGCGTCGGCCGGGGTGGCCACACCGCCCGCGGAGAACAGTACGACCGGCAGCTTGCCGAGCTCGGAGACCTCCTTGACGAGCTCGTAGGGGGCGCGCAGCTCCTTGGCGGCGGCGTACAGCTCGTTGTTGTCGAAGCCGCGCAGCTTGGCGATCTCGTTCTTGATCTGGCGCAGGTGGCGGACGGCCTCGACGACGTTGCCGGTGCCGGCCTCGCCCTTGGAGCGGATCATCGCGGCGCCCTCGGCGATGCGGCGCAGGGCCTCGCCCAGGTTGGTGGCGCCACAGACGAACGGCGTGGTGAAGGCCCACTTGTCGGAGTGGTTGACCTCGTCGGCCGGGGTGAGGACCTCGGACTCGTCGATGTAGTCGACGCCGAGGGACTGCAGCACCTGGGCCTCGACGAAGTGGCCGATGCGGGACTTGGCCATGACCGGGATCGAGACGGCGTCGATGATGCCCTCGATCATGTCCGGGTCGGACATGCGGGCCACGCCGCCGTCCTTGCGGATGTCGGCCGGGACCCGCTCCAGGGCCATGACGGCGACGGCGCCAGCGTCCTCGGCGATCTTCGCCTGCTCCGGCGTGACGACGTCCATGATGACGCCGCCCTTGAGCTGCTCGGCCATACCGCGCTTCACGCGGGCGGTGCCGGTCTCGGGGGCCTGGGAGTTGGGGGACGTGGTGGACACGGGTGACCTCGCTACGGAAAGGGGAATTCTGCAGCACCGAGGAAACGTGAGGAACCAGGCCACAGCAAGGGCCAATGGGAACGCTGTGGATCCTTTTCCGGCGCGCGGCCGCGAAACGGCAGGTGAACGGGGCTCAGGCGGCCCGGTCCGCCAGGGCCGCCGGAGGCTCGTCGTCCATTTCGAAGGCCATGGGGAACGGGGCGTGGCCCGCCAGGCGGAACCAGCGGACCTTGCGGTGCCTGCGCAGGGCGCGGGCGGCACGTACGGCGTCGTTGTGGAAGCGGCGTGCCATCGGGACGCGGCGCACCGCCTGCGCGAGCTCCTCGGCGGCCTCCTCGCCGCCGGGCGCCTCCCGCACCGCCTCCATCTGCTGGACCTCCCCGAAGACGGCCCGCAACGCCTGGCTCAGCTCGCTCTCGGCCACCTCCCGCTGCTCCTCCACCGCCTGACGGGCGGCGTGCGCGGCCTCGTAGAGGACGATCGAGGCGGCCGGATCCAGGACCCCCGCCGTCGCCAGTTCCTGCGCGACCGAGGCCCGGCGCAGCAGCTGCGCGTCCAGGGCGGCGCGGGCGGCGTCGATCCGGGCGTGCAGACGGTCGAGACGGCCGGCGGTCCAGCTCAGATAGAGCCCGATCGCGACCAGGGCCACGGCGATCCAGATGAGAGTGGTGGTCACGGGCGGCAAGGCTAGCGGCCCGGCCGCACCGGCGGTTCACCCCGCCCTGCCCGGGGCCCTGCTGGATCAGGTGGACACCGGCGGGCGCCGCACCGGCGCCGCCCGGCGTCAGTCCCGGGCGAACCCCAGCCGGGCCCACAACCCGGTCACCCGCTCGTCCTCGGCCACCGCAGCCGCGCCCGCCGTCACCGTCTCGTAGACGGACAGGATGTCCGCGCCGACGGTCGACCAGTCGAAGCGCCGCACGTGGACGCTGCCCCGCTCGCGCAGTTGCGCGCGCCGGGCCGGGTCGTCCAGCAGGCGTACGGCCGCGTCGGCCAGGGCGTCGGCGTCCTCGTTGGGGAACAGTTCGCCGGCCTCTCCCTGGTCCAGGACCTGGGCGAAGGCGTCCAGGTCGGAGGCGAGGACGGGGGCTCCGGCGGACATGGCCTCGACCAGGATGATCCCGAAGCTCTCGCCGCCGGTGTTGGGCGCGACGTACAGGTCGACGCTGCGCAGGAAGCGCGCCTTGTCCTCGTCGCTGACCATGCCGAGGAACTCGACGCGGGAGCGCAGCTCGGCGGGCAGTGACTCCACCGCCTCCTCCTCGTCACCGCGCCCGGCGACCAGCAGCCGGGCCTGCGGGCGGGCGGCGAGGATCTTCGGCAGGGCCCTCATCAGCACCGGCAGGCCCTTGCGGGGCTCGTCGATGCGCCCTATGAAGCCGATCGTGTCACCCTGCCACTCGGCCTTGGGCTCGGCCTTGGCGAAGAAGTCGACGTCGACGCCGTTCGGGATCACCACCGCGTCCCCGCCGAGGTGCTCCACCAGCGTGCGGCGCGCGTACTCGCTCACCGCGATCCGCGCGCTGATCTTCTCCAGGGCGGCCTGGAGGATGGCGTACGCGGCGATCATCGCGCGGGAGCGCGGGTTGGACGTGTGGAACGTGGCGACGATCGGTCCCTGGGCCGCCCAGCAGGTCAGCAGGCCCAGCGAGGGCGAGGTCGGCTCGTGGATGTGGATCACGTCGAACGCGCCGTCGTGCAGCCAGCGGCGCACCCGGGCGGCGCTCAGGAAGCCGAAGTTGAGCCGGGCCACCGAGCCGTTGTACGGCACCGGCACCGCGCGCCCGGCCGAGACGACGTACGGCGGCAGGGGCGTGTCGTCGTCGGCCGGGGCGAGGACGGACACCTCGTGGCCGAGGCGGAGGAAGTACTCGGCCAGGTCCCGGATGTGGAACTGGACCCCGCCCGGTACGTCCCAGGAATACGGGCAGACGATGCCGATCCTCACGGGCGCCCCTTCGCCGGGTCGAGGTCCGCGAGCCACAAGCGCTGCAGCATGTGCCAGTCCTCCGGGTGGTCGGCGATCCCCGTGGCGAAGGCGTCGGCCAGCGCCTGTGTCATCACAGACGTCTTCTCGGCGCGCGTGCCTGACTCGGGCACCTCGACGGGCGGGTGGAGGCGGCCCCGCATCACGGGCGAGTCGTCGTACCAGAGGGTGACGGGGAGCAGCAGGGCGCCCGTCTGCTGGGCGAGCAGGGCCGGTCCGGCCGGCATCCGGGCGGTGTCGCCGAAGAAGTCGACCTCGACGCCGGAGGCGGACAGGTCGCGGTCGGCGACCAGGCAGACCAGGCCGCCGTCGCGCAGCCGCCGGGCCAGGGTGCCGAAGGCGGTGCCGCCGCTGTGCGGCAGGACCTCCATGCCGAGGCCCTCGCGGTAGGCGACGAACCGGTCGTACAGCGTCTCGGGCTTCAGGCGCTCGGCGACCGTCGTGAACGGGATGCCGAGCTTCGTGGTGACCCAGGCGCCGGCGAGGTCCCAGTTGGCCAGGTGGGGCAGGGCGAGGACGACGCCCTTGCCCGTGGCCATTCCCTCGGTCAGGTAGTGCAGGTCCTTGGCGACGAACCCGCCCTCGACGCGCTCCTTGCTCCAGGCCGGGAGCCGGAACGACTCCATCCAGTAGCGCAGGTACGACCGCATGCCCGCCCGCGACAGCTCGGCGAGGCGCTCGGGGCTCGCGCCGGGCACCACGCGCGCGTAGTTGCTCTCCAGCCGCTGTACGCCCTTGCCGCGCTGCTTCCAGGCGAGGTCGGCGATGGTGTGCCCGAGCCGTACGGCGACCGGCTCGGGGAGCTTCTTGACCGTGCTCCAGCCGAGGCCGTACAGCGCGTCCGTCAGCCGGTCCTGTGCGCTCACGTGGCCGCCTCGCTCCCGTGAGAGGCGTTCTCCTGCTCGCCACCATTGTCGTCCTGCGCGGCGGCCGCGGCCTCGGCCTCCGCGGACTCCCGGCGGACCGTGACGACCCGCTGGATCAGCGTGACGAGGCTGCCCACGGCGACGATCCACAGGGCGACCGGAAGCAGGTACTGGATGCCCGGGACACCGAACGCGTGCAGGCCCGCGAGACCGGCCGCGACCAGGGAGATCACCAGCCGCTCGGCCCGCTCGACCAGCCCGTTGACGGCGACCGGCAGGCCGATCGACTCGCCACGGGCCTTGGTGTACGACACCACCTGGCCGCTGGCCAGGCAGAAGATCGAGACGGCGCACAGGACCAGGTCGTCGCCCCCGCCCGCGTACCAGAGGATGAAGCCGCCGAAGATCGCGCCGTCGGCGACCCGGTCGAGCGTGGAGTCCAGGAAGGCGCCCCAGCGGCTGGAGCGGCCGAGCTGGCGGGCCATGTTGCCGTCGACCAGGTCGGAGAACACGAACAGCGTGATCACGACCGTGCCCCAGAAGAACTCGCCCATGGGGTAGAAGACCAGCGCGCCCGCGACCACACCGGCCGTTCCGATGAGCGTGACCGTGTCGGGGCTGACGCCCCGCCGGATCAGAAACGCGGCGAACGGGGTGAGAACACGCGTGAAGAATGCACGCGCGTACTTGTTCAGCATGGCCTTCCCGAGGGTCGGTGTCGCCGTCTGGCCCCTGCTGGCCACCGGCTGGCCCATCGTAGCCACGCGCGCGTGCGGGCGACGGGCGGGACCTTAAGGCCCGTGTCACGGCGCACCGGTGCGCGGGGCGGGGCGCGATCACGTCCTTCGTATGGACGCACCGTGACGGGAGTGGAAAGCTCGAATAACCGCGGGCGTCGCCGGAGCCGCACCGCACGCGGATCCCGCGTGTCCGCGCCCACAGTGACCTCACCGTGCACGGGAGGCAGGATCATGGGCGACAAGACACAGACACACCCTGGGGCCGCCGGCAGGGCACAGGCGGCCGACCACCCCCAGTCCGTACGGAATGTGGTGCTGGTCGGCCACTCCGGATCGGGCAAGACCACGTTGGTGGAGGCCCTCGCGCTCACGGCGGGGGCAGTGAACCGGGCGGGCCGCGTGGAGGACGGCGGCACCGTCTCCGACTACGACGAGATCGAGCACCGGCAGCAGCGCTCGGTGCAGCTCTCCCTGGTGCCCGTCGAGTGGGACGGCATCAAGGTCAATCTCCTCGACACCCCCGGATACGCCGACTTCGTCGGTGAGCTCAGGGCCGGTCTGCGAGCGGCGGACGCGGCCCTCTTCGTCGTCTCGGCCTCGGACGGCGTGGACGGCTCGACCCGCATGGTGTGGGAGGAGTGCGCGGCCGTGGGCATGCCACGGGCCATCGTCGTCACGCGCCTGGAGGCGGCGCGCGCCGACTTCGAGGAGATGACGCGGATCTGCGCGGAGGCCTTCGGCGCGGACGATCCTGACGCGGTCCTGCCGCTCTACCTGCCGCTGCACGGCCCGCAGGCGCCGGACGGGCACGCGCCCGTTACCGGCCTGATCGGGCTGCTGTGGCAGAAACTGTTCGACTACTCGACCGGCGAGCGCAAGGAGTCCGAGCCGGGCGAGGACCAGCTGCCGCTGATCGAGGAGGCCCGCAACCGGCTGATCGAGGGGATCATCTCGGAGAGCGAGGACGAGACCCTCATGGACCGCTACCTCGCCGGGGAACCGGTCGACGTCAAGACCCTGATCGAGGACCTGGAGCGGGCGGTCGCACGCGGGGTCTTCTTCCCCGTCCTGGCCGCCGCCCCCGCGGCCGAGGGCTCCCGGCAGGGACTCGGCACGGTGGAACTCCTGGAGCTGATCACCCGGGGCTTCCCCACGCCGCTGGAGCACGAGACGGTGCGGGTGACGACCATCGACGGCAAGCCGCGCGAGCTGAAGCCGTGCGACCCGGACGCGCCGCTGGTCGCGGAGGTCGTGAAGACCTCCTCCGACCCGTACGTCGGCCGGCTGTCGCTGATCCGCGTGTTCTCCGGCACCCTGCGCGCCGACCAGACGGTCCACGTCTCCGGGCACGGCCTTTCCGACCGCGGGCACGAGGACCACGACGTCGACGAGCGGATCGGCGCCCTGTCCACCCCGTTCGGCAAGCAGCAGCGCCCGGTCTCGCACGTCATCGCGGGCGATCTGGCGTGCGTGGCGAAGCTGAGCCGCGCCGAGACCGGGGACACCCTGTCCTCGAAGGACGACCCGCTGCTCATGGAACCGTGGCAGATGCCCGATCCACTGCTGCCGCTGGCCATCCAGGCGCACAGCAAACCGGACGAGGACAAGCTCTCGCAGGGCCTGGCCCGGCTGGTGGCCGAGGACCCGACGATGCGGCTCGAACAGAACCAGGACACCCACCAGGTGGTCCTGTGGTGCCTGGGCGAGGCGCACGCGGACGTCGCCCTGGAGCGGCTGCGCAGCCGCTACGGCGTCCAGGTCGACGTCGTACCGCACAAGGTGTCCCTGCGCGAGACCTTCGCGATCAAGGCGGCCGGGCGCGGCCGGCACGTCAAACAGTCCGGTGGGCACGGGCAGTTCGCCATCTGCGAGATCGAGGTGGAGCCGCTGCCGGGCGGCTCGGGCATCGAGTTCGTGGACAAGGTGGTCGGCGGCGCGGTGCCCCGGCAGTTCATCCCGTCGGTGGAGAAGGGCGTACGGGCCCAGGCCGCCAAGGGAGTCGCCGCCGGGTATCCGCTCATCGACGTCCGCGTGACCCTCCTGGACGGCAAGGCGCACTCGGTGGACTCCTCCGACGCCGCGTTCCAGACGGCCGGTGCGCTCGCGCTGCGGGAGGCCGCGACCGACGCGAAGATCCATCTGCTGGAGCCGGTGGCCGAGGTGTCGGTGCTGATCGGCGACGAGTTCGTGGGCACCGTGATGAGCGACCTGTCGGGGCGGCGCGGCCGGGTGCTCGGCACCGAGCAGACACCCGGCGGGCGCACCCTGATCCGGGCCGAGGTGCCCGAGATCGAGATCGGTCGCTACGCGATCGACCTGCGGTCGATGTCGCACGGCACGGCACGCTTCAGCCGCCGGTACGTACGGCACGAGCCGATGCCGCAGCAGGTCGCGGACCGGATCCGTGAAGAGGAGCGCAAAGCCTCCTAGTTGGGGCCCGCGGGGGCCAAGTGGCCCTCGTGAGGGCTCCCTCCGCACAGGCGGGCGGTTCCAAGGACCGCCCGCCGACGGATGCCGGTGCCTGCGGATACGCTGATGACCTGATCAACAGGTGTGCGAAGCGCGGAAGTCGGGAAGGCCGCTTGATGCGGAAGCGGCAGCGATGGGGGCGGCAATGACGGACGGATTCGACTTCAGCCCAGGGGCCCAGGTGCCTCTGGCGGGTTCGGCTGGTCAGACGGCGGCGACCTACGGGCTGGCCGCGGCGGCGTACCGGGACGACGAGGTCACCAAGATCCTGAACGCCGACAACGAGTGGCATCAGTCGAAGGTGACCCCACCGCGCTCCTGGGCGAAGATCTTCCGCCCCAATTTCGGCGAGGCCTTCTCCCGCGCCGTCATCGACCGCATGCTCGGCGCCGGGCGCAAGCCGGTCATCCAGTCCTTCGGCATCGAGCCCCAGGTCGTCGTGGAGCACTGCCTGGCGGCCCACCGCATCCGCCGCGACCGCGACAACCGGCTCTCGGCGATCACGGTGATCTGCGGGGTGCTCTTCCTGCCGGGCTTTTTCGTGTGGCTGCTGGTGTTCACGCTGCGCACCACCATGGCCAAGCGCGAGGACAAGCGCGCCGGCGCCCTCGCCACGACCCTGCTGGTCGCGGTGGGCGCGCTCGCCGTGCTGTTCCTGATCCGGATGCCGTTCACGGGCTTCTGGGGCTGGTACGCGCGCGCGGCGATCATCATGCCGGTCGTCGGCTGGTTCTGGGCCAAGCATGTCTGCGAGCGGACGGCCCTGGACCTGCGGGAGCGCTGGTCGAGCCTGCTGGCGGGCGGCGGCGTGGGCGCCAAGATCCCCGAGGCCGTTCCGGGCAACCCCGGCGACGCGGCCGAGCAGGTCCGCAAGGAGCTGGCGCGCCTGAGCGCCGAGCAGCGGTCCAACTCGGTCTTCTACGCCGGGCCCAAGGGCATACTCGGCATGGGCACGCGGTGGGGCAGCTGGCAGCTGGCCGAGGAACTGGTGTCCGCCGAGCCGGGCAAGGACTTCCACCCCTTCCGCAGCTGGGACGTCATCTCGGCGATCCAGGGCGGTCTGGGCATGCTGGAGCGCACGTCCATCAACACCGGCGGCTTCACCAAGCCGTCCATCACGCACTGGATCGTCACACCGATCGGCGAGAAGGCGACGGAGGTGTCCCGGCCGAGCGGCGCGGACGTCGACGCGTACACGGTCCGGACGCACGCCATACAGGACATCTGCAACAAGCAGCAGTTCGGCAGCGGCGACCGGCACTATCTCGGCGTGCAGTGGACCCTCTGGGACGGCCACCTGGTGATCACGATGCTGATCACGGTGACGGTGCTGCACGACACCCTGCGCATCGAGGTCACCGGGCACGCGCTGGGTCCGGTCAACTCCCTGTTCAACGAGAAGCCCGCGGCCAAGGAGAAGTCGGTGCAGAAGGCTCTCCGGTTCTGGGAGACCCGCACCGTGAAGCTGCCCCTCATCGACGCCGACGAGGTGGTACGGCTGGCCGCGCGCGCCCCGCTGACCTGGTATCCGCCGCTGCTGAAGTGGCTCGGCGGCAGCCTGACGCTGCCGGAGCCGTTCGGTCTGCGGCACGCGTGGGCGGACCAGCCGTGGCGGCATCGGTTCATGGCGGACGATGCGCTGCGGGCGGCTACGCCTGTGCTGCGCGTGGTGCATGCGGCGGCGTTGAAGGTGCTGCGGGAGAACGGGGTGAACGTGGAGAAGTTCGGGGCGCGGTCGGCGGTGCTCAGTGGGGCGGTGCAGGAGGCTTCGCCGAAGAAGGCCGACGTGTACGACGCGTAGGCCTCCGGCCTCGAGCCGTTCAGCCGCGGGCCGGTGGGGGCTCGCGTCCCTGGGGGCTGCGCCCCGGACCCCCATCGGCCTGAAGGGCCTCGTCCTCAAACGCCGGACGGGCTGAGAAGGTCCGACCCCGCCGGGTTCAGCTGGTCGGCCAAGCCTCCGCCAGCATCTTCCTCGTGTCCGCCAGGAGCTGCGGCAGCACCCGTGTATGCCCCACCACCGGCATGAAGTTCGTGTCCCCACCCCACCTCGGCACGATGTGCTGGTGCAGATGCGCCGCGATGCCCGCGCCGGCGACCGAGCCCTGGTTCATGCCGATGTTGAAGCCGTGGGCGCCGGAGGCCGTGCGCAGGGCCGTCATCGCCTGCTTGGTGAGCTCGCCGAGCTCGGCGGTCTCCCCCGCCGTGAGGTCGGTGTAGTCGGCGACGTGCCGGTAGGGCACGGCCATCAGGTGCCCGCCGTTGTACGGGTAGAGATTGAGCACCGCGTAGACCTGCTCGCCGCGCCTGACGACCAGCCCGTCCTCGTCGGACTTGGCCGGGATGGAGCAGAAGGGACAGCCGTCGCCGGCGCCGGGGCCGGTCGGCTTGTTCTCGCCCTGGATGTAGGCCATCCGATGGGGCGTCCACAGACGCTGGAACGCGTCCTGCGTCCCCACTCCCAGCTGCTGCTCCGGCTCACTCGTCATGCAGTGCAGCATATGGCGTCGACCTGGGGGTACGGCAAAGGCCCCCGGGATCTCCCGGGGGCCCGTACGCGGTTCGGTCAGGTCGCGGTGACGCCCTGCGGTCAGACCTGCGCCCGCTCCTCGACGACCTTCACGATCTTCGCGATGGCCTCGTCGAACGGGATGCCGTTCTCCTGGGAGCCGTCGCGGTAGCGGAAGGACACGGACCCGTGGGACATGTCCTCGTCGCCCGCGATGACCATGAAGGGCACCTTCTGCTTCTGGGCGTTGCGGATCTTCTTCTGCATCCGGTCCGAGGAGGAGTCCACCTCGACGCGCAGACCCTTCTTCCTGGCCGCCGCCGCGAACTTCTCCAGGTACTCGACGTGCGCGTCGCCGATCGGGATGCCGATCGCCTGGACCGGGGCCAGCCACGCCGGGAAGGCACCCGCGTAGTGCTCCAGGAGCACCGCGAAGAAGCGCTCGATGGAGCCGAACAGCGCGCGGTGGATCATGACCGGTCGGGTCTTGGAACCGTCCGCGGCCGTGTACTCCAGGTCGAAGCGCTCGGGCAGGTTGAAGTCGAGCTGGATGGTCGACATCTGCCAGGTGCGGCCGATGGCGTCCTTGGTCTGGACGGAGATCTTCGGGCCGTAGAAGGCGGCGCCGCCCGGGTCGGGGACGAGGGGCAGTCCCTGCTTCTCGGCGACCTGGCGGAGGGTCTCCGTGGCCTCCTCCCAGGCCTCGTCCGAGCCGACGAACTTCTCCGGGTCCTTGGTGGACAGCTCCAGGTAGAAGTCGGTGAGGCCGTAGTCGCGCAGCAGGTTCAGGACGAAGGTGAGCGTCTTGTCGAGCTCCTCCGACATCTGCTCGCGCGTGCAGTAGATGTGCGCGTCGTCCTGGGTGAAGCCGCGGGCCCGGGTCAGGCCGTGCACGACGCCCGACTTCTCGTACCGGTACACGGTCCCGAACTCGAACAGGCGCATCGGCAGCTCACGGTAGGAGCGCCCGCGGGCGTCGAAGATCAGGTTGTGCATCGGGCAGTTCATGGGCTTGAGGTAGTAGTCCACGCCCTCGTCGAGCTGCATGGGCGGGTACATGCCGTCGGCGTACCAGTCCAGGTGGCCCGAGGTCTCGAAGAGCTTCCCCTTCGTCGCGTGCGGGGTGTAGACGAACTCGTAGCCCTCCTCCTCGTGGCGGCGCCGCGAGTAGTCCTCCATGACCCGGCGGATGACGCCGCCCTTGGGGTGGAAGACGGCGAGGCCGGAGCCGATCTGCTCCGGGATGGAGAACAGGTCGAGCTCGCTGCCGAGCTTGCGGTGGTCGCGCTTCTCGGCCTCGGCGAGGAACTCCAGGTGCGCCTTCAGCTCGTCCTTGGTGGGCCAGGCGGTGCCGTAGATGCGCTGGAGCATGGGGTTCTTCTCGCTGCCGCGCCAGTAGGCGGCCGCGTTGCGCATCAGCTTGAACGCCGGGATCGCACGGGTCGACGGCAGGTGGGGGCCGCGGCAGAGGTCCTTCCAGCACAGCTCGCCGGTCTTGGCGTCCAGGTTGTCGTAGATCGTCAGCTCTCCGGCGCCGACCTCGACGTCCGCGCCGTCGTCGGAGGAGGCGGAGCCCTTGAGGCCGATCAGCTCCAGCTTGTACGGCTCGCCGGCCAGCTCCTCGCGGGCGGCCTCGTCGGTGACGACACGGCGGGCGAACTTCTGCCCCCGCTTCTGGATCTCCTGCATCTTCTTCTCGATGGCCTTGAGATCCTCGGGCGTGAACGGCTTCTCGACGTCGAAGTCGTAGTAGAAGCCGTCCTTGACGGGCGGGCCGATGCCGAGCTTGGCCTCGGGGAAGAGCTCCTGCACGGCCTGCGCCATGACGTGCGCGGTGGAGTGGCGCAGGATGTTCAGGCCGTCCTCCGAGGAGATCTCGACGCCCTCGACCTCGTCGCCCTCGGACAGGGCGTACGACAGGTCCCTGAGTTCGCCGCCCACGCGCGCGGCGATGATCGAGCGCTCGCCGGCGAAGAGCTCGGCGGCCGTAGTGCCCGTCGTCACCACGCGTTCTTCCCGCTCGGAATCGCGCTGGATGATCACACGGACGTCTGACACCGGTCTCTCCTGACTGAAGGTGGGGTCGCGGCGCCATACCGGAGCGCGCGCACGAGTATGGATCGTACCGACCCCGGACCGCCCACCGCGAAATCAGTCCCCGCAGTCCCCTCCGCAGGCCTCCTCGAAGAAGGCCGCCATCCCGGCGTTCTCCTGGAGCGCCTTCATCAGGCGGTCCCGCTCGGCATCGTCGACCTGCACCGGTACGACGCCGTGGGCGCCGGTGAGGCGCCGGAAGCCGCCCCGGCTCTCCAGCCGTCCCTGGATCCGCACCGGCAGTCCGACGAGGTGGGCGTGCCCGGCGATCCGGTAGTCCTCCTCGTCGAGGGTGATCCGGACGTTGGGTACGTCGGCCCCGGCCAGCACCCGCAGCCGTACGGTGCCCTCGCCGCGCGGCCCCGACCTGCGCATCCGTACCACCGCTCCCGTGATCCGCACCGGTACGGCGGGTTCCTCGCGCAGATAGCGGGCGCCCGCCTCGCGCAGCACGGGCAGGTCGCCGGGTGAGAACTCGACGGGCTCGGCGGAGGGCGCGCAGCCCTCGGGCACACCGGCGGCCGGGGCCCACTCGACGGCGATCCGGGCGCCCTCCGTGCCCCGGACCAGGGCGACGAGGGCTTCGGTGAGCTCGTGGCTCACGCCCGCCTCGACCGCGGCGTCGAAGGCGTCCATGCCGCCGGCGGCGCGCTGGTAGTCGATGGCCTCACGGGCGGCGTACAGGGCCTGGTGGAGGCGGACGGCGAGGGGGCGGCCGTCGGCGACGGGCACGAAGGCGGTGAGCCGGCCGTCCGTCGCGGAGCCGACGAGGACGTTGTCCAGGGACGCGGCGGCGGAGCGCCGGTGCCGGGCGCCGTGGTAGCCGGCCCGCGCGCGGGTGGCGAGTGCCGCCGCGAGCAGCATCCGGCGGGCGGCGGTGCGCAGCCGGTCCTCGACGGTCCAGGACGCCGCTCCGGCGGGCCCGGCGGGGACGTCGTGCCACCAGCGGATCTCGTCGCTGGGGACTGCGAGGGAGACGAGGACCTCGCGGGCGGAGGGCGAGCCGCTGCGGGACAGGGCGAGCAGGGCCTCGCCGAGCAGGTCGTCGCTGTCGGGGAAGGCGCGGCTCTCGGGTACGAGGAGGCTGGTGCCGCTGCCGCCGGGGCCGGGCGGGGTCCAGCGGCCGTAGCGTCCCGGGGCGCCGCCGCGGCGCTGCCAGCCGTGCCGGCGGAGCAGGGCGCTGAGCACGGCCGGGTCGACGTCCATGGGCTCGGGCGGGCGGCCGTTCCATCCCGTCGTGTCGACGGGGTGGGGCCGCACCTGCCTGACGGGCTCCTCGGTCGGGCGGTGCGTCACGGTTTCCCTCCCGTCCCGACCCGCGTCATGATCTCGCACAGCGCCCGGTCGTCGAAGATGCGTGAAGTCGGTATCCGCACGGTGGTGCGGCGGCGGCCGGTGATCGGCTGGCCGGCGAGGTTGGTCCAGTAGCAGCAGTGCCTGAGATCCAGCCGGTCCTGGCTGGCGCGCAGCCAGTCGTCCTGGGATCGCGGCACCAGCATCACCACCAGGATCTTGTGCACCGACACGGGTGTGCGGGCGAGCTTCGCCAGGTGGTCGTTGTCGAGCGTGAAGGCGAAGGTGCGGCCCGGTGGGTTGGGCGGCACCTGGTACGTGGCCTTGAGCTGCACCTTGATGGTGACCTCGTCGTCGACCGTGTGCCCGGGGGCGCTGTGGCTGACGTGCCAGTCGATGCCGTTGTCGGGAAACGGCTGGGAGAGCGAGCAGCCGGCGGCCGCCGCGACGGCGTGCAGATAGCCGACCTGGAGTGTCTCCATGCAGGCGGTGGTGGCGAGAGTGCCGCGAGAGGGAGCCGTGCGCTCGGGCAGCAGCCCGCCCCGTTCGGGCTGCGCTATGGCCATGGCCAACAGCCTTCCAGAACAAGTGAGTCCCCACTGCGGGCCGCTGAACTGCGCGGACCCGTACTCCTGTTGTCTCCTTCCGGCGTACGGCGCAAACAGCCCGGGTATCACCGAATCGGGCAGCGGACGGTGCGTCAGCTGCCGAGGGTGAACGAGGGGTTGTGTGGCTATGACGACGTGCTGGTACGAGGGGCCGATGGCCGCTTTCGACACGGAGACGACGGGCGTGGACGTCGAGACCGACCGCATCGTGTCGGCCGCCGTCGTCGTCCAGGACGCCCCGGGCGTCCGGCCGCGGGTCAGCCGCTGGCTGGTGAACCCGGGCGTGCCGGTGCCCGCCGAGGCGACGGCGGTGCACGGGCTGACGGAGGAACACCTCCAGCGCAACGGCCGGTGGCCGGCGCCGGTGATGTTCGAGATAGCGGAGGCGCTCGCCGAGCAGGCGCACGTCGGCCGCCCGGTCGTGGTGATGAACGCGCCGTTCGATCTGACCCTGTTCGACCGGGAGTTGCGCCGCCATCGTGCCTCGGCCCTGAGCCGCTGGTTCGAGTCGGCGCCGCTGCTCGTGCTCGACCCGAGGGTCCTGGACAAGCACCTGGACCGTTACCGCAAGGGCCGCCGCACGCTGACCGATCTGTGCGCGCACTACGGCGTCGCGCTGGAGGGCGCCCATGACGCGGCGGCCGACGCAGTGGCGGCGCTGGAGGTCACCCGGGCGGTGGGCCGCCGTTTCGCGTCGCGGCTGGAGCGCCTCGCCCCCGGTGAGCTGCACACGCTTCAGGCGGTGTGGCACGCGGCGCAGGCCCGGGGGCTCCAGGCGTGGTTCGCGCGCAGTGGCGTGGACGAGGCGGTCGACCCGGCCTGGCCGCTGCGTCCGGACTTGCCGGCGGCGGCCTGAGCACCCTTTCCAGGGCATGAAAAAACCGGTCCGTCTGAGACGGACCGGCTGTTTCCGGTGGGCGATACTGGGTTCGAACCAGTGACCTCTTCGGTGTGAACGAAGCGCTCTCCCACTGAGCTAATCGCCCGGGAACGCACCGAACAATACAGGCCCCGGCACGCTTCCTTCAAACCGCTTCGAGGTGCCTGGCCAGTCCGCGCGCTCCCGCGCTCATCATCAGCCGGTGATTGGCCCGGAAGGCGGGCCGGCACGGCACGGCCAGCCGCCGCAGCAGCGGCTTGCGGACCTCGACGAACTGGTCGTACCGCGCCAGAGTCCCCGTCCCGTCCGGTGCGAGCGTCCAGCGCGCCCAGCCCTCCATGTCGCCGGACAGCGCGAGCTCCAGCACGCCGGCCCCGGGATCACGTCGCACCTCCCGCGCCGTGAAGGTCATGTCGTACGGCAGGACGGAGCGGACCCGGACCACCCCCGTCGTGTCGTCGAGCCGGGTCACCTCCCGGACCTGGCGCCACCACCGGGGGTAGTCCTCGGCGCGCTCCAGCGCCTCGTACACGGTGGCGGGCGGCGCGGGCAGGGCCCACAGACTGCGGAAGCGGTAGCGGTTCCAGTCCATGACCCCAGTCTGCCCACTCCCGGTGCGGGCTGGCTGAGTACGCGCCTGAGTATCCGGACTCATGCCGTATGGGGTGACGCGGACCACACTGCCGTCATGACGCACTTTCCGCCCCCGGCCGAGGAGTTGCGGCTCCTTGATGCCGAACTCCGGCAACTGGAGTCCCGACGCACCCAGTTGCTGGCGCGTCGCGCCTGGCTGGTCGCGACCCTGCAACAGACGCAGCAACAGGCGCGGGCTCAGGCGCGGGCGCAGCTGCCGCCCGCCGCGCCGTCCCGCCCGGAGACCGCAGCGCCCAGTGTGCAGAACGTGCTGCTGGTGCTCGGCGGTGTGCTGCTCACGCTCGCGGCGGCGGTGTTCACACTGGTCAGCTGGGGGCACATGGGGATCACCGGGCGGGCGCTGGTGCTCGGCGCGGTCACGCTGGCCGCGCTCGCCGGGCCGGCGCTCCTGCTGAAGCGGGGGCTGCGCTCGACGGCCGAGTCCGTGGCCGGGCTGGGCCTCGCGCTGACCGTCCTGGACGCCTACGCCCTGCACGAGGCCGCTCTCGCCGGGACGGACGGGACGGGCTACGCGGCGGCCGCGGCGGCGGTGCTGGCGGGGATCTGGTCGGCGTACGGTCTGCTGCCGGCCACGGCCGCGCTGCGACTGCCCCTGCCCTGCGCCCTGGCGGCGGCCCAGTTCCCGCTGCTGCTGTGGGCCCTGTCCGCCGACGCGGGTCCGTACGTGATCAGCGCCGCGCTGCTGGTGACGGCCGGCCTGGACGCGGTGGCCGCGCTGCGGGTGACGACCGGTTCCACACGGATCACCGCCGTGGTCGGGGCGTACTGCGTGGGCGCCTGGGGCGTCCTGACCGCCGGCTGGCTGTCCTTGGCGGCTGACACCCCGAGCGAAGCCGCACGCGCCGGGGCACTCCTGCTTCTCGCGGCGGCGATCGCGGTGGGAGCGGCTTGGTGGGGGGCGGGCACAGGTTCGGATTCGAGTTCGAGTGAGAGCGCGGACGCGCCCTGGCAAGGCCCGAGCCAGAAGCACGCCCTCGGTCTCGCGATCGTCTCGGGCCTGCTCGCCGTAGGTGCGTTCGGCGGGGTGGCCCGCTCCTGGCTGCCGGAGATGTGGACGGTTCCGGCCTATGTGGTCTGTGCGATCGCCCTGCCGGCGGCGGTGCGGGCCGGGCGGCTGCCGGACGTGGTGCGGCTCGGGTTCGCCTGGGCCTCCGGTGCCGTGCAGGCGCTGGCCGTGCTGTGGGCGCTGCCCGTCGTAGCCGTGGTGGTGCTGGGGCCGGCCGGCTGGATCGGCCGGGTGTGGAGCGGGGCGCCGTCGGACGCCCGGGCCGCCGTGACCGTCGAGGCGCCCTGGCCGCCCGATGCGGCGGCAACTCCCGTCGTGCTGCTGGCCGTCGCGGCTGTTCTCGCCCTCGCGGCCCGTGCGGAGCAGTGGCGTTCGCGGGCCCGGATCGGTGCGCTGGGCCTGGTGTGGGCCACGGCACTGACGCTTCCGGCGGTGTTCGGGATTCCGTACGTCGCCGGGATGGTGGTCCTGGGAGTCATGACAGCGGCTGCGTTGTACGTGGGCCGGGCCACGGTGTCCGCCGCGCGGCTCACCGCCCTCCTGCTCTCGCTCATCACCTCCGTCGGCCTCGCCCTGGCCTCCCTCGCCTCCCAGACCGCGACCCTGGTGGTGCTGTCGGTGCTGACGGCCCTGTTCGCCTCGGCCTCCTGGCGGGCGGGCGTCGTCTCCGTCACGGCTGCGGCCGCGCTCGTGTACGCCGCTGCCC
Source organism: Streptomyces sp. NPDC050164 (assembly GCF_044459945.1). Taxonomy (NCBI): domain Bacteria; kingdom Bacillati; phylum Actinomycetota; class Actinomycetes; order Kitasatosporales; family Streptomycetaceae; genus Streptomyces; species Streptomyces sp. NPDC050164. Next base: position 52,547 of record NZ_JBITJK010000055.1, read on the forward strand.
TGGCCTCGGCGTCGGGTGCCGCCGCGGACTGGCCGCCGTCCCGGACCGCCTTGCTGGTCCTGGCCGTTCCCGTGGCCGCCGCACTGCTCGCGCCGCGTCTTGTTGTGTCCAGGGCGACGGTGCCGGTCGAGGCCGTGGGAGCCGCCGCCGGTCTGCTGGCCGTGGGCCTCGCCGGCACCGATCCGCCGATGCTCGCCCTGGTGCTGGCGTTGTGCGGCGTGATCACCGCGGGCACCGCACTGCGTCCGGACCGCCGTCCCGTCGGCTACGCGGCCACGGCCCTGTTCGTGCTGGCCGCCTGGGTACGCCTGGATGCGTGGGAGGTCGGCACCCCCGAGGCGTACACGCTCCCGGTGACCGTCCCGGCGCTGCTCGTCGGCGCCCTGCGCAGGCGCCACGACCCGCAGACCTCGTCCTGGACGGCGTACGGCCCCGGACTCGCCGCCACGCTCGTGCCGAGCCTCGTCGCGGCCTGGGGCGACCCGCACTGGACGCGGCCGTTGCTGCTGGGCACGGCGGCACTGCTGGTCACCCTGCTGGGTGCCCGGCACCGCCTCCAGGCGCCGCTGGTGCTCGGCGGCTCCGTGCTGGCCCTGGTCGCGCTGCACGAACTCGCCCCGTACGTCGTGCAGGTGACCGGGGCACTCCCCCGCTGGGCGCCTCCCGCCCTCGCCGGACTCCTGCTGCTCGCACTCGGGGCGACGTACGAGCAGCGGATCCGGGACGTCCGGCGGGTGCGGGAGGTCGTGGGGAGGATGAACTAGGGTCTGTCGTTTGGATCAGGTCGCAGGGAAGCGACTGTTCTGCTCGGTGCCGGCGAGCGGGGTCTGGTGCGTGCCTCTGCAAGGCGGAGG
>NZ_JBITJK010000056.1:0-52602 GCF_044459945.1 Streptomyces sp. NPDC050164
CTCCACCACACACGGGGGCCTTCGCCATGATCAAGCCCGGCCAGTGTTAACAACGCTCGTGATCAATACACCTAGGGCCTGTCGTTTGGATCACGTCGCAGACGCGGGGCTGAAGAGATGCCGTCGATTCCCTGCGACCTGTCCAAACGACAGACCCTAGGCGGGGCATGACTCGGGGGCCGGCCCATGGGGGCCGACCCCCTCCTGTGAGGCAGCAGCTTCAGGCAGCCGCGCCGAGCCCGCCCATGACGCTGGCGAAGAGCAGGAAGCCCAGCAGCGGCAGGATCACGGTGGCGATGATGCCGCAGACCAGTCCGGCGGTCGCCGCGCCCTTGTTGGTGGCCTCACCTCGGGTGGCCCTGCCCCGGCCGATGGCACCGAAGATGATCGCCAGGATGCCCAGGATCACGCCGAAGAACCACAGCAGGAAGGTCACGCTGCACACCACGCCGATGATGCCCAGCACCAGCCCCGTGGTTCCCATGCCGTTGCTCGGCTGCGCGGGCATCGCGTAGCCGGGCGCCTGGGGGTAGCCCGCGGGCGGCGCGGCCGGGTAGCCGGGGCTGCCCTGGGGGTAGCCGTAGCCGGGGCCGCCCTGCTGCGGATAGCCGTAGCCGGGGGCCGGCTGCTGCGGGGGCTGGGACGGCGGACCGAACCCACCGGGCGTGGGATTGGTGTTGGACATGGACGATCTCCCCTCCGTTGTCAGACCAGGGAATCGTAGTGGCCAAGTCCGCCGCGTAGTACGGCTGTTTCAGTGGTGGGACGGGGCGGTGGCGACCGGGGCTTGGGCGCCGTAGTACGGATCGTCGTACGGTTCGTCGCTGTTGATCGCGGCCGTGATGCCGACGGCTATCAGGACGATCACCGCGATGCCGAGGATGATCCCGATGATGCCCATGATCAGGCCCGCCTGGGCCTGACCGTGATTGCTGGCCACTCCCGCCTCGGCGCGCTTGCGGCCCTTGATGCCGAAGACGACCGCGAGGATGCCGGTGACCAGGGAGACCACGCCGTACAGACAGAAGAGCGTGCAGGAGATGATGCCCAGCACCATCGCGGCGACGCCCATGCCGTTCTGGGGGGCAGGCGGCATACCGGGCCAGCCGTAGCCCGCCTGGGGGTAGCCGGGGTAGCCGTACCCGCCGGGGGCGGCGGGTGGGGGTGGGACCGCGCCGGTGCCCGAGGTGTCGAACTGCGGCGTGCCGGTGGGCGGGGTGAAACCCGCGGTCGGCATCGAGGTGACCGTGGCCTGGTCGTGCACGGAGGGCGGCCCTGCGGTGGGGGGCTGGTCCTTGTTGAGCGACGGCCGGTTCTCCGGGGGCGCCCACGGGTCGTGGCCGCCGCCTGAACCGGGCTGCGTCGGGTCCGTCATGGTGCATCCCCCCTGGGTCGATCGTGCCGCCATGCTACGGGGCCGTTCGGTGCGTGCCACAGTGCGGGTGCGGGGGTTGCTCGCGCCCACGCGGCGGAGCCGTACAGCGATACAGCCCCGCGCCCCCGGAAAGGGGCTCTCCCCCACGGCCTACGATGAATCCGAGTCATCGATCAGCCGATCACCCGCGCCCCGCCCGCCACGCGCCGACAGGGGCGCCGTTCCGGGGAGGAACCCTTGACCGAGCATCTCGTCGACCCGCATGCCCCGCGCGACCTGAAGGCCTTCGTCGCCGGGCTGCCCAAGGCCGAACTGCATGTGCACCACGTGGGCTCCGCCTCCCCCCGGATCGTGTCCGAGCTGGCCGCCCGCCACCCCGACTCGAGGGTCCCGACCGACCCCGCTGCCCTGGTCGACTACTTCTCCTTCACCGACTTCGCCCACTTCATCGAGGTGTACCTGTCGGTCGTCGACCTGATCCGCACCCCGGAGGACGTCCGGCTGCTGACCTACGAGGTGGCCCGTGACCTGGCCCGGCAACAGGTGCGGTACGCCGAGCTGACCATCACCCCGTTCTCCTCCACGCGCCGCGGCATCGACGAACGCGCCTTCATGGACGCGATCGAGGACGCCCGCAAGGCCGCAGAGGCCGACTTCGGGACCGTGCTGCGCTGGTGCTTCGACATCCCCGGCGAGGCCGGACTCGAAGCCGCCGAGGAGACGACCCGGCTCGCCACCGACGACCGGCTGCGCCCGGAGGGCCTGGTCTCCTTCGGTCTGGGCGGGCCCGAAGTCGGCGTGCCGCGTCCGCAGTTCAAGCCGTACTTCGACCGGGCGATCGCCGCCGGGCTGCACTCCGTACCACACGCCGGCGAGACCACCGGCCCGCAGACGGTGTGGGACGCCCTGACGCATCTGCGGGCCGAGCGCATCGGCCACGGCACCAGCTCCGCGCAGGACCCGAAGCTCCTCGCGCACCTCGCCGAGCACCGGATCCCGCTGGAGGTGTGCCCGACCTCCAACATCGCCACGCGGGCGGTCCGCACCCTCGACGAGCACCCGATCAAGGAGTTCGCCGAGGCCGGGGTCATCGTCACGATCAACTCCGACGACCCGCCGATGTTCGGCACCGACCTCGACAACGAGTACGCGGTCGCCGCCCGGCTGCTCGACCTCGACGAGCGGGGCCTGGCCGAGCTGGCGAAGAACGCCGTCGAGGCGTCCTTCCTGGACACGGCGGGCAAGGCCCGGATCAACGAGGAGATCGACACGTACACCGCTGGGTGGCTCGACCGGTGACGCCCTCCCCCGAGCACCCCTGGCGACTCGTGACCGCCGTGGCCCACCGGGGCGACCCCTACCGCCACCGCGAGAACACCGTCGCCTCACTGCGTTCCGCGCTCGACCGGGGCGCGGACGCGGTGGAGATCGACGTACGGCTGACCAGGGACGGCGTGCCGGTGCTGCTGCACGACGACACGTTGAAGCGGCTCTGGGAGCAGGAGCGGCCGGTGCTCGCGCTGTCCTGGGAGGAGGTGCGCGGGCTGACCGGCGGCGGGGTTCCGGCCCTGACGGAGGCGCTGGCCGCGACCGGCGGCCACCGGGTGATGATCGACCTGCCCGGCTCGCCCGACGTGCGGGCGGTGCGGCGGGTGATGGACGCCGTACGGGAGGCCGGGGCGGCGGACCGCGTCTACTACTGCGCGGGCGCCGACGCCATGCTCGCCGTGCGCGCGGCGGACCCGGCCGCCGAGATCGCGCTCACCTGGACGACGCTGGCCCCGCCCCGGCCCGTCCTGCTGGAGGCGGTCCGCCCGCGCTGGCTCAACTACCGCTTCTCGCTGGTGGACCGGGCCCTCGCCGACCGCGTCCACCGCGACGGCTACCTGCTGTCCGTCTGGACCCCCGACACGCGCCGCTCCATGCGACGGCTGCTGGACGCGGGCGTGGACTCGATCACGACCAACCGCATCGACGTGCTGTGCGCTACACGCGCGAGCGCTGCGCGACCGTCGCCGGATCGGCCGGGGTCGAACGCGTGACGTACTGCGGCACCGGCGCGCTGTCCGTGCCGGTGTCGCGGACGAGGCCGTAGCGGATCGCGCCCTGGGCGGGGCCGTCGTTGACGTCCTTGTCCACGGCCTGCCAGCTCGACGGGAAGACGGCGATGCCGTAGTCGCAGCCGCGTTCGTTCTGGGTGAGGGTGACGGTGCCGTCGACGTAGAAGTACTCGTTCTGCCACATCTGCTGGGTGCCGGGCGGCAGCACCGCGTATCCGATGTCGGGGCCGCCCATGCCGGTGACGTAGCCGTTCGGGGCGCCGGGCAGCGGGTCGTCCATGCGGCGCGAGCCGCCGGAGGCCACGTGGAACAGCTTGCCCTTCAGGCCGGTCCAGGTCGGCATGACCACCGCGCCGGGCCGGGCGTGCGGCGAGATCTGCCAGCGGACCAGGACATAGCCCTGCCCGCTCAGCGTCACGCTGTCGCCACGGTGTTGCATCACGGCCCTCGGGCCGCCGGTGCTGGTGATGCCGGACTCGGGGCGGCGGGGCAGGGCGGCGGGCCGGGCGTCCGGGTCGGGGGCGCGGTCGACGGCGTCGACGACCGTGCCGTACAGGTCGGCCTTCTTCGTCGCCGACGGGGAGGGCGTGGGGGTGGGCGTGGGGGTGGGCGTGGCGGAGGGCGGCGGTTCGGAAGTGGCCGTCGCCGTGGGGGTGACCGCGGCCCGGGGCGGCGGGGCGTCCGGTGGCTGGGTGACGACATACGCGCCGCCCGCCACGATCGTCGCGCCGGCCGTCATCGCGACGGCCGGCTTGGTGAGCGCGCCCAGCACCTTGGCGGACCACCCGGCGGAGGTGGCGGCCACGGCCGTCTTGCCGCCGAAGGCGAGCGACAGCGTGAACCCGACGGGCAGCGGGACGAGCGCGATGCCGACGAGGAGGCGTTCCGCCGGTACGACCGTCTCGCGGGGGTCGCCGCAGTAGCCGCAGCCGCGGATGTGCCGGGCCAGCCGCTTGCGCCACACCGAGTCGGGCCGGCCGTTCCAGCGGCCGGTCAGCTCGCGCAGGCCGGGGCAGGCGCCGTCGAGGGCGCGGACGATGCCGCGCGAGGTCTCCAGGCGCTCCTTCATCCGCTGGACGCGCACGGCGGCGTGCTGCCGGGTGATGCCGACGGCGGCGGCCAGTTCGCGCCGGGTCAGTTCGCCCGCGACCTCCAGCCACCACAGCGACAGCAGTTGCCGGTCCTCGTCGTCCAGCCACCGCACGGCCTCGGCGACCTCACGCCGCTGCCCCTCCAACTGGAGGCGCAGCACGGTCAGTTCGGCGAAGTCGGAGGCAGCGGCCTCCTCCAGCCGGTCCGGGGTGCGGCGCCGGGCGCGGTCGCGTATCTGGCGCACGGCGATCGCCACCAGCCAGGACCGGAAGCTGTCCGGGTCGCGCAGCGAGCCGAGGTTGTCGACCGCGCGGAGCATGGTCTCCTGGACGACGTCGTCGACATCGGCGTGACCGTTCAGGGCCCGGCCCACGATGTTGTAGACCAGCGGCAGCCAGCCCGCGACCAGCTCGTCCAGCGCCTGCCGGTCGCCGGACTGCGCCGCCGTGATGGTGGCGCGCCAGTGCTGACTGTCCACGGTGGCCTCTCGACGCCTGGGTTCACTGATGTTCCGCACGCACCCTCTCAGCCGGTCCCGGGGTCTGCGCTATGTCGGGGATCACAGGGTGGAGACGTCGTGAAGGAACCGCGATAACACTTTTTCGGAGTGGCCGGGAGATCTCGGCGTTCGTACGGCCGCCGGCCGAACAACACCGCGGCCCCGGACGGAAGCCGACCGTCCGGGGCCGCGGGCAGTTCGGCCCGGGGATTACGAGTCCAACGACGTCATCACGTGCTTGATCCGCGTGTAGTCGTCGAAGCCGTACGCCGACAGGTCCTTGCCGTAGCCGGACTTCTTGAAGCCGCCGTGCGGCATCTCGGCGACCAGCGGGATGTGCGTGTTGATCCAGACGCAGCCGAAGTCGAGCTTCTTGGACATCCGCATGGCGCGGCCGTGGTCCTTGGTCCACACGGAGGAGGCGAGCGCGTACTCGACGCCGTTGGCCCACTGCACCGCCTGGTCCTCGTCCGTGAAGGACTGCACGGTGATGACCGGGCCGAAGACCTCCTTCTGGATGATCTCGTCGTCCTGCTTGAGGCCCGAGACGACGGTCGGCGCGTAGAAGTAGCCCTTGTCTCCGACCCGCTTGCCGCCGGTCTCCACGCGCGCGTGCGCGGGCAGCCGCTCGATGAAGCCCTCGACCTGCTTGAGCTGGTTGGGGTTGTTGAGCGGGCCGAACAGCACGTCCTCGTCGTCCGGCTGCCCGGTCCTGGTCTCGGCGGCGGCCTTCGACAGCGCGGAGACGAACTCGTCGTGGATGGACTCGTGGACGAGCACGCGCGTGGCGGCCGTGCAGTCCTGGCCGGCGTTGAAGTAGCCCGCGACCGAGATGTCCTCGACGGCCTTGGCGATGTCGGTGTCCTCGAAGACGACGACCGGCGCCTTGCCGCCCAGCTCCAGGTGGACGCGCTTGACGTCCTTGGAGGCGGACTCGGCGACCTTGATGCCGGCGCGCACCGAGCCGGTGATGGAGGCCATCGCCGGGATCTCGTGCTCGACCATCATGCGGCCGGTCTCGCGGTCGCCGCAGATGACGTTGAAGACGCCCTTCGGCAGGATCCCGCCGAGGATCTCCGCGATCAGCACCGTGGACGCCGGGGTGGTGTCGGACGGCTTCAGCACGACCGTGTTGCCCGCCGCGATCGCCGGGGCGAACTTCCACACGGCCATCATCATCGGGTAGTTCCACGGCGCGACCTGCGCGCAGACGCCGACCGGCTCGCGGCGGACGATGGAGGTCAGGCCCTCCATGTACTCGCCGGCCGAGCGGCCCTCCAGCATCCGGGCCGCGCCCGCGAAGAAGCGGACCTGGTCGACCATCGGCGGGATCTCCTCGGAGCGGGTCAGCCCGACCGGCTTGCCCGTGTTCTCCACCTCGGCCGCGATCAGCTCCTCGGCGCGCTCCTCGAAGGCGTCCGCGATCTTCAGCAGGGCCTTCTGGCGCTCGGCGGGCGTGGTGTCGCGCCAGCCGGGGAAGGCCTCGGCGGCCGCCGCCATCGCGGCGTCCACGTCCGCCTGCCCGGACAGCGGAGCGGTCGCGTACGCCTCGCCCGTCGCGGGATTGACCACCTCGGTGGTCCGTCCGTCGGCGGCGTCCCGGAACTCACCGCCGATGTAGTTGCGCAGACGACGCAGCTCGGTGCTCACTGCCGGCCCTCCAGTTCGGATGTCCAGTACTTGAGACACCCACCCTAGTCGGCTGACCCACGTTTTCAACACCCCCGCTCCCTTCGAGCATGCGGAATCCGCAGGAGTCGGCTACCTAAACAACGGATTTCATCGATCGAGGCTTGCGGAAGTGTCGAGACCTCGTGCACAGTGAGCTCGTGGCCAGTCGAAGCGCAGACCAGAAGGGCTCGCGGGAGCACCGCGAGTCCTCCCGCGAGTCCAGGAACGGCAGCTCGCCGCAGTTGGACGCCGTCTCCCTCGCCATCATCGAGCAGCTGCAGGAGGACGGCCGCCGGCCGTACGCCGCCATCGGCAAGGCCGTGGGCCTGTCCGAGGCGGCCGTGCGCCAGCGCGTCCAGAAGCTGCTCGACCAGGGCGTGATGCAGATCGTCGCCGTCACGGACCCGCTCACCGTGGGCTTCCGCAGACAGGCGATGGTCGGCGTCAACGTCGAGGGCGACGTGGAGTCGGTGGCGGACGCGCTGACGGCCATGTCCGAGTGCGAGTACGTGGTGATGACCGCAGGCTCCTTCGACCTGATGGTGGAGATCGTCTGCGAGGACGACGACCACCTCCTGGACGTCATCAACAAACGCATCCGGGCCGTCCCCGGAGTGCGCTCCACCGAGAGCTTCGTCTACCTCAAGCTCAAGAAGCAGACCTACATGTGGGGGACCCGATAACCGTGAGGACCCGATAGCCGTGAGCAAGGACCTCTCCCAGACCGCGTACGACCACCTGTGGATGCACTTCACGCGCATGTCGTCGTACGAGAAGGCCCCCGTCCCCACCATCGTCCGGGGCGAGGGCACGTACATCTACGACGACCAGGGCAAGCGCTACCTGGACGGTCTCGCCGGCCTGTTCGTGGTGCAGGCCGGGCACGGCCGCGTCGAGCTCGCCGAGACCGCCTCCAAGCAGGCGCAGGAGCTGGCGTTCTTCCCGGTGTGGTCCTACGCCCATCCCAAGGCCGTCGAGCTGGCCGAGCGCCTCGCGCACCACGCCCCGGGCGACCTGAACAAGGTCTTCTTCACGACCGGCGGCGGCGAGGCCGTCGAGACCGCCTGGAAGCTCGCCAAGCAGTACTTCAAGCTGGTCGGCAAGCCCACCAAGTACAAGGTCATCTCTCGTGCGGTCGCCTACCACGGCACCCCGCAGGGCGCCTTGTCCATCACCGGCCTGCCCGCGCTGAAGGCGCCCTTCGAGCCCCTCGTCCCGGGCGCCCACAAGGTCCCCAACACGAACATCTACCGGGCACCGATCCACGGCGACGACCCCGAGGCCTTCGGCCGCTGGGCCGCCGACCAGATCGAGCAGCAGATCCTCTTCGAGGGCCCGGACACGGTCGCCGCGGTCTTCCTGGAGCCGGTGCAGAACGCGGGCGGCTGCTTCCCGCCCCCGCCCGGCTACTTCCAGCGCGTCCGCGAGATCTGCGACCAGTACGACGTGCTGCTCGTCTCCGACGAGGTCATCTGCGCCTTCGGCCGGCTGGGCACGATCTTCGCCTGCGACAAGTTCGACTACGTCCCGGACATGATCACCTGCGCCAAGGGCATGACCTCGGGCTACTCCCCGATCGGCGCCTGCATCGTCTCCGACCGCCTGGCCGAGCCGTTCTACAAGGGCGACAACACCTTCCTGCACGGCTACACCTTCGGCGGCCACCCGGTCTCCGCGGCCGTGGGCCTGGCCAACCTCGACCTCTTCGAGCGCGAGAACCTCACCCAGCACGTCCTCGACAACGAGGGCGCGTTCCGCTCCACCCTGGACAAGCTCCACGACCTGCCGATCGTCGGCGACGTCCGCGGCAACGGCTTCTTCTACGGCATCGAGCTGGTCAAGGACAAGGCGACCAAGGAGTCCTTCGACGCGGACGAGACCGAGCGGATCCTGTACGGCTTCCTCTCCAAGAAGCTGTACGACAACGGCTTGTACTGCCGCGCCGACGACCGCGGCGACCCGGTCGTCCAGCTCGCCCCGCCGCTGATCTCCGACCAGTCGACGTTCGACGAGATCGAGCAGATCCTGCGCGCCACCCTGTCGGAGGCGTGGACGAAGCTCTGACCGTCGCCCCGATCGTCGCTCCGATCGTCTGCCTGGATGATCAACACCGGCCCCGGTGCCCCCCGTTCGAGTGAGAAACGGCGGACCGGGGCCGCGTGCTGTCCGGCGTCCCGCCGCCTTCTGCCTAGCGTGCCAGTGACCGATCGGCCCTGCCTTCGTTCCCCCGCACGGGGGATGGACACGGGAACTACGGATCTGAACCGAGGTGTACGCCCATGGAGGCCCCGCCTGACAACGACGTGCTCTGGGCACGCGCCCTGCACTTCCAGCACGACGACGGCTCCCCCGCGCTCAGCGGTGTCTCGCTCGGTGTCCGGGAGGGCGAGATCCTCGCCGTCAGCGGCCCGCGCGGCAGCGGCAAGACGACCCTGCTGCGGTGTCTGTCCGGCCTGGTGCCCGTCCGGCGCGGCGAGGTCTGGTTCAACAGCATGCCCGTGCACACCATGGGCCCCCTCACCCGCGAGCGGCTGCGCCGGGACCGCTTCGGCTGGATCGACCCGGCCCCCTCGCTGGTCCCGGAGCTCAACGCCTGGGAGAACGCCGCCCTGCCGCTGATGCTGCGCGGCACCAGCCGCCGCCGCGCCAAGACCGTGGCCCTGGAGTGGCTGGAGCGCCTGGACATCGGCGAGGGCGCCCGCAAACGCCCGCACCAGCTGGTGCAGGCCGAGCGGCAGCGGGTGTGCATCGCCCGCGCCCTCGCCCCCGCCCCGTCGGTGCTGTTCGCCGACGAGCCCACGGCGCCCCTGCACCGCGCTGACCGCGCCCATGTGCTGCGCACCCTCACCACGGCGGCCCGCTCCCACGGCATCACGGTGGTCCTGGCCACGCACGACGCGCAGACCGCGGCGCTCGCCGACCGCACGGTGTCCCTGCTCGACGGGCGGCGCGTGCAGACGGTGCACCTGCCGCCGGTCGCCGAGCACACCGAGACGGAAGGCCGGGCCGCGTGCTCGCTCTCCGTCTGACCCGCGGCGCCCGCCCCGCCGTCCAGCTGCGCCGCCTCCTGGTCGCGGCGGCCTCGGCGGGGACGGGTTTCCTGTTGCTCTGCGCCCTGGGCTACGCGCTGGGCCACCCCGGCTCCACCGGCGCCGCCCTGCTGCGCCTGGCCTGGTGCCTGGCTCCCCTGGCCGCCACGGTGTACTTCGCGGTCGCGGTGGCCCGTACCGACCCCGGTACCAAGCCCCGCCCCGGCCTCTCCGCGATCGGCCTCGGTCCGCTGCGCCTGATGGCCGTCTCGGCGACGACGACGGCCCTGTCCTGCACGCTGGGCTCGATGCTGGCCCTGCTGTTCTTCCTGCACCTGCGCGGCGACCTGACGGGCATGCCCTTCGACGGCGCGGCCGCCGAGTCCCTCGCGGCGGACCAGCCGCTGCCGCTGCCGGGAGCCCTGACACTGCTCGCGATCGTGCCCGCAGCCGCGTCGGTGGCGGTGGCACTGGCGCTGCGGCCGAGGGAGGCCGGCCCGGCCCCGTCCCGGGCGGCCGGGACGTACGGCCGTTTCGGCCGGCAGATCGTCCGGCCTTCGCACGGTCGCGCCACCGGACCCACCGGACCCACCGGACCCACCGATCCCACCGAGTCGGCCGGGCGCAACGGCGGGCCGCCGGCGGCGCGGACGGGCGCGTCCGTCCCGGCTGCGGCCACGGGCTCGACCGCCCGGGGCGCCGGGAGCACGGTGAGCGTGGTCGAGGACCCCGCCGAGCCGTCCGGCCCTCAGACGGCGGCACCGGACGCCGTCAGCGCCGTGATCCCGGCCGGGAGCGCCGCGCACGCGGCCGGGGGCGCCGCGCGGCGCTCGGCCCGGCACACCGCGACACCGGACACCGCCGACAACCCCGCCGCTTCCGACGCGGCCCTGCCGGACACCCCCCTGCCCGGCGACGCCCCCACCGCCGCCCCCTCCGGTCTCCCCTGGGGCATCACGGCCCTGGCCGCGGGTCTCGCCGTGGAGACGTACACGAGCCGTACCGCCCCCACGCCCCCCGACCTCACCTTCTCCGGCGCCTCCCCCGGCGTCCTGGCGGGCTGGGCGCTGGCCGCCGTCGGACTGGCCCTGGCCGGTCCGGGCCTGACCCATCTGTGCGGCAGGCTGCTCCAGTCGGCCCGCCCCGGCGCCCGCCGGCTCCTGGCCGGCCGGATCCTCATGGCGGAGGCCACCCGGATCGGCCGCCCCCTGGGCGTGGTCTGCGCGGTGCTGGCGGCCGCGTACGCCATGGCGCTGCTGCACGCCCCGGACGGACTGTCGCTCGGTCCGCTCACCACGCTCGGCGTGCTGCTGGTGACCGGCTGCACCGTGGCGACGCTCCTCACGGCCACCGTCGAGGCCCGGCAGGCCCGCGCCGACACCACCGCCGCGCTGCTGCGGCTCGGCGCCCCCGCGACGATGCTGCGAAGCGCCGCCGCCCTGCGCGCGGGCGCGCTGCTCGCCCTGTTCGGCCCGCTGACCCTGACGGTCGCCGAACTGGCGGCGCTGCCGCTGGCCCGCTGAACCCGCCGACCCCGCTGAACAACTCGTACGAAAAAAAATCTCCGTACGGCGATGAGTTCCGCGCCGGCCCCCGGTCTATCCCCACGTAACGACACGGACCCGATGGGAGAGACCCCGCATGTACCAGCAGATGATCTTCGTGAACCTGTGCGTCAGCGACCTCGGCGCCTCGAAGAAGTTCTTCACGGAGCTCGGCTACTCGATCAACGAGCAGTTCAGCGACGACACGGCCGCGTCGGTCGTGATCAGCGACACCATCGTCTTGATGGTGCTCACCAAGGAGAAGTACGCCCAGTTCACCAAGAAGGAGATCGCGGACTCGCGCAAGACCAGCGAGGTGCTGATCGCGCTGAGCGCCGAGAGCCGCGAGAAGGTCGACGAACTGGTTGAGAAGGCCGTCGCGGCCGGTGGCTCGGTCTCCGGCGAGACCCAGGACCACGGCTTCATGTACGGCCGCGCCTTCGACGACGTCGACGGCCACACCTTCGAGGTCGTGTGGATGGACCCGTCGGCCGTCGAGGGCTGAGACATGGCTGTGCCAGCATGGGCGGGTGCAGACGATGCCCGCCCATGCGGCCCACCATGACGACCGTGAGATCGAGACGCTCGAGGAGTTCGACGCGACCGTCTCGGCGCGCGGCACGCTCGCCGGTCACCGCGTCCAGGCCGTCGACCTGACGGACCGTACGCGCGAACTGCTCACCACGGACACGGCGGGCGCCGTCTTCCTCGGCTGCGCGATGCGCGAGGAGGCCGCCGCCAAGATCCGCACGGACGGCGCCCTGGTCTTCCCGCCGGTCCCGGACCTGCCCTTCGACCCCTACCGCGGCCACGTCTACTCGCCGGACGAGCTCTTCGAGTCGCTGGCGGACGGCTACGAGGCCACGCCCGACGCCCGGGCCTACGCCTGGTTCCAGCACACGAAGGCGGACCGGGACATCTACGCCTCCATGCTGCGCGCGGTCCACGACGACTCCGTCTCGGACGCACTCGACGAACTCCTGTCCGGCGCCCGGGTCGTGGGCGTGATGGGCGGCCACGCGATGGCCCGTGGCACTCAGGAGTACGCGGGGGCGGTGCGCCTCGGCCGGGAGCTGGCCCGTGCCGGTTTCACCGTCGCCACGGGCGGCGGCCCGGGCGCGATGGAGGCCGCGAACCTCGGCGCGTACGCCGCCCCGTTCGGCGACGAGATGCTCACCGAGTCGCTCGAACTGCTCGCCAAGGCACCGCGCTTCACGCCGTCGGTCACGCAGTGGGCGTCGGCCGCCTTCGAGATACGCACGCGCTGGCCGCAAGGCGGGCGTTCCGTCGGGATCCCGACCTGGTTCTACGGCCACGAGCCGCCGAACGCCTTCGCGTCGCACATCGCCAAGTACTTCGCCAACGCCACCCGCGAGGACGGCCTGCTGGCCCGGTCCAACGCGGGCGTGGTGTTCCTGCCGGGGGCCGCCGGCACCGTACAGGAGATCTTCGACAACGCGACGCCCAACTACTACGAGTCGCGGGGCGAGCCGACACCGATGGTGCTGGTGAACCGCGCGCACTGGACGGAGAAGCTGCCGACGTGGCCGCTGCTCCGGTCGCTGGCCAGGGGCCGTTCGATGGAGGCGCGGATCGCGCTGGTGGAGCGGATCGAGGAGGCGCCGGAGGCGTTGAAACGTCTCGGCGGTTAATAAGCTGGCAAAGCAAGTGCTTGCAACCTGCATATGCGTTGACACTACTTATGCGACGCTTATAGACCTGTGAGCCTCTGGGTAGTGCTGATGTTCAGTCAACACTGCCTCCACCCCCCGCATTTGCGCATCCTGTAAAGGACAAACGTGGCAGTTCTGTCCGTATCCCGTCGTACGGCATCGCGCCGTACCGTCGCACGTTCCGTGCGGATCCTCGGTGTCGTCTCCGCCTCGGCCGCGCTCGCGCTCGGTGCCGCCGGCAACGCGCTCGCCTGCAACATCAACGAGTTCTCGGCCGAGGCGAAGTGCGATGGCGACAAGGGCGTCATCACCGTCACCGACGTGGACCCCGCCGGCATCCCGGCGACCGTCACCGTGTACCTGGAGAACAACGGCGCCGACGTGAAGAAGGTCGGCGAGCAGGTGGTCAAGGGCTCACGCGAAGGCACCACCATCACCTTCGCCGAGAACTGGAAGCCGAACGCGGAGTACCGCATCCACGTCAAGGCCACTCCGTACGTCGACGAGGACATCAAGCCGAACCTCGTGACCCCGGCCACGGCCTGCAAGAAGGAAGAGGAGAAGCCGCCGGCGACCGAGCCGGCCACGCCGACCCCGTCGGCCTCCCCCTCGAAGCCGGCCGAGGAGACCGACACCCCGGCTCCGTCGCCGTCGGAGAGCGAGAGCACCACGCCGGCGGGCAACGCGCCCGCGCCCGCGGCCGGTGACTCCAACCTCGCCGAGACGGGTGCCAACTCCAACACCGGCATCATCGCCGGCATCGCGGCGGTTCTGGTCCTCGTCGGTGGCGGCGCGGTGTTCTTCGGCATGCGCCGTCGTGGGGCGAGCAGCGGCGACAGCTGACGCCCGCGCATCAGCGCCCGGCGGTGGCCCGGCCCCCTCGTGGGGGCGGGCCACCGCCTGTTCCGGCCCTACCCGAAGGTCGCCCGCTCCAGCCAGAACTCCAGCAGTTCCCGCTCCCCCAGCACCTCCAACTCCGGGGCGTCCAGCGGCAGCCGGCGGTAGAACGCGAGCAGGACGCAGGTGAGCGGCCCACGCAGGGCGACCGTGGCCTTCTCGTGGCCCCGGCGCCAGGCGACACCGTTCTCGGTGAGCTCGACGAGCCACTCGGCGTTCAGGCCGGACCCGGTGTCGGTGGCGTGCAGATGGATGCTGCGGCCCGGGCCGCGCAGTTCCCTCACCGTGTCCTGCGGAGCCGTCCGCTGCACGTACTCGACGATCTGGAGCCACTCGTCGATCGCGTCGGCGGCCACGTCGCGCGCGACGTCGTAGGGCAGTCCGGCGGCGAGCGTGGCGTCCGCGCGGTGCACGGTGATCTCGTGTGTCATCCGTCGGGCCCAGAACCCGGAGTTGAGGATCCCCGCCCAGCTCCACACCTTCGTGTCCGGCCCGGCCTCCCGCAGCGCTGCGACGACCTGCTCGCCGCTCTCCGCCAGCCATGCGTCCAGTACGGCGGTGTCACCCCGGGTTCCGGGTCCGGCCAGGCCCGGCACCCGCTCCTCGGGCACCTCCTCCTCGGCCCGGGTCCGCACGATGAACTCCACCCAGCGCATGGCGCCGCCCATGTGCCGGACCAGATCTTCCAGCGACCAGTCCGGGCAGGTCGGCACGGTGCCGGACAGGTCGGCGCCGGACGTCACCAGGGACCTCAACAGAGCGACCTGGTGGGCGATTTCGTCGCAGTAGCGATCGTGCGCGAGTAACGTCATGGCCCGCACCTTAGGCGGCAGCCCATCAGCCGAGCACCACGATTTCGGCCGCGTCGAACTCCACCCCGACCACCTCCCCGACCCCCGGCGCCGACCGCAGCGCGCAGGCCGCCTCCAGGCGCGGAGCGTCCTCCGGCTGGAGGTGGACGGCGACATGGGTGCCCTTGAAGGTGCGCGCGGTCACCGTGCAGCGCAGGCCCGTGCCGGCGGCCACCAGGCGCACGCCGGCGGGCCGCACCAGCAAGGTTCGTGTGCCCTGCGGGGCGCCCTCCCCCACCGGCACCTTGCCCCACGGTGTGTCCGCGGCCTCCGCCCCGACCGTCGCCTCGACGACGTTCTCGAAGCCGAGGAAGCGGGCCACGAACGCGTCGGCCGGCCGCTGCCACACCTGAAGGGGCGTACCGGACTGGGCGATCCGCCCGTCCCGCATCACCACGACCCGGTCGGCCAGCGCGAAGGCCTCCCCCTGGTCGTGCGTCACGGCGAGCACGGTCGTGCCCAACCGGCCGAAGAGTTCCCTCAGTTCGACGACCAGCCGCTCCCTGAGCGACCGGTCGAGCTGCCCCAGCGGCTCGTCCAGCATCAGCAGCCGGGGGCTCGGCGCCAGGGCCCGGGCCAGCGCCACCCGCTGCTGCTCCCCGCCGGACAGCGCCGCGACGGCCCGGCGGGACGCGCCCGGCAGGCCGACCAGGTCCAGCAACTCCTGTACGCGCTCGGCCTGTTGCCGCTTCGACGTACCGTGCATACGCAGTCCGAAGGCGACGTTGCCGCCCACGTCCCGCTGCGGGAACAGCTGGTGGTCCTGGAACATCAGCCCGACGCCGCGCCGGTGCGCGGGCACGCCTGCCTGGTCGCGCCCGTCGAGCGACACCCGCCCGGAGTCGAGGGGCTGCAGCCCGGCCACCGCCCGCAGCAGCGTCGACTTGCCGCTGCCGCTGGGCCCGAGCACGCACACGATCTCGTGCTCGACGACCTCCAGATCGACGGCGTCCAACGCCGCGCGCCCGCCGAAACGGACCGTCGCGCCCTGCAGAGCCAGCAGCATCAGAACTCCCCGGTCCGGTCGGTGCGAAGCCTCTCCAGCACCAGCAGGGCCACGGCGCACACCACCATCAGAATCGTCGAAAGGGCCATAGCCTGGCCGTAGTTGACTTCCCCGGGCCGCCCCAGCAGCCGCGCCACGGCCACCGGCAGCGTCGGGTTGTCGGGCCGCGCGATGAACACCGTCGCCCCGAACTCCCCGAGCGACACGGCGAAGGCGAACCCGGCCGCGATCAGCAGCGCCCGCCGCACCATCGGCAGATCCACCTCACGCCACACCCGCCAGGGCGAGGCCCCCAGCACCGAGGCCGCCTCCCGCAGCCGCACGTCCACCGCGCGCAGCACGGGCAGCATCGTCCGCACGACGAACGGCACACCGACCAGCGCCTGGGCGAGCGGCACCAGGATCCACGAGGCCCTCAGATCCAGCGGCGGCTCGTCGAGGGCGATCAGGAACCCGAAGCCGACGGTCACCGCGGACACCCCGAGCGGCAGCATCAGCAGCGCGTCGAAGCCGCGCACGAACCGCCCGGCGTCCCGGCGGGTGAGCGCGACGGAGGCGAGCCCCCCGACAGCCACGGCGATGAGGGTGGCGGCGACGGCGTACGACAGCGAATTGCCGATCGCCTCGATCGGCGCCACCAGGAACACCCCGCCGTCATCCCTGGTCAGGGCCCGGTAGGAGCCGAAGCCTGGCGCGTCCAGGGACCGCTGGACCAGCACGGCGAGCGGCAGCAGGAGCAGCACGACGACGGTGGCGAGCACCCCGCCCAGCAGCGCCCACTGCCCGGTGCCGCGCGGCCGGCGCGCGGTCACGGACGGGTCCACCAGCCGCAGCGCGGTCTCCCGCCGCCGTACGGTCCAGGCGTGCACGGCGAGGATCGCGCCCACCGCGACGAACTGGATCAACGTCAGCACGGCCGCCGTGGACAGGTCGAAGATCTCCGACGTCTGCCGGTAGATCTCCACCTCCAGGGTCGAGAAGGTGGGCCCGCCGAGGATCTGGACGACACCGAAGGAGGTGAAGGTGAACAGGAAGACCATGAGCGCGGCGGCGGCCACGGCGGGCGCGAGCGCCGGCAGCGTGACCTGCCGCCAGGCCCTCATGGGCGACGCTCCGAGCATCCGCGCGGCCTCCTCCTGCCGCGGGTCGAGCTGCGCCCAGAGCCCGCCGACGGTCCGTACGACGACCGCGTAGTTGAAGAAGACGTGCGCGAGCAGGATCGCCCACACGGTGGTGTCCAGCCGCACGCCCCACAGCTCGTCCAGCAGCCCGCCGCGTCCGACCAGCGCCAGGAACGCCGTACCGACGACGACCGTCGGCAGCACGAACGGCACGGTCACGACCGCCCGCAGGACCTGCTTGCCGGGGAAGTCGAAGCGCGCGAAGACGTACGCGCCGGGCAGTGCGATCAGCAGGGTGAGCGCCGTCGAGACGATCGCCTGCCAGGTGGTGAACCACAGGACGTGCCGGACGTCGGACTGCGCCAGCACCTCCCCGATCCGCCCGAACTGCCAGACCCCGTCCACCTTCAGACCGCGGGCGACGATCGCGGCGACGGGGTAGGCGAAGAAGACCGCGAAGAACGCGACGGGCACGGCGATGAGTCCGAGCCGCGCCGCGCTCCCGCGACGGTCCTTGCGGACGGTCACTTCAGTACGAGCGAGGTCCACGACTTGACCCACTGGTCACGGTTGTCGGCGATCTTCGCCGGGTCCATGGTCTCCGGGTCCTTGGCCTGCGGCCCGTACTTCACGAACTCCGGCGGCACCTGGGCGCCCTCGCGCACCGGGTACACGTACATGTTGAGCGGCATGTCCTCCTGGAACCGCTCGCTGGTCAGGAAGTCGAGGAACGCCTTGCCGCCCTTGGTGTTCTTCGCGTTGCTCAGCAGCCCGGCGTACTCGACCTGCCGGAAGCAGGTGCCCTGCGCGACCCCGGTCGGTGCGGCGGCGGGCTTCGGGTCGGTGTAGACGACCTCGACGGGCGGCGAGGAGGCGTACGACACGACGAGCGGCCGGTCCCCCTTGGCCTTCTTGCCTCCGGCCGATCCGGAGAACTCCTCGTTGTAGGCCTGCTCCCAGCCGTCGACGACCTTCACGCCGTTGGCCTTGAGCTTCTTCCAGTAGTCCTGCCAGCCGTCGTCGCCGTACTTCGCGGCGGTGCCGAGCAGGAAGCCGAGGCCGGGCGAGGAGGTGGAGGCGTTCTCGGTGACCAGGAGGTTCTTGTACTGGGGTTTGACCAGGTCGTCGAAGCTCCGCGGCGGTTCGAGCTTGTGGTCGGCGAAGTACTTCTTGTCGTAGTTGACGCAGATGTCGCCGGTGTCGACGGGCGTGACCCGGTGCTGCTCCTGGTCGGCCCGGTACTCGGGCTTGATCCGGTCGGAGCCCTTCGGCTCGTACGACTGGAAGAGGTCGTTGTCCAGGGCGCGGGACAGCAGCGTGTTGTCGACGCCGAAGAAGACGTCGCCCTGCGGGTTGTCCTTGGTCAGGATGGCCTTGTTCACGGCCTGCCCGGCGTCGCCGTCCTTGAGAACCTTGACCTTGTAGCCGGACTGCTTCTCGAAGGCCGCGATGACGCCCTTCGAGGCGGCCCACGAATCGTGGCTGACGAGGGTGACGGTCTTGGAGTCGCCGGACCCCTGGCCGCCGTCGGACGACCCGCACGCGGCGAGCGTGCCGGCCATGCCGAGGCCGACGACCACCGCCGTCAGCCGCTTGATGTTGTTGCTCACTGGATTCCTCCTGGAGGACCAGGAGAAGACGCGGCCCTGCCCGGGATCTCTGGGAGTCCCGGGCAGGGCGCAACAGCTCGAGTGATGACCGATCTCCCTACCCAGAATGACCTGGGCCAGGTTCGGAGGGTCTGCGGCCGGGTGCCGCACTCTCAGCGCTGTGGCGCTCCCCTGTCGGAATATGCAGGTGTCGGATATGCAGGTGTGCTTACGCCGGTCAGACTACCGTTCGGTGGCCGCGAGCTGACCACACGCCCCGTCGATCTCTTGACCACGGGTGTCCCGGATCGTCACCGGCACACCATGGGCCGCGATCGCCTCCACGAATGCCTTCTCGTCCTCGGGCCGCGAGGCGGTCCACTTGGAGCCGGGCGTCGGGTTGAGCGGAATCAGGTTCACGTGCACGGGCCTGCCCTTGAGCATGCGCCCCAGCCGGTCACCGCGCCAGGCCTGATCGTTGATGTCCCGGATCAGCGCGTACTCGATGGACAGCCGGCGCCCGGACTTCGCCGCGTACTCGAACCCGGCGTCGAGGACCTCGCGCACCTTCCACCGCGTGTTCACGGGGACGAGGGTGTCGCGCAGCTCGTCGTCGGGGGCGTGCAGCGAGATCGCGAGGCGGCACTTGAGATCCTCGTCGGCGAACCGGTGGATGGCCGGGACGAGCCCGACCGTCGAGACGGTGATCCCGCGCTGCGAGAGCCCCAGCCCGTCGGGCTCGGGGTCGGTGAGCCGCCGGATGGAGCCGAGGACCCGGTTGTAGTTGGCGAGCGGCTCGCCCATGCCCATGAACACGATGTTGCTGAGCCGCGCCGGCCCGCCCGGCACCTCACCGTCCCGGAGGGCCCGCATGCCGTCCACGATCTGGTGCACGATCTCGGCGGTGGACAGATTCCGGTCGAGCCCAGCCTGCCCGGTCGCACAGAACGGGCAGTTCATCCCGCACCCGGCCTGCGAGCTGATGCACATGGTCACCCGGTCCGGGTAGCGCATCAGCACGGACTCGACGAGCGTCCCGTCGAACAGCCGCCACAGCGTCTTGCGCGTGGTGCCCTGGTCGGTCGACAGATGCCGCACGACCGTCATCAGCTCGGGCAGCAACGCCTCCTGGAGCCGGCCGCGGGAACCGGCCGGGATGTCGGTCCACTGCTGCGGATCGTGCGCGTACCGCGCGAAGTAGTGCTGCGAGAGCTGCTTTGCACGAAACGGCTTCTCCCCGACAGCGGCAACGGCCTCCTTGCGCTCGGCAGGAGTGAGGTCGGCGAGATGCCGCGGCGGCTTCTTGGCTCCGCGCGGGGCGACGAAAGTGAGTTCTCCGGGTGCAGGCATAACCCTCCCAGTGTCGCAGATCAACTCGGGCAGCCCAGGCCAGAGCAGGGTGGGGGCGGTCACCCATGGGCGCCCTCTGTCATCGTCGGTCGGCCTCGCACGGCCGAGGGACGGCCCAGCGCTGATCGAGGACGCCGTGGTCTGCCTTGTAAGCCCAGTGGCACGGGTGTACAACGACGTCGTGACGACTCAACCAACACGGGCGATGTGGTGGGCCGAATTGGCGGTCTTTCTCGCCACGGCAGCAGCGACCCTCATGCTGATCATGTTTCTGTTGTCGCTGGCAGCCGGGCACCACTCGGTCTCCCTTGGCGTTGGGCCCTCATCCGTGCTGCTCGCCCTGTCCATCGGTGTCGGCATCTTCGGCAGCGGCCGGTTCAGGGCTTGGGGGCTGCGCCGCCGGGCTGCGTCCCTCGCCAGGAGCTCTTGAAAACCGTCGTGGCAGCGATGTCGCCGTGGGTTCCAATCCCACCGCCTCCGCGTGGTGAGCAGTGAGAATGGCCCCTGACCAGGAACATCGGTCAGGGGCCGTTGCGCTGTGTGCAACCGTAAGCGCCCATCGTTGGCTGTCCTGACGCCCGAACCCGGCAAGGCGTACGCCTCCGCCCGGCAGCACGGAATGCACGCCCTTCGCCACTTCTACGCTCGCAGATCGATTCATGTGACCTGCGACCGCTGGGCACGCGGTCCTTCGGCAATCCTCAGCCGAGCTGCTCGGCCAGCCCGACGATGATGCCCTCGGGGCCGCGGAGGTAGCAGAGCCGGTAGATGTCCTCGTATCGCACCACCTCGCCGATGAGTTCGGCGCCGTGGGTGTGCAGGCGGGCGATGGCGCCCTCGATGTCGTCGACGGCGAACATGATGCGACGAATGCCCAGCGTGTTCGCCGGCGCGTCCTTCGGCTCGGGGCGGACCGCCTTCGGCTGGTGGAACATCGCCAGCTCGATGCGGCCGTGACCGTCCGGGGTCCGCAGCATCGCGATCTCCTGTCGGACGTCCTCCAGCCCGATGACACGCTCCACCCAACGTCCCTCGGCCGGCCCTCTGCCCTCCAGCTCCATGCCGAGTTCGACGAAGAACGAGAGAGCGGCGTCGAGGTCGTCGACAACGATGAGGACGTTGTCCATCCGCAGGATCGTCATCCTCCCGCGTGCTCCAGCCGATCCTTGAGCAGCTGCTCGTTGCGGGGCAGTTCCTTGCGGACCTGGGGGCGTACGACGAGCGGGACGAGGACCTTGCCGACGCCGTGGCCCTCGAAGTCGACCTCGATCGTCACGTGGGAGCGCCGCCCCTCGTCGAACGGCTCGACCTCGCCGTGCACACGTGCCCGGACGGGGCCGTCGACACCCCGCAGACCCCAGCTGTGCGGCGGGTCGTACTCCGTGACCTCCATGGTCATCGGCATGACCCGGCGGCCGATGTGCCGGGTGACCCGGACCCGGGAACCGACGCCGACGGGCCCCTCGTCGAGGCGCTCCGCGGACACGGCGCTCAACTGCCACTCGGGCATGCGCGGGGTGTCCATGACGTAGTTGTAGACGTCCTCGGGACGCCGGTCGACATCGATGGTCTGTCGAATGCTGGACATGATGTCCCCCTTCGCGACGTACACCTGAATCGTCCCACTTGGTGTCGCCGCAGGCACCTCCGCACAACAACAGCGAGCCCCCGCCGACCATCGGACGGGAGCTCGCCGTAAGAGCCGTAAGAGCCGTGAAAGCGGTATCGCCTCAGCTCGACCCGACGAAGAGCACCAGCAACAGCCACACCACCGGAGCCGTGGGCAGCAGCGAGTCCAGCCGGTCCATGATGCCGCCGTGCCCCGGCAGCAGCGTTCCCATGTCCTTGATGCCGAGGTCCCGCTTGATCATGGACTCCCCGAGGTCGCCGAGCGTGGCACTGACCGCGACCGCGAGGCCGAGCAGCAGTCCCTGCCACCAGGCACCGTCGTCGATGAGGAACTCCAGGCACAGCGCGCCCACGACCATGGCGAAGGCCACCGCGCCGAGCAGACCCTCGCGGGTCTTGCCGGGGCTGATGCGCGGGGCGAGCTTGTTTCGGCCGAAGCGCCAGCCGACCGCGTAGGCACCGGTGTCGCTGACGACCGTGAGCAGCAGGAACGTGAGCACCCGCTGCGGGCCGTCGTCCGCCGTCAGCATCATCGCGACGAAGGTCGCCAGGAACGGCACGTAGAACGCCGCGAAGACGCCCGCCGTGACGTCCCTGAGGTAGTTCTCGGGCGGTTCCGTCATGCGCCACACCAGCACGGCCAGCGCCGTGAGCGCCATGGCGACCCAGGCGCCCTCGCCGCCTCTGACGTACCCGGCGACGACCATCGCGGCACCGCCGAGCGCGAGCGGCACGAGGGGCGCCCGGATGCCCTTGCGCTCGTCCAGCCGCTTGGTCAGCTCCCACAGGCCCACCACGACGGCGACCGCGATCACGCCGACGAACACGGCCTTGACGACGAACAGCGACGCGACGATCACCGCACCGAGCCCGACCCCGACCCCTATCGCGGCACTCAGGTCGCGACCCGCGCTCTTCTTCTGCGGCTTGGGTGCCGGCTCTGCGGCGTCGGGCATGGGCTCCGGATTCGTCTCGTTCTGGACCGGGGAGCCGCTCAGCCGAGCAGCCCCCCGGCCGTCATCCTGGTTCCCGCCGTATTCGGCTACGTCGGGCACGATGGGCATGGGGCGAGTCTGAGGCGCTTCATGCGCATCGTATGCGGGACCCGCCGGAGCGGCTCCCTGGGCGTGCCCATGGCCAGGGCTGTGGGCGTGCCCGTGGCCATGCCCTTGGTCGGTGGGCCCCCAGTACCCGGCCTGTGGCGGCGCCCCCCAGGAAGAGTCGTTCATCAGACCTCGAGCAGCTCCGCTTCCTTGTGCTTCAGGAGCTCGTCCACCTGCGCCACGTACTTGTGGGTGGTGTCGTCGAGCTCCTTCTCCGCACGGCGGCCCTCGTCCTCGCCGATCTCGCCGTCCTTGATCAGCTTGTCGATGGCGTCCTTGGCCTTGCGGCGCACGGAGCGGATGGAGACCTTGGCGTCCTCACCCTTGCTCTTGGCGACCTTGATGTACTCGCGGCGGCGCTCCTCCGTCAGCTCGGGGAACACCACCCGGATGATGTTGCCGTCGTTGCTCGGGTTGACGCCCAGGTCGGAGTCGCGGATGGCCTGCTCGATGTTGCGCAGCGCGCTCTTGTCGAACGGGGTCACCACGGCCATGCGCGGCTCGGGCACCGAGAACGAGGCCAGCTGGTTGATCGGGGTCGGCGCGCCGTAGTAGTCGGCCACGATCTTGTTGAACATCGCCGGGTGCGCACGGCCGGTGCGGATCGCGGCGAAGTCCTCCTTGGCGACCACGACGGCCTTCTCCATCTTCTCCTCGGCCTCGAGGAGGGTCTCTTCGATCACCACTTGCTCCTGCGTGTCTTGAGTAGGCCCGGCTGCGGTTCCATGTGGGGCGGCGGCCGGCTGCGTCGCGTCTTCTTCCTGCACGGTTCCCGACCGGCAGGACATTGTCCATCCCCCGGCCCGGCTCCGTCCCGTCCGTCCCCCGGACGGGGTTGTTCTCGGGGTCTCAGTCCCGGCTGCCGGGGTCCCCCACCAGCGTGCCGATCTTCTCACCCTTGACGGCGCGTCCGATGTTGCCCTCCGCCAGCAGCTCGAAGACCACGATCGGGAGCTTGTTGTCGCGGCACAACGTCACAGCCGTGGCGTCGGCGACCTTCAGGTCGCGCGTGATGACCTCCCCGTACCCGAGGTGGTCGAACTTCACGGCGTCCGGGTTGGTCTTCGGGTCGGAGTCGTAGACCCCGTCCACGCCGTTCTTGCCCATCAGCAGCGCCTCGGCGTCGATCTCCAGGGCGCGCTGGGCGGCGGTGGTGTCGGTGGAGAAGTACGGCATGCCCATACCGGCACCGAAGATGACCACACGGCCCTTCTCCAGGTGCCGTACGGCGCGCAGCGGGATGTACGGCTCGGCGACCTGGCCCATGGTGATGGCGGTCTGCACCCGGCAGTCCACCCCCACCTTCTCCAGGAAGTCCTGGAGGGCCAGGCAGTTCATGACGGTGCCGAGCATGCCCATGTAGTCGGAGCGGGCCCGGTCCATGCCGCGCTGCTGGAGCTCGGCACCGCGGAAGAAGTTGCCGCCGCCGATGACGACCGCGATCTGTGCGCCGTCGCGCACGACGGCCGCGATCTCGCGGGCGATCTTGTGCACCACGTCGGGGTCGACGCCCAGGCCGCCACCGCCGGAGAAGGCCTCTCCGGACAGCTTCAGCAGAAACCGGCCGCGTACTTTGCCGTCGTCGCTCTTCTGGGCCTTGGTGGTCATGGGGGATCCCGCCTCTTTCACGTGTTGCACATACGAAGAAGGCCATTGCCGGTGGGGCGTGGTTCGCATCCCATACGGCAATGGCCTCCTCGTCAGATCTGCTGTCGTCCGCCACCCATGTGACGGCGTACACGGACGACTGCTGCCGACCCTATCGGGGTCGGGCGTCGATCGCGGTACGGACTCAGATGCCGACCTTGATGCGCGCGAAGCGCTTCAGGGTGACACCGGCCTCGTCCAGGACCTTCTGGACGGACTTCTTGTTGTCGAGCGCGTAGGGCTGGCCGAGCAGCGTGGCGTCCTTGAAGAAGCCGTTGAGGCGACCCTCGACGATCTTCGGCAGGGCGGCCTCGGGCTTGCCCTCGGCGCGGGTGGTCTCCTCGGCGACGCGGCGCTCGGACTCGACGACCTCGGCCGGGACGTCCTCCTTGGAGAGGTACTTCGGCGCGAAGGCGGCGATGTGCTGGGCGACGCCCTTGGCGATCTCGGCGTTGGGCTTGTCCAGCTCGACGAGGACACCGATCTGCGGGGGCAGGTCGGGCATCGTGCGGTGCATGTACGCCGTCACGTAGCCGTCGGCGAACCGCGCGAAGCGGTCCAGGACGATCTTCTCGCCCAGGTTGGCGTTGGCCTCGTCCACGAACGCCTGGACGGTCTTGCCGGCCTCGATCTCGGAGGCGAGCAGGGCCTCGAGGTCGGCCGGGGAGGTCTTGGCGACGTGCTCGGCGATGGCGGTGGCCACGCCCTGGAACTTGTCACCCTTGGCGACGAAGTCCGTCTCGCACTTCAGCTCGACGAGGACACCGGAGGAGTTGTCGTCGGCGATGATCGAGACGACGGCACCGTTCTCGGCGGAACGGCCCTCGCGCTTGGCGACGCCCTTCTGGCCCTTGATGCGGAGCGCCTCGACGGCCTTCTCGACGTTGCCCTCGGCCTCGTCCAGCGCCTTCTTGCAGTCCATCATGCCGGCGCCCGTGAGCTCACGGAGCTTCTTGACGTCGGCGGCTGTGTAGTTCGCCATGAGTCTGTGAATCTCTCTCGAAGTCTGGAAGATCGAAGATCTGCGGATGTGCCCCATGGAGCCGGGGGGCGCTGTCCTTCCGCTGACCTACGGGTGAACGGCGGGAGCGGACTTCATGTCAGCGCTCCCGCCGTCAACTCGGACTGACGGGTCAGGCCTGCTCGGCCTCGGCGGCCTTCTCGCCCTCGGCCGGCTTCTCGGCCTCGGCGGGGGCAGCCTCGGCGGGGGCAGCCTCGGCGGCCGGAGCAGCCTCGGCGGCCGGAGCGGCCTCAGCAGCCGGGGCGGCCTCGGCGGCGGGGGCAGCCTCGTCGGCCTTCTTCTCGCCCTCGAGCAGGTCGCGCTCCCACTCGGCGAGCGGCTCGCCCGCGGCCTTCTCGCCCTTGCCCTCGGTGGCGACACCGCTGCGGGCGATGAGGCCCTCGGCGACGGCGTCGGCGATGACGCGGGTGAGCAGGGTGACGGAGCGGATCGCGTCGTCGTTGCCCGGGATCTTGTAGTCGACCTCGTCGGGGTCGCAGTTGGTGTCGAGGATCGCGACGACCGGGATGTTCAGCTTCCGGGCCTCACCAACGGCGATGTGCTCCTTCTTGGTGTCCACGATCCAGACGGCGCTGGGCACCTTCTGCATCTCGCGGATACCACCGAGGGTCTTCTCCAGCTTGGCCTTCTCGCGCGAGAGCACGAGAAGCTCCTTCTTGGTCAGACCGGACGCGGCGACGTCCTCGAAGTCGATCTGCTCGAGCTCCTTGAGGCGCTGCAGACGCTTGTAGACGGTCGAGAAGTTGGTGAGCATGCCGCCCAGCCAGCGCTGGTTGACGTAGGGCATGCCGACGCGGGTGGCCTGCTCGGCGATGGCCTCCTGCGCCTGCTTCTTCGTGCCGACGAACATGACCGTGCCGCCGTGGGCGACGGTCTCCTTGACGAACTCGTAGGCGCGGTCGATGTACGACAGCGACTGGAGCAGGTCGATGATGTAGATGCCGTTGCGCTCCGTGAAGATGAAGCGCTTCATCTTCGGGTTCCAACGACGGGTCTGGTGACCGAAGTGGACGCCGCTCTCCAGCAGCTCCCGCATCGTGACGACGGCCATGGCCGTATCTCCTTGTGCTTCTCGGTTGTGCCGCGGATGCCGGACGGCTTCCGCGCCTGACGCCCACTGCGCGCCGTGCCACGAGGGACCGAGGGGCGCTGATACGGCCCGTTGCCGGGGTGCGTATCGGGGCGTGCGAAGTCGACCCGGTGACCCGGATCGCCACCAGAAGTGTACGGGACCCGCGGGGCACCGGGTGACGCCGTTGTCCACAACCGGACGGCGGTCCACAGCCACGGGCGGTGACGGGCAGCGGTCCGGGACGCTTTCGGCATGCAAGCGAAGCGATGTGTGCCTGTTTGTACGCGCCTGGTCCTGGTGCTGGTCATGACGACGGCCGTCCTGCTGGCCCCTCCGCCGCCCCTGTTCGCGGCGGGCGCACCCCTCGCGGACGTCACCGTGCCGGCGGTCGGCCGCACCTGGCCCGTCGGCTTACGCCCCCGGGTCCTGCGCGGCTGGGAACCCCCGGCGACGACCTACGGCCCGGGTCATCGCGGCGTGGACCTGACGGCGGCGCCGGGGACGCCGGTACGGGCGGTGGCCGCGGGCCGGGTGTCCTTCGCGGGCCGGGTGGCCGGAAAGGGAGTGGTCTCGGTGGAGCTGACAGGGACGGGCGAACCACCGCTGCGCACGACGTACGAGCCGGTGACGGCGTCGGTGGAGGAGGGCGAGGAGGTGGAACCGAGCGAGGTGATCGGCACAGTGGACGCGACGGGCTCACATTGCACGGTTACGTGCGTGCACTGGGGCCTACGGCGGGACGAGACGTACTTGAACCCACTGTCGCTCCTGCCGCCCTGGCTCCTGCACAGGGGGCCTTCGCGACTCCTGCCAGTCTGGAGATAGCTGCGGGCAGTCGTGCCACTTGGGGGGCGATGGGGACCCCTACTCGTGGGGGTCTCCCCTGTTCGAGCGAAGTCGAGAACTTGGGGGAGAAGCCGAGAACTTGGGGGAGGGTTGGGCGCAGCGGCACCCCGCTCCGCCGGGCTGCGGACCCACCCCGCCCGAGCACCAACGCGGCTCAGCCCCGCACACCCCGCAGGGCCATGCTCACCGCCGCTTCCGCGACAACGCCCGGCTCCTCCGCAGCCCCCAGCTCGATCCGCCGCACCGCCGCGTCGACAACCCCCTGCACCAGCATCGCCGCCAGCCGGGGCTGCTCATGCCCCAGCTCTCCCAGCGCCTCGACGATCATCGCGACCAGCCCGCCATGCGCCGCCCGGATCTTCTCCCGGGCCCCGGCGTCCAGCTCACTCGCCGAGATCGCCACCACGGCCCGATGCCGCCGGTCCCCCACCAGCTCCAGCTGCTGCCGCACATACGCCTCGACCTTGGCCTCGGCCGTCCCCGCCCGCTCCATCGCCGCCGACACTTCCGCCGCCCAGACGGGAAAGTCGACCTCGCACAGCTCCTCGACCACGGCCGCCCGTGACCGGAAGTACTCGTAGACGGACGAGCGCGCGAGCCCCGTCCGCTCGGCGAGGGCCGGGAAGGTCAGCGCCTCCGTACCGCCCTCGGACAACAAGGAACGAGCCGCGTCCAGCAGGGCGGCTCGCTGCATCGACCGGTGCTCGGCCACGGAGGCCGCTCGAATCCTTGGCACGTCAACCACTCTACGGACGCGTCAGTCCCAGCGGGAGAGGCTCCCGCCGGACCGTCGTCTTCCGGCCAGGTCAGCGGCCGAAGCTCGCCAGTTTCGCTCTCAGCTGGAGCACCGACTTGGTGTGGATCTGGCTGACTCGGCTCTCGGTCACGCCCAGCACGTTCCCGATCTCGGCCAGGGTGAGCCCCTCGTAGTAGTACAGCGTGACCACGGTCTTCTCCCGCTCGGGCAGCGTGTTGATCGCCCGCGCGAGGAACCTGCGGAGTTCCCGGTCCTCGGCGACCTCCACCGGGTTGTCGGCGGCGGTGTCCTCCAGCGTGTCCATGACGCTGAGCCCGTCGCCGCCCTCGCCTCCGCCGTGCAGCAGCTCCTCCAGGGCCACCACGTTGGCCAGCGACAACTGGCTGAACACCGCGTGGAGTTCCTCCACGGCGATGCCCATCTCGGCGGCCACCTCGCCCTCCGTCGGCGTCCGCCGCAGCCGCGCCTCCAGCGTGGCGTACGCGCGCTCCACGTTGCGCGCCTTCTGCCGGACCGACCGGGGGATCCAGTCCAGGGCCCGCAGCTCGTCGATCATCGCGCCCCGGATCCGGGTGATCGCGTACGTCTCGAACTTGATCTCGCGGTCGATGTCGAACTTCTCGATCGCGTCGATCAGCCCGAACACCCCGGACGAGACGAAGTCCGCCTGCTCGACGTTGGACGGCAGGCCCACGCTGACCCGGCCGGCGACGTACTTCACGAGCGGCGAGTAGTGCAGGATCAGCTGCTCCCGCAGCCGCTCGTCCCCCGTCGCCTTGTACGACCGCCACAGCTCGTCGAGCGTCGAGGGAGCGGGCGGCCGCACGCTGCCACCGTCACGGGCGGCTGGGGGGATCGCCGCCCGGTCGGACCCGGAGGTGTGCTGGGGCATTCGTCGCCTTGTGCCGTTCTGCTGCGGAGTGGTGCTGCTGGGGTTGGCTGTCTGTCTGATGTCGAGTTGCCTGTCCGTGTCGGGATCCTCGTGAGCGTAGCGTGACTGTGGTGTCGCGGTGCGCGAAGGACGGAGGTCACGGCGGACGGAGATATGTTCCGGAGGGCGTCCCACCAGGGGGGCGAGGTCACTCGGTGTGATCACCGGAGAACCCCAACTGGGGGAATTTCCAAGGGATGTCGAGGTTCCCCCGGACGGCCGAACACGCGCGGTCAGCATGGCCCGGGACCGCCGCGGACCGACATCACCGCCTGGCGTGTCAACTTCCAGCCGTCGCCGTGTCGTTCGACGTAACCGAGTGCTCGGAGTTCGTACAGTCTCGCGATCGCGTCGTCCTGTGCGGTCTGTGCGCGGCGCGCGATCTCGTCCGGCCGGGCCGCCCGGCCACCCGGCAGCGCGGCGAGCACCTGCCGGGCGGCCGGATCGAGCAGGTCCCGGGGCAGGACGGGGCCGCGCCGGTCGGGGGCCAGCTGTCCGATGTCGCCGACCAGTTCGACGACGTCCGCGGTGTCGGTGACCAGGACCGCCTCCCCGCGCAGCAGCTCGTGCACCCCGGCGGACAGGCCGCTGGTGGCCGGGCCCGGTACGCCCATGGTGTGCCGGCCGAGGCGCTGTGCCGCCCGTGCCGTGACCAGGGAGCCGCTGCGGTGGGCGGCCTCGACGACCACGGTGCCGCGGGTGAGCGCCGCGATCACCCGGTTCCGCAGGATGAACCGGCTCGGTGTCGGGTGATCACCGGGCGGCAACTCGCCGATGACCAGTCCCTGTTCGGCGATCCTGCCGATCAGCTGGGTGTGTCCGCGCGGGTAGGGGCGGTCGACGCCGCAGGCGAGGACGGCGACGGTGGCGCCGCCTGCGCCGAGGGCGCCGCGGTGGGCGGCGCCGTCGACTCCGTAGGCGCCGCCGGACACCACGACCCAGCCCTGCTCGGCGAGACCGGAGGCGAGGGTGGCCGCCATGTGCGCCCCGTACTCGGTGCAGGCGCGGGCGCCGACGACCGCCACCGACTTCAGCGCCCACACCCGCAGGCTGGCCCGACCGCGCACCCACAGCCCCAGCGGCCGGGCATCCCCGAGATCATCGAGCTGCCCCGGCCACTCCGCGTCACCGGGACCGACGAACCGCACCCCGGCCTCCCGGGCGACGGCGAGGTCCTCACGCGGCCGAGCCGCCTCGGCCCTGGCCAGTAGCCCCTTCCACCGCTTCCCGCTCACCCCGGCCAGGGGCCGCCCGCCCTCCGCCAACCGCCGGGCCAGGCCCCGCACCCCGAGCTCCCGCACCCACCGCCCGCCGACCTCGTCACCGGGCTCGATGACACGGGTGAGCAGGACCCGGGCGAGCAGCTCCTCGTCCGGCCCGGGGGCGGCGCTCACGTCAGCGCTCCGATGGCCATGGGCACGCCCCTCGGGACACCGGTGCGCAACTGGAGCGCAAGGGCGACGTCCGTCGCGTCGGGCCGGTCGTGGCCGACGAGATCGGCGACGGTCCAGGCGACGCGCAGGACCCGGTCGAGGCCGCGGGCGGTCAGGACGCCCCGCTCCAGGTTCCGCTCGGCCTCGTCCATCGCCCCGGACACGGCGTACCAGCGGCTTCGCAGCTCGCGGCCGGGTACCTCGCTGTTCGTGCGCCAAGGAGTGCCGGCGAGGCGCTCCGTGGCCCGCTCCCGGGCCGCCCGTACCCGGTCGGCGACCGTCGCGGTGGACTCGCCGCGCGCGCCGGAGGCGGTCAGCTCGGTGCGGGTGACGCGGTCCACCTCGACGCGCAGGTCGACCCGGTCGAGCAGCGGGCCGGAGAGCCTGGCCTGGTAGCGGCGGATCGCCGAGGGCGGGCACTCGCACAGGTCGTCCCGCTGCGAGAACCGGCCGCACGGGCAGGGGTTGGCCGCGAGCACCATCAGGCACTTCGCCGGGAAGCGCACCACTCCTGCACTGCGCGCGATGACCACATGCCCCGCCTCCAGCGGCTGGCGCAGGGCGTCCAGGGCCTGGCTGTTGAACTCGGGCGTCTCGTCCAGGAAGAGGACTCCCCGGTGGGACAGCGACACCGCGCCGGGCCGCGCGATGCCCGGGCCGCCGCCGACGAGTGCCTGCATGGTGGCCGAGTGGTGCGGGGCGCAGTAGGGGGCGACGTCGATCAGGGGCTTGCCCGGGGGCAGCAGGCCCGCCACCGAGTGGACCGCGGTGACCTCCAGTGACTCCTGCCGGCCGAGCCGGGGCAGGATGGCGGGCAGCCGCTCCGCGAGCATCGTCTTGCCGGCGCCGGGCGGCCCCTCCAGGAACAGGTGGTGTCCGCCCGCCGCGGCCACCTCCGCCGCCGTGCGCGCCGAGATCTGCCCGACGACGTCCGCCAGGTCGTGGTCGGGCTCGTGCTGGGCCGCGCCGACGCTGTGCATCCCCGTGGCGGCGCCCGTGCCCGGCATCCGCAGGCCGGCGAGGAGCGGGGCCGGGCGGCCCTGCTCGTCCGGATCCTCGTCGGGTACGGGTTCGTCGGCCAGGACGGCGATCAGCTGGCGCAGGCTCCGGACGCCCAGTACGGAGACCCCGGGCACCAGGGACGCCTCGGCGGCGGCGCACTCCGGCACCACCACCTGCTCGTACCCCGCGTCCGCCGCGGCCAGCACCGCCGGCAACACCCCGCGCACCGGCCGCACCCGCCCGTCCAGCCCCAGTTCCCCGATCATCACGATGTCGGCGAGGACCCGGGGGTCGATGCGCTCCGACGCGCCGAGGACCGCCGCGGCGACGGCCAGGTCGAAGCCGCTGCCGCTCTTGGGGACGGAGGCCGGGCTCAGCCCGATCGTGAGTTTCTTCTGGGGCCACGCCGCGCCCGAGTTGACGACCGCGGCACGCACTCGGTCCCGGCTCTCGGTCAGGCTCTTGTCGGGCAGTCCCACCAGCGTGAACGCCGCGACGCCCGGCTCCAGGTCGGCCTGGACCTCGACGACCACGCCCTCGACGCCCACCAGCGCCACCGAACACGTACGGGCGAATGCCATCAGGCCACCCCCCGAACGTGCTCGACCACGGCCGCGCCGCGGGTCGGCAGCAGCACCCCGACCACGTCGATGCGGACCCCGCCGGGCGGTGCGCCCCCGTGCGTCTGGATCCACCGCTCGGCGAGGTCCCGCAGCCGCTCCGCCTTCTGCGGGGTCACGGCGGCCATCGGATGCTCGAAGGGACCCTCCCTGCGGGTCTTCACCTCGCAGACGACCAGGACGTCCCCGTCCCTGGCCACGATGTCGATCTCACCGGTCCGGCCCGAGCGCCAGTTGCGCTCCAGGACCGTCAGTCCGGTCTCCGCCAGCCGCCGGGCCGCCAGAGTCTCTCCATACCTGCCCATCGCACTGCGTGCGTTCATGTCGGCACCACCTCCGGCGCCAACGATCACGCACCCGTCCCCACAAAGTGGATCTTGGTGGACAGCTCAGCGGCTGTGGAAAACCCCGTCACCCTCCTGGGCGAACCTCACCCGCTCGGCAGTTCGAGATCGCTCTTGTTCAGCTCCTCGATGTTCACGTCCTTGAACGTGAGGACGCGCACCTGCTTCACGAACCGCGCCGGCCGGTACATGTCCCACACCCAGGCATCCGCCATGGACACCTCGAAGAACACCTCACCCTGGACCGAGTGCACCTGCATCTCGTAGTCGTTGGTCAGGTAGAAGCGCCGCTCGGTCTCGATCACGTATTTGAACAGACCGACGACATCGCGGTACTCCCGGTAGAGCTTCAGCTCCATCTCGGTCTCGTACTTCTCGAGGTCCTCGGCGCTCATGGCATGTTCCCCTTCAGCCGTGCGATCCCACCATTGTGCGCCAGTTCCGTGCACCCCTAGACGATTTCCGGGTCAAGGATCACGGGCCTGGCCGGGGGACCTTCGTCGAGCAGCGTGCGCAGCAGCCCGGCGAGTCTCGTCGGATACACCGTCTCATGTGCCCGGCAAAGTTCCGGACACGTCCACCAGCGCGCTCCGGCGACACTGCGCCGCTCCAGCTCGGTCAGCCCCACGGCCTCGATCGCCGTGCGGTCCGTACGAGCCAGGAAGTACCACTCGTCCTGGTCCCAGCGGCGGCCCGCGAACGGGAAGGAGCACATCCGCCGCCACAGCACCGGGCCGAACTCGACCTCGGTGATGCCCGTCTCCTCGGCGAGTTCCCGCAGGGCGGCCTCTTCACGGGTCTCCTCGCCCTCCACACCGCCGCCGGGGGTGAACCACCAGTCGTCGGCCGGATCGTCCGGCTCGTGCCCGTGCAGCAGCAGGATGCGGTCCTGCGGGTCGAGCAGCACGACCCGGGCGACCTTGCGCAGCCCGCCCTCGTAGGTGTCCTGACCCGCCCCCACGGCCTCAGCGGACACCTGCGGGCTCCGCGCTCGCCCGCCGGGCCCGGGCCGCGCCCTTGGCGACGGGACCGTAGGCGCCCCCGCCCAGGACGAGCACGGCGCCGGCGATCACCAGGGCGGTGATCGTCCGCAGCGGTCCGGGCGAGGAGAGGTCGCCGAGCGACTCGAAGCCGGTGGGGCGCGCCAGCATGCCGTTCATGGGCCAGACGACGGCGTCCACGCGCGCGTCGACGGCGCCGCGTGACACCGTGCCGCCGGCGGCGTCGGTCAGGTGGGCGGTGGAGTCCATGGAACTGCCGCGCTCGTCGCCGAGCAGGAACAGGCGCCCCTCGGGGACGGTCACGGACGGGAAGCCGGTGATCTCCGCCGGTGTGCCCTCGGCCAGGTAAGGCTCGTCGACCTCCTTGCCGTTGACCTTCAGCTTGCCGTCCTGGCAGCAGGAGACCGTATCGCCGCCGACGGCCACCACGCGCTTGACCATCGGCATGTTGCCCCAGGTGGTGTCCTTGAACACGACGACATCACCGCGTCGCACATCCGCGCCCTCGACGCGCTGCGCCAGCACCCGGTCGCCCGCGTCGATCGTCGGCGTCATCGAACTGGTGGGCACGGTGTACGGCCGGTAGACCACCGCTCCCCAGGCGAAACCACCCAGGAACAGCACAAGGCCCAGTGCGACGGCCAGCCCGGACAACCGCTGTCCGGTCCGGCTGCCCACCGGGCCCGAGCCTGTGCCACCGCTGCGCGGGGCCGTGTGCGTCATGCTCTCGCCACCCATGGGTCCGCACCCTACCCGGGGGTACCGAGCGGGGTCAGCCCACCGTCGGGATCACTGCTTCCGGCGGCGCCACAGCACCACCGGCACCACCCCCAGCAGCGCCAGCCCCTGCGGCGCCACCGCCAGACCGGCCGCGGCCGACTGGGCGCCCAGACCCGCCTGGTCGAAGGTGTCCGGGACCGGCAGGTTGTCCCAGCGGTTGATCGGCCAGGCGATGACGATGGCCCGGCCGACGACGTCCTTCACCGGGACCATGCCCTTGTGCACGTCCGACTGGTTGTAGCGGGAGTCCCGGGAGTTCTGCCGGTGGTCGCCCATGACCCAGATGTAGCCCTCGGGAACCTTTACCTTGAATTGACCGCCCTGATCGTCGACGCTGCACGGCGTGTTGCCGGGGTAGACGTACGACGCTTCGTCCAGCGCCTTGCCGTTGACCGTCAGCGGGCCCGTGCCCTTGCACTCGACCGTGTCGCCGCCGACGCCGACGACCCGCTTGATGAGGTCCTTCTCCTCCGCGGACGGCATGAGGCCGATCCAGCTGAGGAACGTCTGGAAGGCGTTCGGATCCGCCACCGGCTCGCCCGCCAGCCAGTTGTCGGGGTCGTGGAAGACGACGACCTCGCCACGCTCGGGCTCGGAGCCGAACCAGGGCGTCAGCTTGTCGACCAGGACGCGGTCGCCCTGCTGGAGGGTGTTCTGCATCGAGTCGGAGGGGATGGAGAACGCCTGCACCAGGAAGGTCTTGATCAGCAGCGCGAGCACCAGCGCGATGCCGATCAGGATGGGCAGCTCCTTCCAGAAGGAGCGTGGCTTCTTCGGCGTCCGGGCCGGGCCGCCCGGCCCCTCGCCCTCGGCTGTGCTGCTGTACTCGCCTGTCACCCTGTCGTCCTCGACTGCCCCGGAGTCATTCCCGAAGGTCACGGCGCTGTCCGCGGCCGGGACGGCGGATCCCGCGGGGCGTCCGCGGTGCTCCTCGCCGTCGTGTCCGGACCGTGCGCCAACCGCCACATCCCCCACGCCAACTCCTCACTCTGTGCCGCCGCCTGCCCCATACACGACGCAGGCCCACCACTCCCATAACGAGCGGGAGTTCCGCAGGGGTCGGGAGCTGGATCGTTCCGTTCGAATCGTAGGAGGCAACCCTATGCGACGGTTCGGGAGCAGCGGTCGACCCGGGGGCCGAGTCGGACACGGAGGCGTAGGTGTTCGGTTCCTCCAGGGTGCTCCAGTGCCCGAAGGGCCAGGCGATGACCATGGCACGGCCCACGACCTCTTCCTCGGAGACCGTGCCGCCGTAGTCGGTGTCCTGGTGGGCGCGGGAGTCCGCGGAGTTGTTCCGGTGGTCGCCCATCACCCACAGCCGGCCCGGGGGGATCGTGATGTCGAACGGCGTGTCGGACGGGGCGTTGCCGGGGTACAGGTAGTCCTCGTTCAGCGGGATGCCGTTGACGGTCACGCGCCCTTGCGTGTCGCAGCACTTGACGCGGTCTCCGCCGACGCCGACGACCCGCTTGATGAGGTCCTTGTCGTTGTCGGACGGCAGCAGGCCGATGAAGGTGAGCCCTTCCTTGACCTGCTTGATGACGACGGGGTCGTCCTTCACAGGGGCGGTCTGCTCGTCCTGGAGCCAGCCGCCGGGGTCCTTGAAGACGACGACGTCCCCGCGCTGCGGCTTGGAGCCGAACCACGGGGTGAGCTTGTCGACCAGGACGCGGTCGCCGATCTGGATCGTCTGCTCCATGGAGCCGGACGGGATGACGAAGGCCTGCACGAGGAACGTCTTCAGCACGAGCGCTATGAGCACGGCGACGCCGACGAGGAGGGGTATCTCCTTGACGGCACCGCGCCTGCGGCGCCGCTTGACCTTCTTCTGGAGCTTGCGCCGCTCGGCGCGCGTACGGCCACCGGCCGGGCTGGCGGCGCGCCGGGCGCCGGTGGGCAGCAGGTTGTCCGCGGGGCTGGCGGGGACGCCGCGCGGTTTGCCGCGGTTACCCATGGGCGCCCGCCCTTCCGGCGGCGGGGACGGGCACGCGCGCGTAGGCGTCGGGGCGGTGCAGCCGGGTGGCGTGGCCGAAGGGCCAGACGATCCAGTCGGCGCGGCCGATCACCTCGTCGACCGGGACCATGCCGCCGCCCGGCGAGCCGAGGTGGTCGCGGGAGTCGCTGGAGTCGCCGCGGTGGTCGCCGAGGAGGAACAGGGTGCCGCCGGGCACGACGACGTCGAAGGGCACCGTCGAGGGGCTGTCTCCGGGGTACAGGAAGCCCGACTCGTCGACCGGCCGGCCGTTCACCTGGATCCTCCCCTCCTTGTCGCAGCAGACGACGCGGTCTCCCCCCACGCCGACAACGCGTTTGATGTAGTCCGCGTGCCCGAAGTACCCGGTCCCGTCGAACACGACGATGTCTCCCCGCTGCGGCTCGGCACCGAAACGGTACGCCAACTTATTTACGAGAACCCGGTCCCCGATCCTCAATCCCTGTTCCATGGATCCGCTGGGGATCTGGAACGGCCGCAGCACGAACGTGCTGAGCAGCAGCAGGAAGAGCAGGCAGGCCAGCAGCGTCAGAGTGATCCGGCCGCCCGGGACCCACTCGGTGACACGCGACAACGCGAAACGCGACCGGTCCTCCGGTCCTCCGGGATCCGAGGTGTCCTCGGAGTCGGAAAGGCGGGAGGAGCGGTCGCGCTCCGTCGGCTGTGCTTCGGTGTCCATCGAGGCCAGATGCTATCCGGCCCCGATGAGAACTCCGGAGAGCGCTCAGCTCTCGCGCTTCTCCTTGATCTTCGCGGCCTTGCCGCGCAGCTCGCGCAGGTAGTACAGCTTGGCACGGCGGACGTCACCCTTGGTGACGAGCTCGATCTTCTCCACGATCGGGGTGTGCACCGGGAAGGTGCGCTCGACGCCGACGGAGAAGGAGACCTTGCGGACCGTGAAGGTCTCGCGCACGCCGGAACCCTGGCGGCGGATCACCACACCCTTGAACTGCTGCACACGGGAGCGGTTGCCCTCGATGACGCGGACGTGCACGTTGACCGTGTCGCCCGGGCGGAAGGCGGGGACGTCGCTGCGCAGCGACGCGGAGTCGACGGTGTCGAGCAGGTGAGACATTTCGTCTGCTTTCTTCGCTGATGCCACAGGTCATCAACGGAAACTAGGTGTTCTGGATCAGGGGTGTGCGGGTCGGGGCGGGCGTCGTCTCCCCCTGTGGCAGGGGCGCACGCCGGACGGACGCACAACAGCTGGCTATTCTTCCACGCCGTCGGTCCTGCGCCAAAATCGGCCGTACGGCTCCCCCGCCGGGTCGGGTCCCCAGCCCAGGATGGACAGCATCTCGCGGTCCTTCTTGTCGAAGGCCTTGGGGTCGCACCGCTCGATGAGGTCGGGCCGGTGGGCCGTCGTGCGCTTCAGGGCCTCGTCCCGCCGCCACCGGGCGATCTTCCCGTGATGGCCGCTGAGCAGCACGTCGGGGATGTCCCGGCCGCGCCACTCGGGCGGCTTGGTGTAGACGGGCCCCTCCAGCAGGCTCGCCATGGCGCCGGGCGCGAAGGAGTCGTCCCGGTGGGACTCGGCGTTGCCCAGGACGCCGGGCAGCAGCCGCGCCACGGCCTCCGTGACGACGAGGACGGCCGCCTCGCCGCCGGCCAGGACGTAGTCGCCGATGGACACCTCGTACACCGGCATCCGCGTCGCGTACTCGTCGACGACGCGCCGGTCGATGCCCTCGTAGCGGGCCGGCGTGAAGATCAGCCAGGGACGCTCGGAGAGGTGGACGGCAAGTTCCTGGGTGAAGGGGCGGCCGCTGGGCGTGGGCACGATGAGGGCCGGCTCGTGGGAGCCGGTCTCGTAGCCGTCGGCCAGGACGGAGTCCAGCGCCTCTCCCCAGGGCTCGGTCTTCATGACCATGCCGGGGCCGCCGCCGTAGGGCGTGTCGTCGACGGTGTTGTGGCGGTCGTAGGTCCACGAGCGCAGGTCGTGGACGTGCACGTTCAGCTGTCCACGCGCGCGCGCCTTGCCGACGAGGGAGACGTTCAGCGGTTCCAGGTACTCGGGGAAGATCGTGACGACGTCGAGGCGCATTACGACTCTTCCCGGCTGGAGACGTCTTCCCGGCTGGAGGCGATCTCGGCGCGGTCGTCGATCAGGCCCGGCGGCGGGGTGATGACGGCCTTCTGCTCCTCCAGGTCGATCTCACTGACGATCTCCTCGACGAAGGGGATCATCACCTCACTGCCGTCGGGGCGCTCCACGATGAACAGGTCCTGGGTGGGCAAGTGCGAGATCTCCGTGATCCGCCCGACCTCCGTGCCGTCCGCGGTGACCACGTCGAGATCGATGAGCTGGTGGTCGTAGTACTCGTCCTCGCCCTCGGGCAGTTCGTCCGGGTCGATCTCGGCGATCAGGAGGATGTTGCGCAAGGCCTCGGCGCCGGTGCGGTCGCTGACGCCCCTGAAGCGCAGCAGGAGGCGGCCGCTGTGAACGCGGCCCGTCTCGATGGTGAGCGGTCCCGCGGACGCGGGATCGGTGGCGAGCACGGCGCCGGGAGCGAGCCGCAGTTCCGGCTCGTCGGTCCGTACCTCGACGGTGACCTCGCCCTTGATGCCATGGGCACGGCCGATCCGTGCGACTACCAGCTGCACGTGTCCATTCTCCTGTCATACGACTGCGGGCCGGGGACGGCCCTCAGGCCCTCCCCGGCCCGAGCCGGTTGCGTTGAAGCGTCAGCGGACGTGGTCCACGTCGACGAGGTCGACGCGGACACCGCGACCGCCGATGGCGCCCACGACGGTACGCAGGGCGCGTGCGGTGCGGCCGTTGCGGCCGATCACCTTGCCGAGGTCGTCCGGGTGGACCCGGACCTCGAGCACTCGCCCGCGGCGCAGGTCACGCGAGGCGACCTGCACATCGTCAGGGTTGTCGACGATGCCCTTCACGAGGTGCTCGAGAGCCTCCTCGAGCATGCTCAGGCCTCGGTCGAAGCGGACTCGGCGGCAGCCTCGTCCTTCTTCTCAGCCTTCTTCTTCTGGGTGATCGCCTCACCCTTGCCCTCGTCGTCACCGCCGAGAGCCTCGAACGACGGGCGCGCGGCCTTCTCGGGCCGCGTCAGCAGAGGAGCCGGGGCGGGCTCGCCCTTGAACTTCTGCCAGTCGCCGGTCTTCTTGAGGATGGCCATCACGGGCTCGGTCGGCTGCGCGCCGACACCGAGCCAGTACGCCACACGCTCGGCGTCGACCTCGATCACCGACGGGTTGTACGTCGGGTGGTACTTGCCGATCTCCTCGATCGCACGACCGTCACGACGGGTACGGGAGTCGGCGACGACGATGCGGTAGTGAGGCGAACGGATCTTGCCCAGACGCTTCAGCTTGATCTTGACTGCCACGGGAGTGGGTTCTCCTGGATTTGACGTGGTTGGGCACGGCGAGATGGCCGCGTGGGGTTGCGGTACCCGAGTGCCCGATGGACGCGTCAGCCGGAGGAGAGAGGGGTCCTGTGCGGCTGTCGAGTACAGCTAGCCATTGTGCCACACCCTGCCAGCGGCTTTGACCGAGGGGTTCGCCGCTGTGCGGGCATGCCGAGGGGGCACCCGGCGTGGAGGTGAAGTACGTCGGGTGCCCTGCCCGGCAGTGGCGGGGTGCTGTCCCGACCGGCAGCCACGAGATGCCGGTGGTGGACGTCAGCCGGCCACCGCTCCCGCTCCCACGATGTCCGGGATCCGGAACGGCTTGCCGCAGCCTCCGCAGACGATGGGCGCCTGGGCGAGGACCGACGGCACGACGCGTACGTTGCGGCCGCAGTCGCAGACCGCCTTGACGCGGACGCCGCCGCCGGAGGAGCCGTGCCGTGCGGCCGGGCCCCGGAAGGTGCGGGAGGTGTCGGAGGAGGTCGCGGCCGTGTGGGCTTTGAGGGCGCGCTGGAGGCGCTCCATCGTCGGGCGGTAGCGGCGCTTCGCCTCGGGGGTGAGCGTGACCAGGGAGAAGCCGCTGCTGGGGTGCGGTTCCTCGGGGTGGTCCAGGCCCAGCTCCTCGGCGATCGCGAGGAATCTGCGGTTGTGGTAGCGGCCGGCACGGGAGGTGTCGCGGACGCCGCGGGAGGCGGCGATGCCATGGACTGCCTCATGGAGCAGTCGCTCGAAGGAGAGCTCGTGACCGCACGCGGACGACGACTCCCCGATCAGGGACTCTGGCGCGGCAAGGTCGGGCAGCTCGGGGTGGTACCGCTGAATGTCGGCCCACGCCTGTGCCAGCTCTGCGGCGAGAACAGGTGGTGTCTGTGTCGTGCTCACGTAATGACAACGAGCCGGGGTGCCCCAGTGTTCCGATTCCGGGGCATCCCAAATAATTTGCACGTACCCGTCAGTTGCCTCTGATGCGTCCCGACGAGGGCGGGTGCGCTGATCTGTGGAGAAGCTTCACAGCTCACCACAAGGTGGTGCGTAGCCCCGCGTACGCCCCGGCGCGTAGGCCCCCGTCCGCGCACCGGGGAAGCAGGGGTCCGCGGGTGCGCAAGAGGCGTTTCGGCCGCCTTGCGCCCCACTCGGTGAGCGCCTGCCGTGACTCAGTAAGCGCGTGCGACGACCGCGACGTTACCGGGTGCGTCGTCGGCGTCCGGCACCGACCCGTCCTCGGCGACCAGACACCGTACGGTCACCGCGTGATCGGCCAGCTTGGCTTCGCCCTCCTCGCCGAGCACCGCCCACGGGATCCGCGCCCAGCCGCCGACGCCGGCGGCCTCGACGGCCTCGTCGATCGTCGCGACCTCGGTGGTACGGGACTCGCGGCGCTCCCGGGACTGCTTCAGCAGCAGTGCCTGGTCTGCTTCGAGGACCGTCGGCAGCAGCGACACCAGGGCGTCCAGGGAGACCGGCTCCTTGCCGCCCGGGATGCGGCGCGCGAGCATCGCGGTGCCGTTCTCCAGGTCGCGCGGGCCGATCTCGATCCGGACCGGCACACCCTTGAGCTCCCAGTCGACGGCGCGGCGGCCGAAGGGGGTGTCGGTGCGGTCGTCGACGTGGACACGGATCCCGGCCGCCTTCAGCCGGTCGCCGACCTCGCGGACCTTGGCCAGAACCGCCTCGTCGCCCTTGATCGCGAGCACCACGGCCTGGATCTGTGCCAGCCGCGGCGGGACGCGCAGGCCGTTGTCGTCGCCGTGCGTCATCACCAGGGCGCCGATCATGCGGGTGGTGGAGCCCCAGGAGGTCTGCCAGACCAGCTCCTGCCGGCCGTCCTTCGACAGGTACTGCGTGTTGAAGGCCTTGGCGAAGTTCTGGCCGAGCTCGTGGCTGGTGGCCATCTGGAGGGCCTTGCCGTCGCCCATCATGCCTTCGAGCGTGAGGGTGTTGACGGCGCCGGCGAACCGCTCCTTGACGGTCTTGCGGCCGGGGACCACGTCCATCGCCAGGACGTTCACCATGAAGTCCTCGTAGACCTGACGGTGAATGTGCGCGGCGAAATCGCGCGCCTCCTCGTACGTGGCGTGCGCGGTGTGGCCCTCCTGCCAGAGGAACTCGGTGGTGCGCAGGAAGAGGCGGGGCCGCAGCTCCCAGCGCACGACATTCGCCCACTGGTTGATGAGCAGCGGCAGATCGCGGTAGCTCTGCACCCACTTCGAGAAGTAGTCGTTGATGATCATCTCGGAGGTGGGCCGGACCACGGCGGGCTCTTCGAGTTCCCTGCCGCCGCCGTGCGTGACCACGGCCAGCTCGGGCGCGAAGCCCTCGACGTGGTCCGCCTCGCGCGTGAGGTAGGACTGCGGGATCAGGAGCGGGAAGTACGCGTTCTGGGTGCCCGTCTCCTTGATGCGGGCGTCCATCTCGGCCTGCATCCGCTCCCACAGCCCGTATCCGTACGGTCGGATGACCATGGTGCCGCGCACCGGACCGTTGTCGGCGAGCTCCGCCTTGGTGATCAAGTCCTGGTACCAGCGCGGGAAATCGTCCGCCTGGGGGGTGAGTACGGGTGCCTTGGCCATGGCGAGATGGTACGGGCCCACGTTGCCGGAATGTGAAATCTCGCCATAGGCACATGACAACTCATATGCCGGGCCGCATTCCACTGGACGACAGGTCGAGGGGGGAGTTTCCTGGCATACGGGGGTAGTGCGAGCGCACTGTCACGGGGGCCATGGAATCGGGCAAGAGGCAACTCTCGGCGGATTGGGGCGCTTACTTATGACACCTACGCTCGTGCGGCAGCACCTGCCTCACGCGGGGACCGCACCCCGCGTGGACCTGCGTGCACGCGCGCGTGACTGGTCCGAGATTCAGGAGCGGATGCTCGTACCGCTCTACGAGGCCGTCTACGAGCGACTGGACGTGGGTCCCACGACGCGGCTGCTCGGCCTCGGCTGCGGTTCCGGACTCGCCCTGCTGATGGCAGCCACCCGGGGAGCGGCGGTCACCGGTGTCGACGCTTCCCCCGAAAGAATGGCCCTCGCACGGGAGCGACTGCTGCCCGAGGCCGGGGCCACGCGCGCGCGTGCGGGCACCCGGCTGGTCGACGGCTCGCCCCGGGACACGAAGGAGCCGGGCACTCCCGCGTACACCCTGGTGACCGCCTTCGAGCCGATCGGGTGCCTCGCGGGCGACTCGGAGGGGCTGGGCGGGCTGCTCGCGGAGGCGACGCCGCTGGCGGGGCGCGGAGCGGCCGTGGTGCTGGCCGGCTGGGGTCCGCCGGAGCGGTGCGCCACGACGTCCGTGGTGCGGGTCGCCACCAAGCTGGCGGAACCGCTGCGCAGCACGGGCAGCTGGCGTCCCGCCCTGCGCGACGACCTGGAGGACGTCGCCCAGCGGGCCGGTCTCAAGCCGGACGGGTCCGGGCGGGTGGCGTGCCCCTTCGGGTACGCCGATGTGGACAGCGCGGTACGCGGGCTCAAGTCGACGGGACTGTTCGACGCGGCGATCACGGCGACGGACCAGGTGCAGGTGGACAAGGAGCTGACCGAGGCTCTGCATCCGCACCAGCGGCAGGACGGGACGGTGTGGATGCCGAACGTGTTCCGGTATCTGATCGCCCGAACACCGTGACGAACAGGCTTTCAGTGCAGGGTGTGAATGGTGTGAAGAAAGCATCATGGGGTGCTTTTGATTTCACCAAGTGGATCATGAACGCTTAATGTGATCCACCGCTCGGGGGACCTAACACATCTGCATACAGGAGCTGTT
This sequence comes from Streptomyces sp. NPDC050164, assembly GCF_044459945.1. Lineage (NCBI taxonomy): Bacteria > Bacillati > Actinomycetota > Actinomycetes > Kitasatosporales > Streptomycetaceae > Streptomyces > Streptomyces sp. NPDC050164. The sequence goes on from NZ_JBITJK010000056.1 coordinate 43,067, forward strand.
TTGCCGCACCACACGACCGCGCTGCGTCTCGTCGCGCCCGTCGCCGTCCTCGCTCTGACGCTCACCGCCTGCGGTGGCGGCGGCGACACCGCCGACGCGAAGAGCCCGGAGACCGAGAAGGCCAAGGTCTTCCCTTCGCCGGAGCCGGCTTCCGGCGGCGAGCTGGAGACCGGCGAGAGCGCCACGGGCAAGGTCGCGGAGGAACCGGGCGAGGTCACCTACGACGTCGTGGCGCAGAAGGTCGACGTGGGCACCGAGGCGGAGGCGGCCAAGGTCGTCTCGGAGCCGGGCAAGGTCAAGGGCAAGGTGCTGGCCGTCGCCCATGTGAAGTACACGCACAAGAGCGGTCCCGCCCTCACCGACGGCTCCGACGTGCACGACGGCACCACGGTCTTCGCCGACGGGCAGCGCGGCAGCGTCCTCATCGGCGCGTCCGAGGACGCGGCGGGCTGCGAGGACCCGTACGACGTCGAGAGCTGGAAGCAGGGCGAGAGCCACGTCTTCTGCGAGACGTACGTGATCCCGGCGAACGCCAAGAGCGTCGAGGTCCACTGGTCCGAGGAGGACGGCGAGCCCTACGTCTGGAAGTTCCCGAACGCCTGACCGGCGAGCTGCCGACGCACCACTGAGGGCGCCCCCCTTCGGAAAGGGGGGCGCCCTCCTGCCGTTCAGAAACCCGTGCCGTACGGGAACGGGCCGTCAGCCCATGAACTTCTTGAACTCGTCGGGGAGTTCGAAGTCCTTGCCGCCCTGCTGCGGCAGCCCGAAGGCGCCTCCGCCCTCGGCGGCGGCCGCGCGGCGGGCGGCCTCCTCCTGCTCCTGCTGCTTGCGCTTCATCGGGTTGCCGGAGCGCTGCTTGCCCTTGGCCTGCTTCTGCTTCTTCTTCGTCCGGCCGGGACCGCCACCCATGCCCGGCATGCCGGGCATCCCGGGCATGCCGCCGCCCTGGGCCATGCGGGACATCATCTTGCGGGCCTCGAAGAACCTCTCGACCAGGTTCTTCACCGCGCTGACCTCGACACCGGAACCCCGTGCGATACGGGCGCGGCGCGAGCCGTTGATGATCGTCGGCTCCTGGCGCTCGGCCGGGGTCATCGACTTGATGATGGCGGCCGTGCGGTCGACGTCCCGCTCGTCGAGGTTGTTGATCTGGTCCTTCATCTGGCCCATGCCCGGGAGCATGCCGAGCAGCTTGGAGATGGAGCCCATCTTCCTGACCTGCTCCATCTGGGCCAGGAAGTCGTCGAGGGTGAAGTCCTGGCCCTTCTTGGAGGCCAGCTTCTCGGCCATCTTCTGGGCTTCGGCCTGGTCGAAGGTCTTCTCCGCCTGCTCGATCAGGGTGAGCAGGTCACCCATGTCGAGGATGCGGGAGGCCATCCGGTCCGGGTGGAAGGCGTCGAAGTCGTCGAGCTTCTCGCCGTTCGACGCGAACATGATCGGCTTGCCGGTGATCTGCCGGATCGACAGGGCGGCACCACCGCGGGCGTCACCGTCGAGCTTGGAGAGCACCACGCCGTCGAAGCCGACGCCGTCGCGGAAGGCCTCGGCGGTGTTGACGGCGTCCTGACCGATCATCGCGTCGACGACGAACAGGATCTCGTCGGGGCTGACCGCGTCCCGGATGTCCGCGGCCTGCTGCATCATCTCCTGGTCGATGCCCAGGCGGCCGGCGGTGTCCACGATCACGATGTCGTGGACCTTGGACTTGGCGTGCTCGATGGAGTCCTTGGCGACCTTGACCGGGTCGCCGACGCCGTTGCCCGGCTCGGGCGCGTAGACGCCGACGCCCGCGCGCTCGGCGACGACGCTCAGCTGGTTCACGGCGTTCGGGCGCTGGAGGTCACAGGCGACCAGCAGCGGCGAGTGGCCCTGCTCCTTCAGCCAGTGGCCGAGCTTGCCCGCGAGGGTGGTCTTACCGGCACCCTGCAGACCGGCCAGCATGATCACGGTGGGCGGCTGCTTGGCGAAGCGCAGGCGCCGGGTCTCGCCGCCGAGGATGGTGACCAGTTCCTCGTTGACGATCTTGAGGACCTGCTGGGCCGGGTTCAGCGCCTTGCTGACCTCGGCACCGAGCGCGCGCTCCTTGACGTTCTTGATGAACGTGCGGACGACCGGCAGCGCCACGTCCGCCTCGAGGAGCGCGATCCGGATCTCGCGCGCCGTGGCGTCGATGTCCGCCTCGGAGAGCCGTCCCTTGCCGCGCAGGTTCTTGAAGGTCGCTGAGAGGCGATCGGAAAGAGTATCGAACACGGCGCTCGCGGTCCTCGGGGTCGGAGACAGACTGGGGAATCGCCCTCCAGGGTATCCCGGCGTGACAAGTCGCCGGGTCGCCCTCACCCACGCAGTGTCTCTTCCAGCTTCCGCGCCACCGACTCGGCCTCGTCGCCGGGCAGCGGCGCGCCCTCCGGATCGGTCACGTAGAAGGCGTCGACGGCGTTGGCACCGAGCGTCGAGACGTGCGCGCTGCGCACCAGTACGCTCGCGTCCTCCAGGGCTCGGCCGATGCGGAACAGCAGGCCCGGGGCGTCCTGGGAGCGGACCTCGATGACGGTGGCCAGCCGGGAGGCGGCCGGGTGGACCGACACCCTCGGCGGGGGCGCGACCACGCCTCGGCGGCGCGGATAGGCCGCGTCCCGCTCGGCGAGGCGGCCGGCGATGTCCAGGGAGCCGTCCAGCGCCCGCACGAGGTCGGCGCGGAGGCGGGCGGCCTGCGGCAGGGAGCCGTATTCGGCGGCGACCCGCCAGTCCAGCAGCAGGACGGAGCCGTCGACGCCGTCCGGGAGATTCAGGGACCGCAGCTCCGCCGTGCGGACGGTCAGCCTGTGCATGGCGAGGACACCGGCCACCGCGGGCAGCACACCCGGCTGGTCGGGGACGGCGATGAGCAGCTCCACACCCAGCGGCTCCGGGTCGCCGGACGGCTCCTGCCCGGCGGGCGGCTCGGTCTGTGCCCGCAGGGAGAGGACCGGGCTGCCCGTCGCGACCGCCTCGATGGCGAGCCGCTCCTGCTCGGCGGTCGGCGCGGCCTCCTCCGGGTCGGCCGGGGCGTCCCCGGCGAGCACCGCCGCGACCCGCCTGACGAGGTCGGCGACGAGCGAGCCGCGCCAGGACGACCAGGCGGCCGGTCCGGTGGCCAGGGCGTCGGCCTCCGTGAGCGCGTGCAGCAGTTCCAGGGTGCCCTCGGAGCCGACGGCCTCGGCGACCGAGCGCACGGTGGCCGGGTCCTCCAGGTCACGCCGCGTGGCCGTCTCGACGAGCAGCAGGTGGTGCCGTACGAGGGTGGCGATGACCGTCACGTCGTGGCGGTCGAAGCCGATGCGGGCGGCCACGTCCTTGGCGATGATCTCGCCGGCCACCGAGTGGTCGCCGGGCCAGCCCTTGCCGATGTCGTGCAGCAGCGCGGCGACCAGCAGCAGGTCGGGGCGGCTGACCCGGCGGGTGAACTCGGAGGCCTGTACGGCGGTCTCGATGAGATGCCGGTCGACGGTCCAGAGGTGCACGGCGTTGCGCTGCGGGCGGCAGCGCACCCGCTCCCAGTCGGGCAGCAGCCGGGTGATCAGCCCCTCGGCCTCCAGTGCCTCCCAGACCTCGATGGTCGGGCGGCCGGAGCCGAGCAGGGTGACGAGCTGTTCGCGTGCCTCGGCGGGCCAGGGGGTGGGCACCGGGCGCACGGTGGCCGCCATGCGCCGTACGGCGTGCAGGGAGAGCGGGAGTCCGGCCTGCGCGGCGGCGGCCGCGGCGCGCAGCGGCAGGACAGGGTCGCGCTCGGGGCGTGCGGCACGGGCGAGCACCACCTCGCCGTCCTGCTCCACCACGCCTTCGGCCAGCGGAGAACGCTCGGCGGTCGGTTTCCCGCCGCCGCCCAGCATGGCGCGCAGCCGGGGCCGCACGGCCCGCGACCGCAGTACGCGCCCCACCTCGCGCCAGGTGACGTCACTGGCGTACGAAACGAGCCGGGCCGCCTCGTACACCTGCCGCAGCAGCGTGTCCGCGTCGAGCAGGCCGAGCTCGGCGGCCACCTGGTCCTGCTCCTGGAGGGCGAGCCGGTCGGTCGCCCGACCGGTGGTCAGGTGCAGTGCGTCCCGTACGTCGAGGAGCCGGCGCCGGGCGTCGGCGAGGCCCTCGCGCGGGGCGTCGGCGAGCCAGGAGGCGGCGACGGCGCGCAGGGCGGTGGCGTCGCGCAGCCCGCCGCGGGCCTCCTTCAGGTCGGGTTCCAGGAGGTACTGCAACTCGCCCTGGCGCTCGGCGCGTTCGGCGCACAGTTCCTGGAGTTCGGGGAGGCGTTTGGGCGCCTGGTTGCGCCAGTCGGCCAGCACGGCCGTGCGCAGTCCCGCGGTGAGGCCGAGGTCACCGGCGATGTGCCGGGCGTCCAGCAGGCCGAGCTGCACCTTGAGGTCCTCGCCGGCCGTCTTGCGGGCCTCGGCGGGCGTCCGGACGGAGTGGTCGAGGGCCAGGCCCAGGTCCCACACCGGGTACCAGAGCCGGTCGGCGAGGGCGGCGACCGCCTTGGGGTCGCTGCCGTCGTGCAGCAGGAGCAGGTCGAGGTCGCTGCGCGGGGAGAGTTCGCCACGTCCGTAGCCGCCGACGGCGACCAGGGAGGCCCCGCGCAGCCCTTCCGCGCCCGCGGCGAACAGGCCGGTCAGCCAGTCGTCCGTCAGTTCGGCCAGGGCCGCACGGCGCGGCGGCCCGGACCGCGCCTCCTCGGTGAGGAGACGCAGCCGGGCCGCCGCATAGCCGCTGGGTCCCGAGTCCTCTGCTTCTTTCTGCACGTCCGTACCCGTCACCCAGCGACTCCTGTTCTGTTTGCCTGCCTCAGAGCGCGTCGGGGCCGCGCTCGCCGGTCCGGACCCGTACGGCCGTGTCGACCGGGATGGACCAGACCTTGCCGTCACCGATCTTGCCGGTGCGGGCCGCCTTGACCACGACCTCGATCAGCTGCTCGGCGTCGTCGTCCTCGACCAGGACCTCGATGCGGATCTTGGGGACCAGGTCGACGGTGTACTCGGCACCGCGGTAGACCTCGGTGTGGCCCCGCTGACGACCGTAGCCGCTGGCCTCGGTGACCGTCAGGCCGTGTACGCCGAAGGCCTGGAGGGCCTCCTTGATCTCGTCGAGCCGGTGCGGCTTCACGACGGCGGTGATGAGCTTCATGCGTCCACCTTCTTGCTCTCGGCGCCGGCCACGGCGCCCGCGACGGCGGCGGTCTTGGCGGCACCGCCACCGGCGCCGCTGAAGTCGTATGCGGTCTCGGCGTGCTCGGCCTGGTCGATGCCGGCGACCTCGTCGTCCTCGGTGACCCGCATACCCATGGTCTTGTCGAGGATGAAGGCGAGGAGCGCGGAGACGATCAGCGAGTAGGCGAGCACCGCGAAGACACCGGCGCACTGCTTCCAGAACTGGGTCAGGCCGCCGCCGTAGAAGAGGCCCTCGACCTCGGACTGGCCCTTGCCGCTGGCGAAGAATCCGATCAGCAGGGAGCCGACGACACCGCCGACCAGGTGGACGCCGACGACGTCGAGAGAGTCGTCGTAGCCGAACTTGTACTTCAGGCCGACGGCCATGGCGCACAGCACACCGGCGATGACGCCGACGGCGATCGCGCCGAGCGGGGTGACCGCGCCACCGGCCGGGGTGATGGCGACCAGACCGGCGACCGCGCCGGAGGCGGCACCCAGCGTGGTGAACGCGCCGTGGCGGATCTTCTCGTAGGCGAGCCAGGCCAGCATGGCGGCGGCGGTGGCGACCTGCGTGTTGACGAACATCAGCGCGCCGACGCCGTCGTCGTTGCCGAGCCAGGAGCCGGCGTTGAAGCCGAACCAGCCGAACCACAGGAGCCCTGCGCCGAGCATGACCAGCGGCAGGCTGTGCGGACGCATCGGGTCCCTCTTGAACCCGACGCGCTTGCCGATGACCAGGATCACGCCGAGCGCGGCGGCACCGGCGTTGATGTGGACCGCCGTACCACCGGCGAAGTCGATCACACCCAGTTCGAAGGCCCAGCCGCCGGCGCCCCAGACCCAGTGCGCGACCGGGAAGTAGACGACCGTGGCCCACAGGGCGATGAACAGCGCCCACGCGCTGAACTTCACGCGGTCGGCGAGAGCACCGCTGATCAGGGCGGGCGTGATGATCGCGAACATCAGCTGGAAGACCAGGAACACGAACACCGGGATGGTGTAGCCGGGCCACAGCTCGGTCAGGCCGATGTTGCCGAGGCCGACCCAGTCGGAGTTCCAGCCGATGAGGCTGCCGGAGTCGGTGCCGAACGCCATGGAGAAGCCGTACAGCACCCACAGGATGGTGACGATCCCGAGGCTGATGAAGCTCATCATCAGCATGTTCAGGGTGCTCTTGACGCGGACCATGCCTCCGTAGAAGAAGGCCAGGCCCGGGGTCATGAGCATCACCAGGGCGGAACAGATGAGCATGAACCCTGTGTTGGCGGCAGACAGCTTGGGTGCTTCTGCGGCAAGGGTGATGGCTGGTGCCATCGGCGTCTCCTCGTCGTTGGTACGGCCCCGTGCGGGCGAAGCCTCGAGCGGAATGAGGGGTGGGCCGGTTATGCGCCACGAGATTGGCGCAGCGCGGTTTCGGTGGAAGCCCCTCGTTGTTTCGCCGCCGTGACGAAGGCGCTCTGTGTGTTACGCCTCGGTGAACTGCCGGATTGTGGGCGCGTCGATCGTTATCGTGACGCAATCTTCCGCGCGGAAGCGGGTCCGGCCGCGGTCGGCCTTCCGATGACCTGGCAGGGGGAGCCGAGTCGGGCAGTTCGGGAGGGCAGGCCGCGGCCGGGGTTCAGGGGGTGCGGGCAGGTCTTAGCGGGTGGTGGCTCAGACCGCCTCGGCCGTCTCGGGCAGCTCGGCGGCCAGCCGTTCGGTGAGGTCGACGACCTCACCGAGGTCACCGAAGTCGCGCGCGGCCGTGTCGACCGTCTTTCGGATACGAGTGTTGACCCGCTCGGAGCGGACCTTCTTGGCGACCTGCATGGCCTGGGAGGCGAAGACCGTGCACTGCTCGGGCTCGCGCTGGAGGAGGTTCACCGTGGCCATCCCGATCAGGTTCAGCGCGTAGGACCGCTGGTGCTCGCCGTCCTCGGCGAAGAGCTCCACGGCCCGCTTCATCAGGGGCTCGGCCAGCGAGGCGTACGTCGGGCTGCGGCCGGCGACATAGGCCAGGTCGCGGTACGAGTGGGAGTTCTCGCCGTACAGCTCGGCCTCGGAGAAGAAGCGGATCCAGTCGGGGTCGGGCTCGTCCCACTCGTCGGCCTCGGCGAAGGTGTCCTCGGCCATCCGGACCGCCCGCTTGCACTTGCCGGGCTGGCCCATGTTGGCGTAGGCGCGGGCCTCCATCGCATACAGCATCGACTGGGTCCGCGGGCTCGCGCAGTCCCGGCTGCCGTACTGCGCGAGATGGATCAGCTCCAGCGCGTCGTCTGGCCGGCCGAGGTGGATCATCTGCCGGCTCATGCTGGACAGCACGTACGAACCGAGGGGCCGGTCACCGGCCTCCTTCGCGGCGTGCAGCGCGAGGACGAAGTACTTCTGGGCGGTCGGCTGGAGCCCGATGTCGTACGACATCCAGCCGGCCAGCTCGGCGAGTTCGGCGGCGACCTTGAACAGGCGCCGGGTGGTGGCCTCGGGCTGGGGCTCCTGGAGCAGGTCCGTCACCTCGTGCAGCTGCCCGACGACCGCCTTGCGGCGCAGGCCGCCGCCGCACTGGGCGTCCCACTGCCGGAACATCACGGTCGTGGACTCCAGCAGGTCCAGCTCCGGCTTGGAGAGCCGGCCGCGGGCCCGGCCGGAGGGGCCGGTCGCGGGCTCGGGCTCCGACCGCGGGGCCGGGGGCGAGGGGACGAGCCAGCGCTGCATGGGCTCGATGAGGGCCGGGCCCGCAGACAGGACCAGCGAGCTCCCGAGGAAGCCGCGCCGCGCCAGCATCAGGTCGCTGCGCGAGAACTCACTGAGCAGGGCCACGGTCTGCGGGCCCGTCCAGGGCAGGTCGACGCCGGTCGTGGAGGGGGACTGGCGCGCGGTGCGCAGCCCCAGGTCCTCGACGGAGACGACGACGCCGAAGCGCTCCGAGAACAGCTCGGACAGGATCTTGGGGATCGGCTCGCGGGGGTTCTCGCCGTCGAGCCAGCGGCGCACGCGTGAGGTGTCCGTGGAGATGTGGTTGGCGCCCAGCTGGCGCGCCCGGCGGTTGACCTGGCGGGCGAGCTCGCCCTTGGACCAGCCGCTGCGCACGAACCAGGAGGTGAGCAGCTCGTTCGGGCGCTTGTCAGCGTGCGTCGCGTTTGCAGCGTTCGTCCCGCTTCCGCCGTTGCCGCTCACTGGAACGCCCCCATCCCTGAGACCACTTGTCGCCGAGTGCGCCAAGCCCTATCAGCATGCCGGTTCGTACCGTCGTCCGTCCGGTCCTTGTCACCCTTCGAACGGAATGCCGACTTGCCTCCGGCATATCCACAAGTGCATGCGCCCCCAGGACTCGTGCACACAAAGTAATCCTACGATCACCCGTCCAGCCACGGCTCACACGGAAACGCCACCATTCGCCACCCCAACGAATGAACTCATGCACGCGTTACCGCGATTCACTTGACACAGGACAACCAGGAGCGGGTGCAGCGATGCACTCAGGGGCGCGTGTCGTCGAACACACCACCCTGGGCACTTCCGGGCGCCGAGTGAACCGATCGTCCCCGGGAAGGCGGGAACAGAGAGTCACATCTCGCGTCCGCTACGTAACTACCGGACGTCGGACCCGTTGGAGGGGGCATGGGCTTCACGATCGGCATCAGCCGGGGCATGCGCGACATCCGGTCCGGCTCACGCCGCCGCGGCCGCACGTCGGACGGCACCGCCGTGGCCGAGTACACCGGCCTGTGGGGCTGGGACGTGGTGCCCGGCGCCCGGGCCGCGGCGGGCACCTGCTCCTGCGGCCGCCGTGACTGCCCGGCGCCGGGCGCGCATCCGCTGGACTTCGCGCCGGTGATCCCCGCCGGGGCGACGCTGGACGAGGTGACCGAGACCTGGGGCGAGTTCCCCGGCGCCTCGGTGATGCTGCCGGTGGGCAGGGCGTTCGACGTCATCGAGGTGGCCGAGCCCGCCGGCTGCCGCGCGCTGGCCCGGCTGGAGCGCATGGGCCTGCCCGTCGGCCCGGTCGCCGCGACCCCGGACGGCCGCGCCCACTTCTTCGTCGCCCCGGGCGCCGCCGCCGACCTGCCCGGCCTGCTCTACCGCATGGGCTGGGACGACCCGGCCGCCCTCGACCTCGGCGGCCTCGGCCCCGGCGCGCACATCACGGCACCGCCCTCCGACCGCGGCGGCCTCGGCCCCGTGCGCTGGCTGCGCTCCCCCGCCCTGGACTCGGCGTCCCGGCCACCGGAGGCCCGGCTGGTGCTGGGCACGCTGGCGTACGTGGCGCATCGGTCACGGGTCTAGGTGTGCTGTCCCGGGGCGTTGGTGACGGGCGACACGCCTTGAGTGGTCCTTGAACGGGGTGAGGGCCCCTGGTTTCGGTGTGGATTGCGACACCTA
>NZ_JBITJK010000057.1:0-52464 GCF_044459945.1 Streptomyces sp. NPDC050164
CGACATTCGGGCCCTGGGCCTGCACAGCCTTCGTCCACGGCACGAAAACGGTCCGCCGACGGAGCTGGCGGACCGTCATGAAAGGTCGAGGCTAGGCTGACTCCAGTACTCGCGTCGACATCTTTACGTTGACTCTCTGGTTGCTCTCATTGAATTGCGGGATTTGCACCAGCCCGGTCGTAACCTCGTTGAGATTCAGCCTTTTCTCGAAGCTGCCGAGGACGTCGTTCGGTCCGAAATCATCCTGCTCGCTCACGTGCCCGACGATTTGCAGGAATTCCCCGTCGAAAAGATCTACGTCGACGGAAGACTCGATTATGTGCGCATCTCCCTCTTCGATGGGCTTAGAATTATCGCCCGTCCTGTTCCAGAGGTTATGGTGCTCGAGGGAAACAACCTCGGCGATGTCAGGGTCGAACTTGAGGCGGTTGACATCCCAGCGCCCGAAGATCTCCAGCTCGCTCCCTGGGTCGTCTCCTGTGTTGTCATTGAAGATACTGTGCAGCGTCACGCGGACTTTCCTAAAAGCCATCGTCCACGCCTCCCTCTTGCTCGGTCTTAGTGAGTGTCGGATGACGCCAGGGCCGATTCCCGCTTCGTTTGATGGGTGACGGCAGCGCCGATGTGCTGACGGAGCAGCGTAAATGGCGGCTACGGGCGAGCGCCCGATTAGATGGCGCAGGCCCCGTGGGCGGTGTGAGCCCCTCTGTAGGGTCGAGGTTAACCACCCACATCCAGGTAAGCGCGGTAGCTCAAATCTCGCAACTCCACAACCTCGTTGAACCTCCTACAACTACCGTCGTTAAATCCCGGCAGTAGAGATCAAGCCCGTGCTCGGTGGTAACCACGTCGATCAGGGCCTGAAGCTCGGGAAGGTAGGTACTTGTCCGTCCAGCCTCGCTACCACGGTTGAGGGTGGCGTCAGGGTGAGACAGGATCAGATGCCCTTAACCACGATCGCGGCCACGGTCATCTGTTGTTGTGAAATCTCGGAATGAAGTGGCCTGTTAGTAGTCCATCACCTCGGTTACTTAGGTCGGCGGAGCGGCTTTGGGCTGGAGCTGCGGGTGCGGCCCAACCCGCTCACCAGCGAGGAGGTGCAGCGGTTGCAGGGCCTGCGGCCCGCGGGCCCGCCGCCCCGGCCCCGGGTGGAGCCGGTGCGGGTGCAGCGGCGAGTCAGCGCGGTGGGCACCGTCATGGTCTGCCGGCAGAGAGTTTCCCTCGGCCGCCCGTACGCAGGCCGGACCATCACCGTGCACGTGGCGGAGGCGACCCTCACGGTGGAGCTGGACGGCCAGGTCCGCGTCATCCAGCGCACCACCGACATTCCCGTCCGCCATGTGAAGGCGGACAAGCCCTACAAGATTTCCGATGTTGTCTAGGCCCACCGTCAAGCATCAGCTGGGACCAGAACGTCAAACATCACCTGGGACTAGACACTGTGGTGTGGGGCTTATCCGGTCACGGGTGATGGTTGACAGTTCGGCCCTCGGGCCTCTGTCTGCGACTGCTGTCATGGATGGGGCGGGGACGGTGCCAGTGGGGCTGAGCGTGGTCGAGCAGCGGTGTCACGCTCATAATTTGGTCCAAGGTTCCTTGGCAACCGGCCTGGAGTGCCGTCAGCGGCGTTGCGCTGCGACGGCTCCGGTGTATGTCTCGCGTGTCAGGTCCTCGGGGCTGATGCCGAGATCAGTGAGGACGAAGCGGATGTCGTCCAGCGCGGAGGTCAAGTCGTCATCGTCGACGAGTGTTTCGACTTCGAGGAATGTGCCGTCGATCTCGGGGACGCGGACGAGGGTTGCGAGCATCTTGCGACCGTGGGCTTCGAAGTCGTAGTTCCGGCAGTGCTTTTCGAAGGCGATGAACGGAACGTACCCGAGGCCTCGCAGGATGGCGTGTGTAGCCTCGGCGTCCTCGACGTGGGTCTCGTACTCGGGTTTGGATCCGGAGGCCTCGTCGACTGCGGCACTCTTGTACGTGAGGACTGTGCGGGTTCCGTCCGTGCCGTGCACCGTGCGTACGCGTAGTTCTTCGCCGGTCTTGTCCAGGGAGCCATCGGGGCGGTCGTAGTAGGTGTCTCGGTACACCTCGACGCGCGCCGTCGCCAGTTTGTCGAGCTGCTGCGCGACTGACTCGGGTGCGTGCACGCGGGCCTTCAGCTCCGCCTCGATCATGAGCGGTTTCCCTTTCTTCAGACCGTGCGTTGTGCGCCTTCGATGACGGCCTCGAACATCCTGCGAAAGCCCCGGAACAGTGGGCCGTGCGGAGTTTCCATCACCTTGTACGTTGCCGACTCGTGGCCTTCCCAGCCTGCGTCGAAGGCGCCGACGAAGAGGGTGGAGTCTGTGCGGATGAGCCGCCAGGTGGGCAGCATGCGGTAGCGCCATACCGCGATGTCGCATGTGTCCGCCAGCTCGCGCAGCCGTGCCTCTGCGAGTCGCACGCCTCCGGCGAGGGACTCAGCGGACTCACCGATCTCGGCCGCACGACGAGTGAGGGCAGGACTGTCCGGATCCACGAGGGCCACCCGGACGCGGAGGCTGTTTCCGCCCTGCTCGCGCAGCAGGCTGGTGCGCAGGAGGCTCTCGTTGAGACCGATCAGGCCGAGTCCGCGCACGGCGAGGACGTCCAGCTCCTGTGCCTCGCGCGCTTGCTGTCGGATCTCCTCGGCTGCAGAGTTCTGGGTCGCGTATACGCGGACGACTTCGGGGAACGCCGCGAGGTCGAACGCCGCACCACTTGACCGCTTTTCGCTGCCAGCGGCCAGCCCGAGCAGGTGACGGGCGTCGTCGGGCATGTGAAGGCCGTCAGCGATCCGTTCGTAGACGTCCAGTGTTGAGACTTCGCGGTGGCCGTTGATGATCTCGTTGACGCGTGCCTGTGTCATTCCTACTGCGGTGGCGATGCGGGCCTGGCTGGCTCCGGCGTACTGCTGTACGTGGCGGAACACCGCGCCGATGTCTCGCTTGCGCAGGGCCTGACGCACCTCGGCGCGTTCCCAGGCCCAGTCAGGCAGCTCGATCGGCTCCAGCGTGATCCCCATGCACGGCCCCCGGTATCCACAACGGGATGGAAAGTCATCCCACCGTGAGATTACCTGAGCGGTATCGAGCCGACACGAAGAGTCACAAGATCCTGGTGTGGACTCGAGGCCCCGGCGGCTGTTGATACGGCTCCGGGCGTGGCCAACCTGAGAGAGCAGGTCGACATGGCAGAGAGTACGGCCCGCGTAGCGCGCCGGACTTCCGTGGTGAGTCCGCCCCTGTGCGGGACGGTTGAAAGGTGGCTGGCATCCGCCCACCCTTCACCGGACACAGTCCGCCGAGAGTGGAGCAGTGCCGCGAGGCTCGCGCTCATCCCGCTGGGGAAGATTTTCGAGGCCGTCCGTCTTTCTGACCGGATCGTGCATCGAGCCTTCAGCGGCTACGACTCCTCCACGATGAGCGATCAGCTCGCACTGCTTCTCGGCGATGGCCCGGTCATCCACGACCCTGGATTCCGCCGTTACTACGCTCTCGTACCGCACGGCACCGCCAAGACCTGGGGCACGCCGGCTGCGGAGTGCCTGGGCGAGGGCACCTACCCGGGGGTGCCGCGCGCCGACCAAACCGAGTCGGACGTGCACACGCAGGCCTCGTACTGGGCGCTGCCCATGACCCGGCCAGGTCACCTGTGCAGGCCGGCCGACGTGCTGGCGCTCGTGATGGTGGGCGGCTGCGCGGACGAGGAGGACGAGTCGTGAGGGCGACCGCCACAAAGGCTGTACCGCTGGACCTGGAAACGATGCGCTCTTGTGCGGACCGTCTCCTTGCACGGAACGCCGGGTCGCTCTCGTCCGAGGAGCTGGAGACGCTCACGCTCCAACTGCGTGGTCACATCATGGTGGCTGTCCCCGAGGTCGAGACGGCCGCGCTGGCCCTGCCCGAGGACACAGTGCCCCGGGCCTGTGCGCTCTTCTGCGTTGGGGAAGCCCGCCTGCGGCTGAGTTCCGAACCTGGCCGCCACCTGTCCGCCCACATCGCACACGCGCAACGCCTCGCCCGATCCGTCCGCGTCCTCTGCGACCACTACGAGAACGGGGACCATCAGTGCCCGAGCGGTCCCGAGCGTGCCGCGTACCTGCGCATGCTGCAGCATTGCCCGGCATGCCCAGCGTGCCGGGCCGTGAACGAAGAGGGCAAGGCCGTCGGCGTATGTGCGACCGGTGAACGGCTCTACGAGGAATTCCGGCAGGCGCGGCGCGACTCCGCTGCTCCCTGACCGTCTACGGATATCCGCAGACGGCCTGTGCGCTGGTGCCCCCGGCAGAATTCCAACCTGCGACACCCGCTTCAGGAGAGCGGCGCTCGCGCCCGGCCCCTCATGACCACCCCGCACATCATCGCTCCCCCTCTCACATCCCCCGCACCGCCCGAGCCACCCGCGACCCCGCCGCCGCCCTCGGCGCGCTGTCCGGACGGCGGCGGCGTGGGTGGACCGCGTTGGTGAGGAGGATGAGGAAGGTGTCCGTCGCCGGGTCGAGGACGAGGGACGTGCCCGTGAAGCCCGTGTGGCCCGCCGCGCCGCGACCCGCCAGGTCGCCCATGAACCACGGCTGGTCGAGGGAGAAGCCCAGGCCCGGCGGGGTGAAGAGGAGGTCGACGAAGTCGGGGCCGAGGATGCGGGCGGGGCCGTAGGAGCCGCCGGCGAGGAGGGCGCGGCAGAACACCGCGAGGTCCCGGCCGGTGGAGAACAGGCCCGCGTGGCCCGCCACACCGCCCAGCGCCCAGGCGTTCTCGTCGTGCACCTCGCCCCGCAGCATCCCCCGGTCCGCCTTGGCCCACGGCCGCCGCTGGTCCTCCGTCGCCGCCGCCCCGGGGCACGGCCCGAACTCCGTCGCCGTCATGCCCAGCGGCCGGGTGATGCCGTCGTGGAAGAGGACGTCGAGCGTGCGGCCGGTGATGCGTTCCAGGACGTGCTGGAGGAGCAGCATGTTCAGGTCGGAGTAGCGGTACGTGCCCGGCACCGCGACCGGCGCCTCCGCCCGCAGTGCCGCCAGCCGCCCGGCGTCGTCGGCGCAGTCGTACAGCGGGAGTTCGGGCCGCAGCCCGGAGGTGTGGGTGAGCAGCTGCCGTACGGTGATGCCGTGCCGGGCGGCGGCCGTGAAGTCGGGCAGGTACGCCCCCACCCGCGCGTCGATGCCCAGGGTGCCGCGCTCGATCTGCTGCACGGCGGCCACGGCTGTGAACAGTTTGGTCAGGGACGCCAGGTCGAAGGGAGTGCCGACGGTCATCGGGACGCGGTCCTCGGCAGGCAGTTCCACACCGGCGTCGGTGTCCTCGTCGTAGGCCGAGTACCGCACGGCCCAGCCCGCCGCCTCCTCCACCGCGATCACCGGGCCGCGTCCGACGACCACGACCGCGCCCGACGCCCAGGGGCGCTGCCCGGTGGTGAGGACGTGGACCTCCCGGACCAGGTGACGCAGTTCCCCGGGGTCGAGTCCGGCCCGTTCCGGCGTGCCGTCGCGCAGTCTTGGTGCGCTCAGCTGTCTGCTCCCTCCGCGTTCACGCGCCTGCTGTCCGTCTTCCCGTCCGTCTTCCAGGGTCGGCACATTCCCACGAAGCAGGCCAGTGCCACCAGGGCGGCGGCCAGTTGGACGACGGCCATCGGGACGGCCGTGTCCTCCCCGGCGACGCCGACGAGCGGGGAGGCGATCGCGCCGATGAGGAAGGACGACGTGCCGAGCAGGGCGGACGCCGAGCCGGCGGCGTGCTTGGTGCGCATCAGGGCGAGGGCCTGGGTGTTGGGCAGGGTGATGCCCATCGCGGACATCAGGACGAACAGCGCGACGGCGACGGGCGCGAGAGGGACCTCGCCGAACACGCCGAGGGACATCAACAGCAGCGCGGTCGCGGCGGTGAGGACGATCGACAGGCCGATCCCCAGGACGCGGTCCAGGCTGACCCGGCCGACGAGCACCTTGCCGTTGATCTGGCCGACGAGGACCAGCCCGACCGAGTTGACGCCGAACAGCAGGCTGAACGTCTGCGGGGAGGCGCCGTAGATCTCCTGGATGACGAACGGGGACGCCGAGATGTAGGCGAACAGGGCGGCGAAGGCGAAGCCGCCGGTGAGGGTGTAGCCGGCGAAGGAGCGGTCGGCGAGCAGGCCGCGCATCGCGCGCAGGGCCTCCCCGACGCCGCCGCTGTGGCGCTGCGCGGGCGGCAGGGTCTCGGGCAGCCTCGTCCAGACCAGGACCCCGATCAGGATGCCGATGACCGTGAGGACGACGAACACGCCCCGCCAGTCCGTCACGCGCAGGACCTGCCCGCCGATGAGCGGCGCCACGACCGGGGCGACCCCGGAGATCAGCATGAGGGTGGAGAAGAAGCGGGCCATGGCCATGCCGTCGTACAGGTCGCGGACGACGGCCCGGGCGATGACGATCGCGGCCGCGCCCGCGAGGCCCTGCGCCAGCCGGAAGGCGACGAGGAGTTCGACGGTGGGCGCGAGCGCGCACAGGACGGTGGCGACGACGAAGACGCCGAGCCCGGCGAGCAGCGGGCGACGGCGGCCCCACCGGTCGCTCATCGGCCCGACCACGAGCTGGCCGAGCGCCATGCCGGCCAGGCAGGTGGTGAGGGTGAGCTGAACGGTCGCGGCGGGCGACCGCAGGGAACGCGTGACCTCCGGCAGGGCCGGGAGGTACATGTCCATCGCCAGCGGAGGTACGGCGGTCAGGCTTCCGAGGAGGAAGGTGACGAGGAGCCCGGTGCGGCGGTGCGGTGTGAGGTCGGGCCGCTCCGTCCCGGCTGCGGCCCCCGGCGTGGTGTTCGATATGGACGCCCCACCCTCGGGCATGAGTCCCTCCCTTTTCGAGTCGATCGCCACCTATGCTCTCAGCTCGTACGGACTGCTCGGGGTCACGAGGTGAAGGCGGGGCGCGATGACGGCGGACACGGTGCGGTGGGGGATCCTGGCGACCGGCGGGATAGCGGGCGCGTTCACCGCGGATCTGATCGACCTGCCGGACGCGGAGGTCGTGGCGGTGGCGTCCCGGTCGGAGGCGTCCGCGAAGACGTTCGCCGAACGGTTCGGGATCCCGCGGGCGTACGGCGACTGGAACGCGCTCGCGCGGGACGAGGACATCGATGTCGTCTACGTCGCCACGCCGCACACGGCGCACCGGACCGCCGCCGGTCTGTGTCTGGCGGCCGGGCGCAACGTGCTGTGCGAGAAGCCGTTCACGCTGAACGTGCGTGAGGCGGCGGAACTCGTCGCGCTGGCGCGGGAGCACGGGCGCTTCCTGATGGAGGCGATGTGGATGTACTGCAATCCGCTGGTGCGGCGGCTGAAGTCGCTGGTCGACGACGGGGCGATCGGTGAAGTGCGCACGATCCAGGCTGACTTCGGGCTGGCCGGGCCCTTCCCGCCCTCGCACCGGCTGCGGAACCCGGAGCTGGGCGGGGGCGCGCTGCTCGATCTCGGCGTGTACCCGGTGTCGTTCGCGCAGCTGCTGCTCGGGGAGCCGTCGGACATCGCGGCGAGAGCGGTGCTCTCCGAGGAGGGCGTCGATCTCCAGACGGGAGCACTGCTCTCCTGGGAGAGCGGCGCTCTCGCCTCGGTGCACTGCTCCATCGTCGGTGGCACGGCGACCTCCGCCTCGGTCACCGGCTCGCAGGGCCGTATCGACATCCCGCACGGCTTCTTCTTCCCGGACCGCTTCGTGCTCCACCGGGACGGCCGTGACCCCGAGGAGTTCACGGCCGACCCGGCGGACGGGCCCCGCAACAGCCTCCGTCACGAGGCGGCCGAGGTGATGCGCGCCGTGCGCGCCGGTGAGACCCAGTCCCCGCTCGTCCCGCTCGACGGCACGCTCGCCGTGATGCGGACGCTCGACGCGATCCGGGACCGCGTCGGCGTCCGCTACCCGGGCGAGACCCCGGACGAGGACCTCACGGCCGAGCTCACGCCGGCTTGAGCCCCTGCTCCCCCACCTGAGTCACGAAGGACGCGGCCGTCGTGACCGGCGCCCCCTGCCGGGTGACGTACGGCACGGTCTTGAAGTCCGCCCGCGCCGACTGCTGTCCCAGGGCGACGGTGACGTAGCCGCGCCGCCCGTTGAAGAACTTCAGGTGCGGGTTGGCGCCCATGTAGGTGTCCCAGGTGGCGGGCTTGTCGGCGCCGTCCCGGCCGCTGGAGATCGACGTCGCCACGATCTCGGTGCCGAGGGTGACGGAGGACCGGTCGTCGAAGTCGTCCTTGATGTCGAAGGCGTACGCCGAGTGCACGTCGCCGCTGAGGACCATCAGGTTCTCGACACCGGCGGCCTTCGCCCCGTCGAGGACGCGCCGGCGTGAGGCGCTGTAGCCGTCCCACGCGTCCATCGACACTCGCGACGGGGTGGTGGCGTCCATGTGCCGCCGGGCGAACAGGACCTGCTGCGGTACGACGTTCCACAGCGCCCGTGAGGAGCGCCAGCCGTCGAGCAGCCACCGTTCCTGCGTCGCGCCGGTCATGGTGCGCGCCGGGTCGTCGGACTCGGGGCCGGGCACGTGCGCCTTGTCGCCGTAGGCCTGGTCGGAGCGGTACTGACGGGTGTCCAGGACGTCGAACTGGGCGAGCCGGCCCCAGTGCAGGCGGCGGTAGAGCCGCATGTCCGGTCCGGCGGGGCGCTGCGGCTGCCGCAGCGGCTGGTTCTCCCAGTAGGCGCGGTAGGCGGAGGCGCGGCGCAGCAGGAACTCCTCCGGCGGGACGCTGTTCTCGGGGATGTCGTCGGCGTAGTTGTTCTCGGTCTCGTGGTCGTCCCAGGTGACGACGAAGGGGTGCGCGGCGTGCGCGGCGACGAGGTCGGGGTCGGACTTGTACAGGGCGTACCGCAGGCGGTAGTCCTCCAGGGTCAGCGTCTCGCGGTTGAAGAGGCCGGGCAGCGTGCGGTCGGTGTAGTTGCGCTGGCCGCCGGCGGAGTTGACGGCGTACTCGTAGAGGTAGTCGCCGAGGTGGAAGACGAGGTCGACGTCGTCGGCGGCGAGATGGGCGTACGGCGTGTAGTAGCCGTCGTGGTAGGCCTGGCAGGAGACGGCGGCGAGGGTGAGTTCCGGGACGCGGCTGCCGGGGTCCGGGGCGGTGCGGGTGCGGCCGGTCGGGCTGACCCAACGGCCCACGCGGAAGCGGTAGTAGTAGACGCGGCCGGCGTCCAGGTGGCTGGCCTCGACGTGGACGGTGTGGTGGAACTCGGGGTGCGCGGTGGCGGTGCCGCGCCGGGCGATGCGGCGGAACCGCTCGTCGTGGGCCAGCTCCCAGTGGACGGTGACGCGTTCGGCGGGCAGTCCGCTGTCGGCCTGGAACGGGGCGGGCGCGAGGCGGGTCCACAGGATGACCGAGCCGGGCAGCGGGTCGCCGGAGGCGACGCCCAGCGTGAAGGGGTTCTCGGTGATCCGCGCGGCGTCGAGTTCGGCGGCGGCCGCGACTCCCGGGGACGGCAGGTTGGTCGCGAAGGCCAGCGCGGCGGCGGCGCCGGTGGCGGTCAGGAAGCGGCGGCGGCCGATGTGCCGGGCTGCCGCGCGGAGTTCGGGGGCGTGCTGGGACGGGTGTGCTGCGGGTGTCATCCGGTCCTCCCCTGACGAATGGCTGCAGGGGGCATTGGAGTGGCCGGGGACGACACCTGGTTGACACGTACACAGCACTCGCGTGACGGACGGATGAGTTCCGCATGGCGGGCCCTCCCGTACGCTGCGGGCCCATGAATGCCAAGGAAAATGCGATCGCGGTGGTGACCGGGGCGGGATCCGGTATCGGGCGCGCGGTCGCCGTGGAACTCCTCCGCGCCGGCTGGTCGGTGGCGCTGGCGGGCCGGCGCGCCGGGACCCTGGAGGAGACGGCGGCCCTGGTGCCCGAGGGCGCGGCTCTCGCCGTACGGACGGACGTCTCACGGCCCGAGGACGTGACCGCCCTGTTCGCCGTCACCGTCGAGCGCTTCGGGCGGGTCGACCTGCTGTTCAACAACGCGGGCACGTTCGGGCCCGGCGGCGTGCCGGTCGAGGAGCTGCCCTACGACGCGTGGCGGCACGTGGTGGACACCAACCTCAACGGGGCGTTCCTGTGCGCGCAGGCGGCGTACCGGCAGATGAAGGAGCAGGACCCGCAGGGCGGGCGGATCATCAACAACGGCTCGATCTCCGCGCACACACCGCGTCCGCACTCGGCGGCCTACACCGCGACCAAGCACGCGCTGACCGGCCTGACCAAGTCGCTGTCGCTGGACGGGCGGCCGTACCGCATCGCCGTCGGGCAGATCGACATCGGCAACGCGGCGACGGACATGACGGCCGGTATGCGGGCGGGAGCGCTTCAGGCGAACGGCGAGGTCGCCCCGGAACCGGTGATGGACGTCGCCGACGTGGCCCGCACCGTGCGGCACATGGCGGAGCTCCCGTTGGAGGCGAATGTGCAGTTCGCGACCGTCCTGGCCACGACGATGCCGTACGTCGGGCGCGGCTGACCCCCGGGGGCGCGCACTCGTCAACCCGTCAACCTGCACAAGCGGAATATGAACTTCCGCACCATTGCGGCCGGTCGGGCACTTATGCTCAAATCTCCTACACGAAAGCTTCACAGTTGGAGCGCAGAGTTTCCATCTGAGAGCTTCCGCCGGCCACATTTCCAGGGGGGCCGCGGCAGTCGTTCCACGGCACCGGGTGGGGGTGGACCCCGCGTGGGACCGCGGGGTGCGCACCGATGCGCGTGGAACGACTGCCGCATACGTTCAAGGGCCGGCCCGCAAGGGTCACCGCCCGAGCAGCCGGTCCACCTCGGCCAGCTGTGCGCCGGTCAGTGCCCCCTTCTCCAGCGCCGCCGCGTTCTCCTCCGCCTGGGCGACCGAGCGGAAGCCCGGGATGGGAATCGTGCGCGAGCTGCGCGCCCACAACCAGGCGAGGGCGCCCTGGCCGAGCGTTCGGCCCTCGCTGGTGAGGACGTCCCTGAGGGCATCGACGCGGGCGAGCCACTCCGGGTCGGCGCCGGACCCGTCACCGAAACCCTGCAGCCAGGCCGGGGGCCTGCTGCGGATGTCCCCGGCCTCCAACGGCTGCCCGTCCCGGCGCTTGCCGGTGAGCAGCCCCATGGCCAGCGGACTGCGGTTGATGCTCGCGAGGCCCGCCTCCTCGCACAGCCGGATCATCGCGGGGGCGTCCTGGAGGACGTTGAGGGTGTGCTGGACGGCGGCGCAGTGCGGCCCTTCGGCGAACACGGCGGCGCGTGCGGGGTCGTCGGTGCTCCACGCGTAGGCCCGTATCAGCCCCTCGCGGACCAGCTCCTCGCACGCGTCCCGGAGCAGGGCGGCCTGCTCGGGGTCCGCGTCGGAGAGATGGAACTGGTAGAGATCGACGTAGTCGGTGCCGAGCCGGTCCAGGGACGCGGTCAGGGCGCGGCGCAGGTAGGCCGGGGAGGCGTCGCCGCCGGTGCGGGTCCGGGTGTCCTCGTCGAACACGTTGCCCCACTTGGTGGCGACGACGACATCGTCCCTGCGCTTGCCGAGGGCCCGGCCGAGCACGCGTTCGCTGTGTCCGGCGCCGTAGGTGTCGGCGGTGTCGAAGAAGGTGACGCCCAGGTCGAGGGCGCGCCGCACGGCCCGTACCGACTCCTCGTCGTCGACCTTGCCCCAGCCGAGCGGCTGCCCGTCCGTGTCCTGCCATTCGCCGCCGATCGCCCAGCAGCCGAAGCCGAGGGCGCTCACCTCGATGCCGCTGCGTCCGAGCTGCCGTGTGGTTTCCATGTCCGGGAGGCTAGGAGTTGGAGTGCACTCGAACGCAAGCCTCCCGGCGGGGTGGGTTTTTCAGGCCTGCCCGGTCTCGAAGCGGGAGATCCGGCCGTCGTCGTCCACGGTGAAGCTCCACCGGGTGCGCATCTCGCCCCAGGTGTCGTTGCTGTAGCGGGCGAGGAGGGCGCGGCCGCCGTTGGACTCGTTGTCGACCTCCAGGTGGCCGTGGGAGGAGAAGATCTCCCGGTCGACCCAGTCGGCGAGGTCGCGGTCGGAGCCGTCGTCCGCCATGGTCGCGCCCGGCGCGAGGAGCGCCATGAAACCCTCGCGGTCGTGGTTGTTCACGGCGGTCACGAAGGCGCGGACGGCCGGATCGCTGAGACGCGTGGTCTGAATCGTCATGCCAGTCAGCCTCGTACCGGCCACCTCGCCACGCCACCCGTGCCACCCGAACGGCGTCCCGGGCGGGTCCGGGGGTGTCAGGAGTGCGACGGTGGAAACGCGACGGGGAGTGTTCCTCTGTTCCTGCTGTCTGCTCCGGGAGACGACGTGAGGCGTTACGACCGACGTGATCTGGGCCTGCTGCTGCTTCGGCTGGGGACGGGCGGTGTGCTGGCCGCGCACGGCACACAGAAGCTGTTCGGCTGGTTCGGCGGGCACGGCATCGAGGGGACCGGCCAGTTCATGGAGTCCGTCGGCTACGCCCCCGGCAAGGCGAGCGCGACGGCGGCGGGCCTCGCGGAGACCGGCGGCGGCGCGCTGCTGGCCCTGGGCCTGGCCACACCGGCGGCCGGTGCCGCGGCGGCCGGTGCGATGGCGGGCGCGGCGGCGGTGCACACGCCGAACGGCTTCTTCAACCAGAGCGGCGGCTACGAGTACGCGGCGACGCTGGGCCTCACGGCCGCCGGCCTGGCCGTCACCGGCCCGGGAAGGCTCTCCCTGGACCACGCGCTCGGGCACGCGGTGAACCGGGGCTGGATGATTCCGGCGGCGTTCGCGGCGACGGCGGCGGGGACGGCGCTGGTGGTGGGGGCGCGCGCCCGGCGGCTGCGGAAGGCCAAGGAAGGCGAGCAGGACCCGCTGTTCGAAGAGGAGTTCATGGAGTAGCCGTCGGCGGCGCCTCGCTGTCAGACCCCCGTGGCAGGCTGCCGCCCCATGAACGATCACACACCGCAGGCCCCGCCCTCTCCCGACCTGTGGGCCGCCGTCGAGACTCTCTGGGAGTGGCTCGGCTCCCACCGCCCGATCGAGGGCCGCGAGGGCGTGCTGCTGCGCATCCTGAAGCTGTCCGAGGAGGTCGGGGAGGTCGCCGAGGCGGTGATCGGCGCGACCGGCCAGAACCCGCGCAAGGGCGTCACCCACACCTGGGACGACGTGCAGTCGGAGCTGTGCGACGTGGTCATCACGGCCCTGGTCGCCCTGCGCTCGCTCACGCCGGACTCGCGTGAGGTGTTCGCACAGCACCTGGAGCGGGTGACGCGACGGTCCTCGGGACGATCGGCACAAGCGGACGTGCCGCGTCCGTCGCTCTGATCATCGAATAACGCACAAGAGCCCGTTCACTTTTCCCCGTCGGGTTACGCTGCGGTGAAAAGCGCCGAGCGGCCGACCCTGGCCCAACCAGGTTGAGGAGTCCGGTGACGGGGGTGGAGTGGCGGTTTCGTGCCGTGGTGGTCGCGCATGCCGTGTCGGCGTACGGGACCTATCTGAATCTCATCGCGCTCAGCCTGTTCTCGTACGAGGTCACGGGCACCGCCCTGGGCGTGGGCATCGTGATGGCGGTACGGCTGCTGTCCGGTGTCACGGCGGGCCTGGCCGCCGGGGCGCTGACCGCAAGGGTCACGCGCCGGACCGTCATGGTGGTCACGGACCTCGCCCAGACCCTCGCCATGGTCGCGCTCGCGCTCCAGGCGTCGGACACGCCGCTGTGGGTGCTGCTCGGGGCGGTGGTCGTGCTGGGCGCGGGCAACACGTTCTTCAACGTCGCCCTGCGCAGCGCGGTGCCGGTCATGGTCGGGCAGGACAGCCGCGCCCGGGCGAACGGCGTGCTGGTCACGGCCCGTTCCGTCGCCACGGTGCTGGGTTTCGCGTCGGCCGCGCCGGTGATCGCCCTCGGCGGTTTCGGTGTCGCGTTCGCCGTGAACGCCGCGAGCTTCGCGGTGTCGGCCGCGGCCGTGCTGGTGCTCCGGCCGCGCACGGACGACGACCCGGTGGGCGACCCGCCCGAGGAGCTCCCGGAGCAGGGCGGCACCGGCTCCTCGGGGGCCCGTCGCGGGCGGCTGCGGCTCCGGGTGGCGGGCCTCGCCGGAGCGTTGCTCGGCATGATCGCGCTGCGGGGTCTGGACGCGCTGGCGTCCGCGTCGCACAACGTCGCGCTGCCGCTGGCGGCGCACGCGGCCGAACCGTCCGGTCCGGCGGTGTTCATGACCCGGTTCTGGTCGGCGTGGGCCGTGGGCACCCTGCTCGCCCACCAGGTCCTCAAACGCCGGTCGCACGGCACGTCCTGGGGCGAGCGCGCGTTCGCGGTGGGCACCTGCGCGATGTCGTTCTGTTTCGTGGCCGCGTTCACCGGGCTGCCCGCCCCGGCCCTGATGGCGGCGGCCGTGGCGGCGGGGTTCGCGGACGGCTGGACCGAGATCGTCTACACCTCGCGCCTCCAGGCGGCCCCCGACCGGCAGCGCAGCCGCCTGTTCGGCCTGTCCGCCACCGCCGAGCAGTCCGGATTCGCCCTGGGCACGATGGCCGCGGCAGCCGCCCTGGAGGTCCTGCCCGCCCTGGCCGTCGTGGGCGTCTTCCATGGGGCGGCGGTGTGCGGGGCGCTGGCGCTGCTGCTGCTCACGGCGGGCCGGCGCGGCACGGGCAGGCCGGGCCCGGCCGGCGGCGACACCCACTCGCCCGCCGCTGAGAACCACCCACCCACCGGCGACAACCGCCTACCCACCGGTGGCGACCACCCGTCCGCCGGCGAGAACCACTCGCCCGTCGGCGAGAACCGCTCAGATCATTCGCCAGCCAGCGAAGAAAAGGGAGAAGACGCGCATGGAACGTCCACGGGGGCAAGCCAGTTGCCGGGGTCCTGAGCCCGAACGCACGGAGGGCGATCCGGTCGACGCCGTGCGGGCGCTGCTGGGCGCTTCCCGGTCCGCTCCCGGCTCAGCCGTCGTCACCCTCGCCGCCGACGGCACGACGAGCTCACGGTCGTATCCCGAACTGCTGGACGCGGCCCGCCGTATGCTCACCGGCCTGCGGGCGCACGGACTGCGGCGCGGCGACACGGTGGTGCTGTGCGGGCTGCCACTGGCCGAGTTCTTCCCCGCCTTCTGGGCCTGTGTGCTCGGCGGTGCCTTACCCGTGGCCATCGCCGAGCACCCCGCGCCGGGCTCCCCGGCCTTCGAACGCCTGCGGCAGGCCTGCGCGTTGCTCGACCAGCGGCTGGTCCTGACCGACGCACCCGGCGCGGCTGCCCTCGCCCACGCCACGCCCGCCATGCGGGTCGCCCTGGCGCGAGAGTGTCTCGCGGCGCCGCCCGCGGACGACCTCGTCGAGCCGGACCCGTCCGACACGGCCCTGCTGATGCTGTCCTCCGGCAGCACCGGCGTCCCGAAGGCCGCCCGGCTGACGCACGCCGGGCTCGCGGACTTCGCGGCGAGCAGCCGGCGGGTCCTGGACGTGCGGCCGGACGACACGATGGTGAACTGGCTGCCCGTCGACCACAGCGGCGCCTTCCTGCTCTACCACCTGCTCGCGGTCTTCACCGGCTGCACCAACGTCCACGCACCCACCGAACGCGTGCTCGCCGACCCGCTGCGCTGGCTCGACCTCCTCCACGAACACCGGGCGCAACACGGCTGGGCACCGACGTTCGCCTACCGGCTGGTCTCGGACGCGCTCGCCGAGCGGGCCGACCGCTCCTGGGACCTGAGCGGCCTCAAGTCGCTGGTGTGCGGGGGCGAGCGGGTCGTGCTGCCGGTGCTGCGCCGCTTCCTCGACGCGACGGCCCCGTACGGCGTGCGCGAGGAGCACATCGCCCCGGTGTGGGGCATGGCCGAGACGGTCACGGCCGTCACCCACGGCCGGCTGGACCGGCCGGGCACCGTGCACCGCCTGCTCAGGAACAGCCTCGGCGGCGACCTGGTCCGGGCCGGCGAGGACACCCCGGACGCCGACCGTGTCACCTTCGTCGCCTCCGGCTCGCCCGCGCACGGCGTCACCCTGCGCATCGTCGACGACCGCGGCGACCTCGCCCCGCCGGGCCGCATCGGCCGGCTCCAGGTCCACTCGGCCGCGCGGCTCACCCCCGGCTACGTGAACAACCCCGAGGCGGACGCCGCGGCCTACCCGGCCGGACGCGACTGGCTCGACACCGGCGATCTGGCCTTCCTCCACGACGGCCAGGTCGTCATCACGGGCCGCCGCAAGGACGTGATCATCCTCAACGGCCACAACGTGTACTGCCACGAGGTGGAGGAGACCGCCACCGCCGTCGAGGGCGTCCGCCAGGGCGAGGTCGCCGCCTGCGGCATCCCGCACCCGGAGCGGGGCACGGAGGACCTCGCCGTGTTCTTCGTCAGCCGCGGCGCCGCCGAGGACATACGTATCGCCGCGGAGGTGAAGGCGGCGCTGTACACCCGCCTCAGGCTCACCGCCGCGTACGTCCTGCCCGTCCCGGCGGGCGAGTTCCCGCGGACGCCGGCGGGCAAGGTGCGCCGCGCGGAACTCCAGAACCGCCTGGTCGCCGGTGGGTTCGGCGCCGCGCCGACCGCGGCACCGGATGCCCGGGCGGAGGCGGACGCCGTGACCCGGGCCGTCCGGGAGGAACTGAGCGCCGTGCTGGGCCGTCCGGTCGACGCGGATATGCCGTTCTACGAGCTCGGCCTGACGTCCGTACTGCTGGTGCGCCTGCGGAACCGGCTGGCGGAACGCCTCGGGACGCCGATCGCCCAGACCGCGTTCTTCGAGCACCCGACGGCCACGGCCCTCGCGGCACACCTGGCGAGCGGGCCGACGGCTGCGGCCGGGTTTGAGGCGGGGGTCGGGCCTGAGGCGGAGGCCGGGCCTCGGGCGGAGGCCGGGCGTGAGGCGCGGGTCGGGCTTGAGGCGCGGGTCGGCCCCGCGGCAGGGGCGAGGTTCGCGGCAGGGGCCGAGCCTGAGGTTGCGGCCGAGCCTGCACCCGGGATCGGGCCCGAGGTCGCGGCCGAACCCGCGGCAGGGACCAGGGCCGAGGTCGCGGCAGGGCCCGCAGCAGGGCCCAGGCTCAAGGCAAAGACCCACCCCGCACCAGGGGCCGAGCCTGAGGTTGCTGTGAGGACCGGGCCCGAGGCGGAGGCCGACCCCTCGGCAGAAACCGGGCCCGACACCGCGGTCGGTCCCGAGGCTGGGACCCAGCCCAACCCTGCGGTCCAGCCCAACACCGCCGTCCAGCCCGACCCTGCCATCCAGCCCGAGGAAATCACCGGCGAGAGCACCACCGCCGCCAACTCCCCCGAACACCGCGTCGCCGTCATCGGACTGTCGCTGCGCTTCCCCGGCGCGAACTCGGCCGAGGAGTTCTGGGCCAATCTGCGGGACGGCGTCGACAGCGTCCGGGTCTTCGGTGAGCAGGAGCTCGCGGCGGCGGGCCTGTCGCCGGAGCAGCGCCGCGCGCCCGGCCTCGTGCCCGCCGCCGGGATCCTCGACGGCGTGGAGGAGTTCGACGGGGACTTCTTCGGGATGAGTCCCAAGGAGGCCGGACTGACCCATCCCGCGCACCGGCTGTTCCTGGAGTGCTGCCACGAGGCCCTGGAGGACGGCGGCCACGCGGCGACCGCGCCCGGCGTCCGGGTGGGGGTGTTCGCCGGGTCGGGCATGAACCTCTACGACCACCAGCAGCAGCCCGCGACCGGCTCACCGTACGACCCGTCGGACCCGGCCGCCGGCATGCAGTCGGCCATCGGCCAGGAGCCGGACTTCCTCGCCACCCGCGTCGCCTACCGGCTCGGCCTCACCGGCCCGGCGATCGGTGTGCAGACGGCCTGTTCCACGTCCCTGGTCGCGGTGCACCTCGCGGTCCAGGCGCTGCTCACCGGGGAGACGGACCTGGCGCTGGCGGGCGCCGCGGCCGTGCATCTGCCGCAGGAGACCGGCTACCACAGCCACCCCGGGTCGATCCTGTCCCCCACCGGACGCTGCCGCGCCTTCGACGCGGAGGCCGACGGCACCGTCGGCGGCAACGGCGTGGCCGCCGTCCTGCTCAAGCGCCTCGACCGGGCACTGGCCGACGGCGACACCGTGCACGCGGTGATCCTGGGCTCCGCCGTCAACAACGACGGCGCCGCCAAGGTCGGCTTCAGCGCTCCCGGTGTCGAGGGACAGGCCGAGGTCGTACGCCAGGCGCTGCGCAGGGCGGAGGTGCCCGCGGAGACGATCTCGTACGTGGAGGCGCACGGCACCGGAACGCGCCTCGGCGATCCGGTGGAACTCACGGCGCTGGCACGGGCCCTCGGCGAGCACGCGGGTCGCCCCGCCTCCTGCGTGGTCGGCTCCGTGAAGCCGAACATCGGGCATCTCGACAGCTGCGCCGGAATGGCCGGGCTCATCAAGACGGTCCTGATGCTACGCAACCGCACCCTGGTGCCGACACCGCACCTCACCCGACCGAACCCCGAACTGCCCTTGTCCGGCGGCCCGTTGACACTCGCCACGGAACTGCGGCCGTGGCAGGTGCCGGACGACGTGCCCCGCCGGGCCGGGGTCAGCGCCCTCGGCGTCGGCGGCACCAACGCCCACGTGGTACTGGAGGAGGCCCCGCCCGTACGCCCTCGCCCCGCCCCCGAACTGCCCGTCCTCGTGCCCGTGTCGGCCCGCGACCCCGAGGCCCTGGACGAGCTCACGGCCGGGCTTCGCGACCGGCTGCTCGCCCGGCCCGGCCTCCCGGCCGCCGACGTGGCCGCCACCCTGGCCCTCGGCAGGCCGCACCGCGCGGCGCGCACCGCCGTGGCCGGCCGCACGGCAGGCGAACTCGCCCGCGCGCTGGGGGAACGGCACCACCTCACGTCCTCCCCTCTCGGCCCGGTCGCCTTCGCGTTCGCGGGCCAGGGCAGTGCGCGTCGCGGCATGGCGAACGGCCTGTACGCCGCGCACCCGGCCGCGCGGGCCACGCTCGACCGGTGCGAGGAGATCTACGCCCAGGAGTTCGGCGGCAGCCTGCTCGCGCGGCTGCTGACCGCCCCCGCCCCCGCTCTCGCCGACCGTCCCGCGGACGACGAGATCTGGCCCACCGAAACCGCGCAGGCCGCCCTGTTCGCCCATCAGGCGGCACTGGCGGACGCCTGGCGGGCGGCCGGGATACGCCCCGGCCTCCTGCTCGGGCACAGCGTCGGCGAGTACGCCGCCCTGTACGCGGCCGGTGCCCTGACCCTGGAGGACGGGCTGCGGCTCACCGCCTGGCGCGGGCGACTGATGCAGACCCGCTGCCCGGCCGGGGGCATGCTCGCCGTCCGGACCGACCAGGCCACCGCGCGGCGCATCGCACTGGCCGCCGGTGCGGAGCTCGCCGCGGTCAACGGCCCCCACGCCCAGGTGCTCTCGGGCCCGCCGCAGGCCCTGAAGGAGGCGGCGGCACTGCTCGACCAGGAGGGCCTGCGGTGGCGTGCGCTGCCGGTCGACCGGGCGTTCCACTCCGCGGAGATCGACAGCGCCCTGGACGAGTTCCGGATCCGTGCGCGCG
This sequence comes from Streptomyces sp. NPDC050164, assembly GCF_044459945.1. Lineage (NCBI taxonomy): Bacteria > Bacillati > Actinomycetota > Actinomycetes > Kitasatosporales > Streptomycetaceae > Streptomyces > Streptomyces sp. NPDC050164. The sequence continues at coordinate 19,443 of NZ_JBITJK010000057.1, forward strand.
GCGTGACGTACCGCCCGCTGCGCACCCCGCTGGTGACCACGGCCGACGGTGAGCTGCGCCGGGCGGGCTGGACGGCCGACGTGGAGTACCTCTGCCGTCAGGCCCGGCAGCCGGTCCGCTTCGACCTCGCCATGGGCACGGCCGTCGAGCAGGGCTGCCTGGACTTCGTGGAGATCGGCGCCGGGCGGACCCTCACCGGCCTCGGCCGGACTTGCGTACCCGACAGCCGCTGGCTGAGCGGGCAGGGCGAAGGGGACGGGGCAGCCGAGCAGGCACACGGATTCCTGACGGCGCTCGGCTCGCTGTACGGCAGGGGCGCGGACCTGGACTGGGAGGCGCTGACCGGGGACGGGGGCCGGGTGCGGCTTCCGGGGCATCCGCTGCGACGGCGTACGGTGCCGTACCAGGCCGTGACGTCGGCCGCCGCTCCTGACCTGCCCGTACCGGACGGTGAAGTCATCGACGCCGTCCGGCAGTTGACGGCCGACAAGCTCGGCCGCCCGATCGCCGACGTCACACCGGACAGCTCGTTCTTCGAACTGGGCGCAGACTCGCTGTCCCTGATGAGCATGACGACGGAGCTGGAGCAGCGGTACGGCGTCCGGGTCCCGGTCCGGGAGGTGTTCGACTCGGCCGACACACCGCGGAGGCTGGCGGAACGGGTCGGGCGGTTACGCGGAGACCTGCCGGTGATCCAGGAACCGGTGGTCGAGCAGCCGGCGGCGCCTGCCGCTGCGCCGGAATCACGGGAAGGGCTGCCGGAATCACCGGAAGGACTGCACGCGCTGTTCGGTCAGCAGCTACGGCTGGCGGAGCAGCTCGTCGACCAGGTGGGCGAGATGATCTCCCGCCAACTGGACGTGCTCGCGGCGACCGGCACCACGACGGCACCGCCCACTCCGGCACGGACGCCGGCACCCCTCGTCCCCCGGCCCGCGCCCACGCCCACTCCCACCCCCTCCAACCCGCCCCCAGCTGCCTTCGACTTCAGCCTCTACTTCTTCGGCGACTACCCCCAGGACACCGACCACGACAAATACGGCCTGATCATGGCCGCCGCGGACTTCGCCGACCAGCACGGCTTCCATGCCCTGTGGTTCCCCGAGCGGCACTTCAACTCCTTCGGCGCGCTCTTCCCCAACCCCTCCGTGCTGGCCGCGGCCCTCGCCGCCCGGACCAGCCGGATCCGGCTGCACGCCGGTTCCGTGGTGCTGCCGCTGCACCATCCCGCCCGGGTCGCGGAGGAGTGGTCGGTGGTCGACAACATCTCCGGCGGCCGGACGGGCCTGTGCTTCGCGAGCGGCTGGCACGCCACCGACTTCGCGCTCGCGCCGCAGCACTTCGGCCGGCACCGCGAAGTGATGTACGAGCACCTGGCGACCGTACGGGACCTCTGGTCGGGACAGCCGGTGCAGACGACGGCGGGCGACGGCACCCCCGTCGAGATCCGCCTGCACCCCCGCCCCGTACAGGAACGGCCGCCGATGTACGTGGCCGTCGTGGGCAACCCGGACAGCTACCGACGGGCGGCCGCCGAGGATCTCGGTGTGGTCACCAACCTGATGACGCAGACGGTGGAGCAACTGGCCGAGAACATCGCGCTGTACCGGCGCTGCCGTGCCGAGCACGGTCTCGACCCGGCGGCCGGGCGGGTCGTGGTGCTCGTGCACACGTACCTGGAGGACGACGCGGAGCGGGCGCGGGCCGAGGCGTACCGGCCTTTCCTGTCGTATCTGCGCTCCTCGCTCTCCCTCTTCGACCAGGTCACCAACAGTCTCGGTTTCCAGGTGGACCTGGAGAACACGCCCGAGGAGGACGTGGAGTTCCTTCTCGGTCGCGCCTACGAGCGCTACTGCGACTCCCGCGCGCTGATCGGCGACGAGCACACGGCCGCGGAGACCGTACGGCGTCTGCGGGAGGCCGGTGCGGACGAGATCGCCTGCTTCGTGGACTTCGGCGTACCGAAGGAGAAGGTGCTGGCGGCGCTGCCGGTACTGGACCGGCTGCGCAGGACGGCTCCCGGGACGAAGCCTCCGGCACCCTCAGCGCCCCGCCGGGCGCCGCTCACCCCCGCCCAGCGCCGTATCTGGTTCCTGGAGCAACTGCACCCGGGTACCGCCATGTACCACGAGCCCAAGGCGATCCGGCTGGAAGGCCCGCTGGACGTCCCGGCCCTGCGCTGGGCGCTGGACCGGGTCACGGACCGGCACCCGGCGCTGCGCACGGTGTTCGGCGACACGGACGGGATCCCCTACCAGGAGATAAGCGACCGTATGCCGCTCGACTGCCCGGTGGAGGACCACACGGGTTCGACCGAGGAGGAGGCCCTGCGGTCGGCACTCGCGGACGACCACCGACTCGACCTCGCCACGGGTCCTCTGGTCGCGGCCCGCCTGCTCCGCCTGTCCCCGGACCGCCACCTGCTCTTCCTCCTGGCCCACCACATCGTCTTCGACTCCTCCTCCACGGCTGTGCTGGCCCGGGACCTCGCCGCGTACTACCGCGCCCGGCGGGGCGGCAGTGCGGGCTCGGAGCCGCCGCCCCTGCCCGAACTGCCGGCGGCACCCGAGGCAGACCCCGCGTCTGTGGACTTCTGGCGGCAGCGCCTCGGCGACGCACCGGAGCTGACCCTGCCCACCGACCGCCCCCGCCCGCCGGTCAGGACGGGAGCGGGCGCGAGCCTCACGCACGCCCTCGACGCCCAACTGACCGACTCTCTGCGGAAGTTCGCCGCCGGACACCGCGCCACCCTCTTCATGACACTGACCGGCGCGATCGGCGCGGTCCTGGGCCGTTTCAGCGGGCAACGGGACGTGGTGATCGGCACCGCGGTGGCGGCCCGCCCCGCGGGCGCGGAAGACCACGTGGGCCTGTTCCTCGACACCGTGCCGCTGCGCCTGGACCTGACCGGCGAGCCGGACTTCCCGACGCTGCTGCACCGGGTCCGGGAGAGCAGCACGTCGGCGTACGAACACCGCGGCGTCCCCTTCGACGAATTGGTGGGCGCGCTCAACCCGCGTCGTGACCCGGGCCGCAATCCGCTGTTCCAGGTGATGGTGGAGTACGAGAACGAGGGCGAGGCCCTCTTCGACCCGCCCCGCCTGACGGCCACCCTGCTCGACATCCCGAGCGCCCGCGCCCCGTTCGACCTCAGCGTCTACCTCACCCATCACGCGGGCGGCGTCCGCTTCATGGTCGAGTACGACACGGCCCTCTTCGACGAGGCCACGGTGCGCCGCTTCGTGGACTACGTCGAACAGGTCCTGCGCCGCGCCCTGGACACACCGGGCGCGCCGCTCACGGACCTGACCGCACTCACGGCCGCGGACCGCGCGGCCCTGTCCCACGCGGAGCACCCCGGCGAAGGGCCCCAGGCCACTCTGCACGGTCTGATGGAGCAGCAGGCCCGCCGCACCCCGGACGCCGTAGCGCTGATCAGCGGGGAACAACACCTCTCCTACGCGGACGTGGACGCGGCGGCGGGCCGCCTCGCCCGGCAGTTGCGCACCAGGGGCGCGGCGCGCGGAGAGCGGGTCGCCGTACTCCTGCCACGAGGCCCGCAGCTGATCACGGCCCTGCTGGCGGTGCTCAAGAGCGGGGCGGCATACCTCCCTCTCGACCCGTCCCTTCCCACCCCGCGGCTGTCGCTGCTGCTCGACGACGGCACACCCGTACTCCTGCTCACCTCCGGCACCGCGCTCGCCGGGCACCCGGACCTCGCGCCGGAGCTGCCCGTCCTGCGTGTGGAACAGGCGGACGACACACTGCCGTCCACCCCGCTCACGGACGGAGCGGGTCCGCAGGACCCCGCGTACTGCATCCACACCTCGGGCTCGACGGGCCGCCCGAAGGGCGTCGTCGTGCCCCACCGCGGCCCGGCGAACCTGGTCCACGGCCATCTGCGCCGCCACCCCGCGCTGCGCACCCTCCAGTGGACGTCACCGGCGTTCGACGTCAGCGTGCAGGAGATCTTCACGACGCTGGCCTCGGGAGCCGCGCTCGTCCTCGTCGACGACGCTGTACGGCACGACCCGGCGGCGTTGGCGCAGGCGGTGCGCCATCACCGGGTGCAGCGCATGTTCATGCCCTGCACCCCGCTGAAGTACCTGATGGAGGCCGCCCCTCACCTGCCTTCCCTGCGCGAGCTGTTCTCGGCGGGCGAGGCACTCCAGCTCACGCCCGCCTTCCGCCGCTTCCTCGCCACGCACCCGCACTGCGCGCTCTACAACCAGTACGGCCCCACGGAGACGTCGATCATCGTCACGTCGCACCGCGTCGACCCGGCCGGCGAGGAGTGGCCCCCGATCGGCACCCCGGTGCCGGGGGCGCGCATCCTGCTGCTGGACGACTCGGGCCGGCAGGTCCCGGTCGGCGCCGTCGGCGAGATCCATGTGAGCGGCACGCCGGTGGCGCACGGCTACCACGACCGCCCGGCCGAGAGCGCCGCCGCGTTCCTCGACGACGGCGCGGGCGGGGTGCTGTACCGCACGGGCGACCTGGGCCGCCGGCGCACGGACGGCACGCTGGAGTACCGGGGCCGGGCGGACGACCAGGTCAAGATCCGCGGCTACCGCGTCGAACCGGGCGAGGTGCAGTCGGCGTTGACGGCACTGCGCGGGGTCCGGGACGCGGCGGTGCTCCCCCGCCGCGACCGCCACGGTGACATGGAGCTGGTCGCGTACGTGGTGCCGGCCGATGGGGCCTCCCGGCCCGACCCGCGCACCGCACTGGCCGCCGCACTGCCCGACCATCTGGTGCCGCGCCGCTGGGTGACCCTCGACCGCCTCCCGGTGAACGCCTCCGGCAAGCTGGACCGCACGGCCCTGCCGGATCCGGGGGACGAGTCCGCCGAGCCGTCGCAGACCGGGCCGACGACGGCCCTGGAGAAAACGCTGCACGACCTGTGGGGCGAGGAACTGGGCACCCGGCCGATCCCGGTCACTACCTCGTTCTTCGAACTCGGCGGCCACTCCCTGAGCGCGATCCGGCTGCTGAACCGCATGCGGGAGGAGGCGGACGTCGATCTCACGATGGCCGACTTCTTCCTGGATCCGACGATCCGAGGCATCGCGACACGTAACCATGTCGTGGACACCGCGCCGATGCCCTCGACCCTGCGCCGCCTGTGGCGCCGCCACCACGCACTCCCCGACCCGAGCGTCTACAACATCGCCCACCGCATGGATCTCAGGGGGGACTTGGACCCCGAGGCCCTGCACCAGGCCCTCATGGACCTGGTGGCACGCCACCACGCGCTGCGCGGCAGGCCGGTCCGCCGGGAGGACGGACGGTACGAGGTCGAAATCCTGGCCCATGTCCCCGTGACGCTGCCGATCACCGACCTCCGCGCCCACGCCGGGGACGCGGAGTACATGGACCGCTGGTGCCGAGAGCAGGTCGCCACCCCGTTCACGCTGAACCAGACCCCGCTCTTCCGCTTCCGCCTGGCCCGTCTCGCCGAGGACCACTGGGTCATGGTGACGGTCTTCCACCACGCGGTGTGCGACGGCTGGTCCCTGAGCATCATCCGACGCGACCTGCAGGAGCTGTACAACGCGCGACGATCGGGTACGGCACCCCAACTTCCGGTCACCGTCGCCCAGTTCACGAACTTCGCCCGATCGGAACACGCACTGCCGGACAAGCGCAGGACAGTCCTGGAGCACTTCTGGCGCACGGAGCTCGACAACATCCCCCTACGCCCGGCCCTCCCCTACGACCACCCGCACCCGGGCAAGCTCTCCGGCCGCGGCGCCCTGCACACCTGGACCGTCACCGACGACACACCCGCCCGCCTGACCAGCACGGCCACCCGCCTGGGCACCACCGCCTACACGGTCCTAGCGGCCACGTTCGCCACGTGGCTGGCCGACCTGTGCGGCGAACGAGGCGACATCGTCCTGGCGGCCTCCAGCGCGAACCGCGTCCAACACGACCGCGCCGAGATCGTCGGCATCCTGGGCGACGCCGTACTCCTGCGGGCCCGGCTGTCCGAAGCGGAAACCTTCCCCGACCTGGTGTCCCAACTGAGCAGCACCCTCTTCACGGCCCTCGATCACCAGGAACTGCCCCTGACGGACGTGGTGTCTCTCGTCTCGCCCGAGCTGAAGGACGCCCTGTTCCCCACGGTCCTGTTCACAGTGATCACCACAGAGCCGCCGGCCCTGAACCTCCAGGAGGTCTCCACCACCATCCGCGCCCTCCCCGCCCAGGGCGTGGCCCGCAACGAGCTCTACGTCGTGATCGCACCCGAGACCGACTCGATCACGGTCACGTTCGAGTACTCGACGGACCTGTTCACCCACGAGACGGTCGAGGCGTGGGCCGGGTCCTTCACCGAGGCACTGAGGTCCGCGGTGGCTGGCGGCTGAGGGAAACCGCTCGTCACAGCGCGTCCACCGCGCTCACCTTCCACCCGTCGCCCGTGCGGTCCATCGTCATCCGCACCCGGTTCAGGTCCACGCGGGACCCCGAGACCTGGGTGCTCTCGGTGACCTGGTTGACGAAGAGCAGGACCACGACCTTGTCGGGGGAGGCCGAGACGACGGAGGCGGCCGGGGCGGCGCCGGAGCCGGGGGCGGCGACCGTCGCCTTCACCACGCCGTGGTACTTCCTGGCCGTCGGGGCGACCACGGTCTTCGTGGTCTTGCCGTACTCGTCGCGGAAGTCGCCGGTCAGGTGGGCGCGGGCCCGGGAGAAGTCCTTGTCCAGGCGGCGGTAGTCGTACGACAGGACGATCGGCGCCGCTTTCCGCGCGGCCGCGAGCGCCTCGGTCCGGGCGGTCTCCGTCAGGCGGCCGTCGCGGTACTGCCATCCCAGGGCGGCGAGCGCGGCCAGGCCGACGACGAGCAGAACGGCCAGGACCAGGGTGAGCAGCCTTCGACGGCCGCCGGGGCCGGGCTCGCTGCGCTTTTGCGGCCCGTCCTCCTCGAACGACTCCGGCGACGGCTCCGGCGGGTCGTCCCAGCCGTCCTTCGGGGCCTCGATGAGGACGGTGCGTCCGGCGGGCGGCAGCTCGGCCCGGCGCGGGGACTCCTCGTCGCCGGCCGTCTCCGCGCCCGCTCCGGGGTGGCCGCGCTCGGCGCGCTTCGCCGCCGCGCGGGCGGCCGCCGTCATGGTGCGGCGGGTGCCGGGACCGGGGGCGCGGCCTGTGGTCGTCTTCGGCATGGTGGTACTCCTCGTCGGTGCTTGTCGGTCGGCGAATCGGCCCGTGGATCAGCCGACGAACTCGACGTCGGACGTCAGCCAGCGGCCGTCCTTGTGCACGAGGTCGAGCTGGAGCCGGTACGTGCGCGCCTCCCCCTCGGGCACGGCGGTGTTGGTCACCTTGCTGTCGGCGACCACCAGCACACGGGCCGAGTTCTCGTCCGAGCGGACGATGCCCGCCTCCAGGACCTGGCCCTGCGACACGGACTTGTTCTGGGCCACCAGCTTCGTCAACTGGTCCGTCTGTGCGGTGAACTGCTTCTTGAACTCGCCGGTCGCGCCCGCCAGTACGTTCGCGCTGTCACGGCCGTAGTGGCGGTAGTCCAGGGAGGTGAAGTTCAGTGCCGACTGACGGGCCGCGGCCAGGATGCCCTGGCGTCGTTGGTCCGCCTCGCGCTGTGCGTAGAGGCCGAAGGCCAGCCAGAGTGCCAGTGCGGTGGTGATGACGGTCGCCGCGACGAGTCCCGCCGTCAGCGCTCCGGGTCGCACCGGCCTCATGCCATGGGGCCGACGAGCAGCCATTGCCACGACTCCTTTCCGAACGCGGCCTGCTGGCCGCCCGTCGAGCCGATCTCGACGTTCCTTCCGTCCGGGCCGGTGGTGGTGCCGGTCTCCGGGTCGTACGGGGTGACGTACGTCGCTTGGTTCGCGCCGCCGTCTGCGGTCGACGCGCCCGGGGCGTTCTGCGCGCCCCGTACCGACGACTCGCTGCCGCGCGGGAGCGTGCAGCGGGCGTCGGTGTTCGCCTCGCGTGTGCGGGTGTCCGCGGGGTCGCGGCGTGCCGTGCCGTACCCCTTGGTGCAGGCCGGCGGGTCGTCGGCGTTCAGCACGAGGCCGAAGTGGGTGGTGCCGTCGCCCGGGACGACCGTGTAGCTGCCCGCGACCATCAGCGGGAAGGTGACCAGGGCCTGCTCCACGCCGGGCAGGCGGGCCAGCGTGACCTGGCCGCCGCTGATCAGGTTGGCCAGCAGGACCGACAGCTGCGGCCCGGTGGACTTCAGCAGCGAGTTCAGCTCCTGCGCCGCCGGCCGCGCGTTGCCGATCAGCTTGCGCAGGTCCCCGTCGCTGGCCTTCAACTGGGCCGAGAGCGCCGCCAGATCGCGCGCGAACGACTTGATCGACGAGCCCTGGTCGGCCTGCGTCTTCAGGACCTTCCGTGAGTCCTCGATCAGGGCGATCGTCTCCGGCAGCGCCTCGGACGCCGACCCGACCAGGGCGTTGCCCGAGTCCACCAGGCGGCTCAGGTTCGGGCCGGTGCCGGCGAAGGCCTCGCCCAACTCGTCGACCGTGACCCGCAGGTCGTCCTTGCCGACCGAGTTCACCAGGCGGTCCAGGCTGAGGACCATGTCCGTCGCCGGCAGCGGCACCCGCGTGCTCTCGCGCGGGATCGTGCTGCCGTTCAGCAGGTACGGGCCGTTCGAGGTGCGGGGCTGGAGGTCGACGTACTGCTCGCCCACCGCCGAACGGTTCGCCACCACTGCCAGCGTGTCCGCCGGGATGCGCGGCGCCCCGTCCTCGATGTCGAGCGCGACCGAGACCCCGTCCTGGCCGGTCAGGCGCAGTGCGCCGACCTTGCCCACCGGCACCCCGCGATAGGTGACCTCGGCGCCGGGGAAGACGCCCCCGGAGTCGGCGAAGTCGGCCCGCACGGTGTAGCCGCGGTCCAGGACCTCGTCCACCAGGCCCGTGTACTCGGCGCCGACGTACGACACACCCACGGCGGTGAGGGTGGCGAAGGCGATCAGTTGTGCCTTGACCGTACGGGTGATCACGGCTGGACCCCCTTCAGCATCAGCTCGGCGAGTTCGAGGTTGATCCCCTCGGGCCAGTCGCCCCCGGCGCGGTGGCCGCTGGAGCCGTAGCCGGCGGTGCACACCGGCGGGCACAGCGGATCGTCGCCGCCCGAGCGGTCCGACGGGGACGACGGCACGCTCGGACCGCTCGGCAGCGCGGTGGGCGTCGGCACGTCCGGCGCATCCGGCAGATCCGGCGCGTCCGGGAGATCCGGTACGTCGGGCAGGTCCGGGGTCTCGGGAAGCCCGGGAGTGTCCCCGCCGTTCCCGCCGCCCGGCTCGTCCTTCAGGTTGCCGTAGATGCCGGCCAGGTCGAGGTCCGCCGTGACGTGCAGGTTGACGTAGTCGCCCTTGATGGCGTCCACCACGTTGCGCGGGAACGGGTACGTCGTCAGCAGCTCCAGGGAGTTGGGCAGGTCGCTGCCCGCCTTGTTGAGCTGTTGCAGGATCGGCCGCAGTTGCCTGAGGTTGGCGACCGTGTCCTCGTGCGAGGCGTTGACCACCTTGGTGCCGGTCTTGCCCAGCTTGGACAGGGCGGTGAGCATCCTCGTCAGGTCGCGGCGCTGGTCGGCCAGGATCTTCAGGGCGGGCGGCATCGCGTCGACGGCCTCGGCGATCGTCGTCTTCTCCTTGCCCAGCCGTTCGGCCAGCCGGTCGACGGCCTTCAGCGCGCGGACGATGTCCTGGCGCTGGTCGTCCAGGCCGCCGATGAAGGTGTCGAGTTCCTTGAGCAGGGACTTGACCCGGTTCTCCCGGCCCTCCAGGGCCTTGTTCAGCTCCGTGGTGATCGTCTTGAGCTGGGCCACGCCACCGCCGTTGAGCAGGGCGGACAGCGCGGACAGCACCTCCTCGATCTCCGGGTTGCGGCCGCTGCGGGACAGGGGGATCACATCACCGTCGCGGAGCCGGCCGACCGGCGTGCTTTCCGCCGGCCTGGACAGAGCCACGTACTTCTCGCCGAGCATGCTGGTCTGCCGCAGCTCGGCGATGGCGTTGGCGGGCAGCTTCACGGAGTCGGCGACCCGGAGGCGGACCCGCGCGTGCCAGCCCTCCAGCTCCACCTTCTCCACCGCGCCCACAGTGACGTTGTTGACCTTGACGGCCGACTGCGGAACCAGGTCGAGGACGTCCCGGAACTCGACGGTGACGTGGTAGGCGTGGCCGTCGGCGGCGGCTCCGCCGGGGAGCTGGACGTCGTACCAGCCGTTGAACTGGCAGCCGGACATCAGCAGCGTCCCGACGGCCGCCCAGGCGACGGCCCCGGCCTTGCGCAGTGGCCTCATGCGCTCGCCCCCAGGATTCCGCCGAGGCTGCGGTCGACCGTGCCGGTGACCGCGGTGCCCTGGGGCACTTCGGGTAGGGAGTCGAAGAGGTCCCTCAGGTCCTTGCAGTCGGTCTTCTCCCCTGTTGTCTTCAGGATCGAGCACAGCAGTGAGGCCGGATCCTGCGGGTGGTCGGGGTTGTTGCGGGTGTCGAGGGTGCCCGCGGAGGGGTTGTAGGCGTTGTTCAGGTTCGACATGCCGGTCGGCGCGACCTCCAGCAGCTCCTCCAGTGCCGCCCGTTGGGTGACTAGCACCTTGGTCACCTTGCTCAGGCCCTCCACGTTCGACGTCAGCGACTTCTTGTTCTTCTTCACGAAGGCGGACACGTCACCGAGCGCCGTCCCGAGGTGTTTCAGCGCCGCCGCCAGGTCCCCCCGCTCGCCCGCGAGTTGCTCGGCGACCTTGGCGAGGCTGCTGTTGAACGACCGCACGCTCTTGTCGTCGGCCGCCAGCGCCGCCGTGAACACCTGGAGGTTGCGGACCGTGCCGAACAGGTCCGTACGGCCGTCGGAGAGAGTCGTCACCGCCTGGGAGAGGTCCTCGACCGTCTGGTGGAGGTTCTTGCCCTGGCCGTCGAGGTTGTCGGCGCTCACCCCGAGCAGCCGCGACAGGGAGCCGTCCTTGTTGGCGCCCTTGGGGCCGAACGCCTCGGCCGTGGTGTGCAGGCTGTCGAAGACGCGGTCCAACTCGACCGGTACGGCTGTGCGCGACTCGGGGATCTCGTCCCCGTCCCGCAGCACCGGACCGCTGCGGTACACCGGCAGCAGCTGCAGGTAACGGTCGCTGACCACCGAGGAGTTGATGATCGCGGCCTGCGCGTGAGCCGGGACCTTGCGGTCCGCGTCGTACTCCAGCTCGACCCGCACCCGACCGCCCTCCGGCGTGATCTTCCTGACCTCGCCGATCCGGACGCCGAGCACACGGACGTCCGAGCCGGGGTAGATGCCGACCGTGCGCGGGAAGTACGCCGTGACACGGACCGGCTCGGGGCGCGGCCACAGGACGTAGGTGAGCGCGGCGACCAGGGTCAGGGCGGTCAGTACGGCCAGGTGCTTCTTCGGGCGGTTGCTCACTGCGTGCCTCCCGTTCGCGGTACCACCGGGGCGGCGACCAGGTTCTGGACGTAGGAGTCGAACCAGCGGCCGTTGCCGAGGGTGTTGGTGAAGACCCGCACGTAGGGGGCCAGGAGCTTGATGCTCCGGTCCAGGTTGGATTGGTTCCGTTCGAGCATCTCCACCACGCGGTTGAGGCCCTTGAGCGCGGGCCCGATCTCCTTTTCGTTGTCCTGGACCAGGCCGGAGAGCTGGATGCCGAGCGCGGCGGAGGTCTTCAGCAGCTTGTGGATCGCCGCACGCCGCTTACTGATCTCCTTGAACAGCTTGTCGCCGTCCTTGACCAGGGCGGTGAAGTCGCCCGACCGGTCGGCGAGTACGCCCGTGACACCGTTCGCGTGGTCGAGGAGTTCCTTGAGGGCCTTGTCGCGCGAGGCCACCGTCCGGGAGATCTTCGACAGGCCCTTGATGGACGCCCGTACCTCTTCCGGTGAGTCCTCGAAGGTCGTCGAGATGGTGTCCAGCGCCTTCGCCAGCTGGTCGGTGTCGACCTTCTCCGTCGTGGTGGTGAGATCGCTGAACGCCTGCACGACGTCGTACGCGGGGACGGTCCGCTTCAGCGGGATCTCACTGCCGGGTTCCAGCCGCCCCCGCCCCTTGGGGTGCAGGGCGAGGTACTTCGCGCCGAGGATCGTCTTGACCCGGATCGACGCGCCGGTCTCGGTGCCGAACCCCGGCTCGCCCTTGATCTTGAAGGTGACCTTGACGTGGTCGCCGTCCAGGTCGACCTCCTCGACCTTGCCGACCTTGACCCCGGCGATCCGCACCTCGTCGCCCGGCTTGAGACCGCCCGCCTCCGCGAAGGCCGCGCTGTACGTCTCGCCGTCGCCGATGACCGGCAGGCGGTCGGCGTTGAACGCGGCCACGGTCAGCAGCGCGAGGACGGTGAGTCCGACCGCGCCGATGACGATGGGGTTGCGCTCGCGGAAGGGGCCGAGGTGCGGGCGGCGGAGCCGTATCCTCGGCAGCTTCGGCGGGTCGACACGGACCTTGAACATCGGCTGCGGACGCGGCGTGCGGCGCGGCAGGAGCCGTACCTTCGGCAGTCGCACGCGAGGCAGCTTCGGCGGCTCCACCCGCACCTTGAACAGCGGCTCCGGACGCTTCCTGCGGCTCATGCCCCACACCTCGCCCTCGCCACGTGCATCTCGGGTGTGAGCACCTGCTTCGTCTTCGGCAGCACGATCCGGCCGTCGAAGTCGCACAGGTAGAAGTTGAACCACGAGCCGTAGGACGCCGTCCCCGTCAGCTCGTTCAGCTTGTTCGGCAGCCGCTTCAGCACGCCCTCCACGGTCTTCTCGTTGTCGTTCAGCGTCCCGGTGAGTTCGGTCAGTTCCGCGATGTCGTCCTTGAGCGGCGGACGCGCGTCCTTCAGCAGTCCCGAGGTGGCCCCCGTCAGATCGCCGATGCTCACGAGCGACTGCCCGATGGGCTTGCGGTCGGCGGACAGGCCCGAGATGACCCGGCGCAGCTGCTTGAGCAGTCCGGAGAAGCGGGCGCCGCGCTTGTCGAGCGTCTCCAGCACGGTGTTGAGGTTGTCGATCACCGAGCCGATCAGCTTGTCGCGGCCGGCCAGCGTCGTGGTGAGCGACGCCGTGTGCGTCAGCAGGCTGTTGACGGTGCCGCCCTCGCCCTGGAGGGTCTTGATGATCTCGGTGGCGAGCTGGTTGACGTCCTTCGGGCTGAGCGCGGCGAACAGCGGCTTGAAGCCGTTCAGCAGCGCGTTCAGGTCGAGGGCGGGCTGGGTGCGCGCGAGCGGGATCGTGCCGCCGGGGCGCAGCCGGGTGCCGTCGCCGGCGCCCTCGGTCAGCGCGACGTACCGCTGCCCGACCAGGTTGCGGTAGCGGATGACGGCGCCCGTGCCGGTGAGCAGCGGCCGGTCCTGGCTGACCGTGAAGGTGACCTCGGCCAGCGTCCGGTCCTTGATCCGGATGCCCTCGACCTCGCCGACCCGCACTCCGGCCACCCGGATGTCGTCGCCCTCCTCCAGGCCGGTGACGTCGCTGAAGACCGCGCGGTACTCGTGCTCGGGGGTGAAGGAGATGTTCACGATGGTGGCGGCGAGCAGGGCCGTCGCCAGGACCGTCACCAGCGCGAAGAGGCTGAACTTGATCAGCGGGGCGGCGGTCTGCCGGGCTCCTGTGGTGCTCATGCGACGCTCACCGCCGTCCCGCGCGCCATCGGTCCGAACAGCAGCGTGGCGACCGGCGGCACCTCGTCCGCGGGCACGTCCAGCACCGGCGCCACGAGCGAGCCGACGGCCCGCTGCTCGGCCCGGGTGGCGGAGACGCCGAGCGGGCCGCCCGAGGTCGAACTCCCCTTCTTGGAACCGTCGTCGAGGTGGGCGCCGGGCGCCGGGACCGGAGGGTGCGGCAGGTCACGGCAGTTGGGGCCCGACCGCTCGCCGTAGCGCGGTTCCTCACCCGGTTCGTACGCCCCCTGCGGCCGTACGACCTCCAGCGTGATGTGCATCTTGCCGCCCCGGAAGGCCTCCTCGGACACCTTCTCCTGCCGGACCAGGCCGGCCAGCAGGCAGGGGTACTGAGGCGAGTAACGGGCGAACAGCTCCAGCGTGGGGCGGGAGACCTGGCCGAGGGTGATCAGCCGGTCGCCGTTGGCGTCGAGGAAGTCGTCCGCCGTGCCCGCGACGGTGGCCGTGGTCTTCAGCGCCGCCGCCAGCTGGTCCTTCTGCTCGACGATCGTGCGGCTGGTGGTGACGGTGTTGCGCAGGATCTCCATCAGGTCGGGCGCCGCGTCGCCGTAGACCTCGGCGACGTCGGCGAAGCGTGCGATGTCCTCTTTCAGGGACGGCAGGTGCGGGTTGAGGCGGCGCAGATAGGCCTCCAGGCGCGTGAGGTTGTCGCCGATCCGGTCGCCGCGTCCCTCCAGGGCGGTGGCGAACGCGGAGAGCGTGGCGTTGAGCTTGCCGGGCTGGACCGTCCGCAGCAGGGGCAGCAGGTCGTTCATCAGCTGCTGGAGTTCGATGCCGACGCGGGTGCGGTCCTGGGTGATGACGTCACCGGCGCGGATGGGCCGGCCCGACGAGCCGCGCGGCGCGACCAGGTCGACGTACTTCTCGCCGAACAGCGTCTTGGGCAGCAGGCGGGCGTGCACGTCGGACGGGATGTGGGCGACGTGCTCCGGCTTGAGCGCGATGTCGAGCGTCGCCTTCGTCCCGTCGGCCCGGACCTCGCGCACCTCGCCGACCAGCAGCCCGCGCAGCTTGACGTCGGCGCGCGGATCGAGCTGGTTGCCGAGGCTGTCGGCCTCCAGGGTGATCCGTACGACCGGCGTGAACACCTGCCGGTAGACGGCGACGGACAGGGACAGCAGCAGTGCCAGAACGGCGATGAAGACGACGCCGTACAACCGCAGTCTCAATACCCTCATAGGGCGGCTCACCCCGCTATCCGTACGGTCGTGCTGGCGCCCCAGATCGCCAGCGACAGGAAGAAGTCCAGGACGTTGATGGCCACGATCGAGGTCCGCACCGCACGGCCCACGGCCACGCCGACGCCCGCCGGGCCGCCGCTGGCGTAGTAGCCGTAGAAGCAGTGCACCAGGATGATCAGGACGGCGAAGACGAGCACCTTGCCGAAGGACCACAGCACGTCGACCGGGGGCAGGTACTGGTGGAAGTAGTGGTCGTAGGTGCCCGCCGACTGGCCGTAGTAGGCGGTGGTGATGGTGCGGGCGGCGAGGTAGGAGGACAGCAGGCCGATCACGTACAGCGGGATGACGGCCACGAACCCGGCGATCATCCGCGTCGTCACCAGGAACGGCAGTGAGGGCACGCCCATGACCTCCAGGGCGTCGGTCTCCTCGCTGATCCGCATCGCGCCGAGCTGGGCGGTGAACCCGGCGCCGACGGTCGCGGAGAGCGCGAGCCCGGCCACCAGCGGGGCGATCTCGCGGGTGTTGAAGTACGCCGAGAGGAAGGCGACGAAGTTGGAGGTGCCGAGCTGGTTCAGGGCCGCGTAGCCCTGCAGGCCGACCTCCGTGCCGGTGAAGAACGACAGGAAGGCGATCACGCCGACCGTGCCGCCCACGACGGCGAGCGCGCCGCGGCCGAAGCTCACCTCGGCGAGCAGCCGCAGGATCTCCTTCTTGTAGCGGCGCAGGGTGCGTCCCGTCCACGCCAGCGAGCGGCCGTAGAAGGAGAGTTGGGCGCCCAGTGACTCCAGGGACTTCAGCGGGCGGTCGACGAGTCTCATCGGCTAACCCCTCTGCGGAACGACTTGGAAGTACACGGCGGTCATCACGAAGTTGGTCACGAACAGCAACATGAAGGTGATCACCACCGACTGGTTCACCGCGTCGCCCACACCCTTCGGCCCGCCTTTCGCGGTCAGTCCCTTGTACGAGGCGACGATCCCGGCGATCGCGCCGAACACCAGCGCCTTGACCTCGGCCGCCCACAGGTCGGACAGCTGGGCGAGCGTGGTGAAGGAGGCGAGATAGGCGCCCGGAGTGCCGTTTTGGAGAACGACGTTGAAGAAGTAGCCGCCCGCCACGCCGACCACCGACACCAGGCCGTTGAGCAGCACCGCCACCAGCATCGACGCCAGCACGCGCGGGACGACCAGCCGGTGGATGGGGTCGATGCCCAGCACCTGCATCGCGTCGATCTCGTCGCGGATCTTCCGCGCCCCGAGGTCGGCGCAGATCGCCGTGCCGCCGGCGCCCGCGATCAGCAGCGCGGTGACGATCGGCGACGCCTCGCGCAGGACGGCGAGCACGGAGGCGGCACCCGAGAAGGACTGGGCGCCCAGCTGCCGGGTCAGGCTGCCGATCTGCAGCGCGATGACCGCCCCGAAGGGAATGGAGACCAGGGCCGTCGGCAGGATCGTCACACTCGCGACGAACCACGTCTGCTGGATGAACTCCCGTGCCTGGAACGGCCGTCGGGGGATCGTCCGGACGACGTCCAGCGCCATCGCGAAGAGGCTGCCCGAGTGCCGCAGCCCTCCGATGGGTGACAGGCTCATGCGCCGGCCACCGCCTTCTGGCGCAGCGCGGCCTCGCGCCGGGCGATCGCCTCCCAGCGGGGTGGCCGGGAGATGCCCGGCCCCGGCAGCAGGCGGGGAGTCAGCTCCTGAACGCGCGCGGTGTCGTCGATCTGCGCCAGCTCCTGCTCGACCTGTGCCGCGTCCTTCTCCTCCGCCATCCCGATCGGGCCCTGCATACGGCCGTTCAGGAACTGCCGCACGACCGGCTCGTCGCTGGTCAGCAGCTCCTCCCGCGGGCCGAACATCACCAGCTCGCGGCGGAACAGCAGCCCGATGTTGTCCGGCACCTGGCGGGCCGAGGCGATGTCGTGCGTGACGATCAGGAAGGTCGCGTCGATCTGGGCGTTCAGGTCGACGATCAGCTGGTTGAGGTAGGCCACGCGGACCGGGTCGAGGCCGGAGTCGGGTTCGTCGAAGAGGATGATCTCGGGATCCAGCACCAGGGCCCGGGCCAGCCCGGCGCGCTTGCGCATCCCGCCGGAGATCTCGCCGGGCAGCTTCCCTTCTGCGCCGATCAGCCCGACCATGTCCATCTTCTCCAGCACGATGCGCCGGATGTCGCTCTCGGACTTACGGGTGTGCTCGCGCAGCGGGAAGGCGATGTTGTCGTACAGGTTCATCGAGCCGAACAGCGCGCCGTCCTGGAACAGCACGCCGAAGAGCTTGCGCACCTCGTACAGGTCGTGCTCGCGCAGCTTCGTGATGTCCCGGCCCTGGATCGTGATCGAGCCGCGCTCCGGCTTCAGCAGGCCGACGAGCGTCTTGAGGAACACCGACTTGCCTGTGCCCGAGGGCCCGAGCATGACCGATACCTCCCCGGCGGGCAGCGTCAGCGAGACGTCCTGCCAGATGACCTGGTGACCGAAGGACTTGGTCAGCCCTTCCACACAGATCTCGACACCCATCCGGTCCACCCTTCAGCCCATGGAGCAGCTCTGACATCTGCTCTACGGGGAGGGGAGGGGCGTCCGTCGCTCGAGTGTCGGATTTTTTTCGAGCGGGTTTCCGGGCGCTACGGAAGCGGGCGCGCCGTGGCCCCGGGGAGCGAGGCGGACGGTGCGGCGGGATCCACCGGAGCCTGAGGAGCTTCCGGGACCGCCGGGACCGCTGTGTCCGTCGGCACGGCGGAGGGCTCCACCGGCAGGTCGGGAACATCGGGCTGCGGGACATCGGGCACCTGCGGGACTTCCGGCGCGGGCAGCAAGGGCAGCGGCGACACCGGGACGTCCGGAACATCCGGGATCTCCGGCAGCGACGGCACGGACAGAGGGAGGAACGATTCGCCGGCGGGGGACTCGGCCGGTGTGCGCTCGGCTGCCGCAGCCGTGGGCTCACTCCCCCGAGGCGTACGGTCCCCGCCCCCGCCGTCCGGCCGCAACGTCTCCGCGCCCGGCGAGACGACGGCGGGCCGAGGCGCCGTACCGCCCCCGCCACCGCTGCCGTCGAGGGCGTACGGCAGCACGAGCCCCGCCACCGCCAGGGACGCCGCCGTCGAGGCGACGGCCACGGACTGCGCCCTGCCGACTCCGCGCGGCCGTCCCCATCCGATCAGGAACAGCGCGACCCCGAAGGTGGCCGCCAGCGACTGCCGCAGCGTCCGCCGGGCCCGGGCCAGCAGCGATTCGACGGTCCGGTAGCTCAGCCCCATCCGGACGGCGACCTGCCCGACGTCGAGGTCCTCCGACTTCAGCCGCAGCGCCTCGGCCTGCCGCGCGGGCAGCTCACCACTGCGAACGGCCAGCCACTTCGCCTCGGCCCGGTCGCACACCGCCTCCTCGACGGGCACCGGGCCGGGGGCGATGAGCGTCGGGCTGGTACGCACCTCGGCCTCGCGGTTCACCTGCCGGTAGCGGTCGACGCACAGCCGCATCGTCACCGTAGTCAGCCAGGCCGCGAGCCGCTCCTCGTCCAGGTCGGGCCGCTCGGCGGCGCGCAGCATCGCCTCGTGCACCGCGTCCTCGGCGTCCTCCGCACTCATCGACCTGCGCCGGGCCACCTTGAGCAAGTGCTCGCGGTGGCTCCACATGCGCCGCCACCGCTCGTCGGCCGCGTGCATCTCCGCAGGTGTCTCTGCCTCTGCGGGCATGTCCGCAGGCATGTCCGTCGCCATGAGGACCCCTTCGCGCTCACCACCGGTCTCGTGCTGTCCGGCGGTGGGGCGACATTACCGCCCAGTATCGGCGGTTGTGGAGGGGGAGGCGGTCATCGAGTCCGCGCTGTTACTGGTGAGTGGGGCGCCGCTGGGCAGCAGGTCGGGGGCGGGGAGCTCCAAGTCCGGGTCGGGGGCGGGAAGTCGTGGCTCGTCCGGCTTCTCGGGTTCGGTGGCCGGGCGGGTGCCGGCCGGGGACGGGGAGGCGGGAGTCGCCGGGAGGCGAGACGGCGGGGCACTAGGCCGGGCGGAGGGGACCGGCGAGGCCTCCTTCGGCTTCGCAGGGGACCGCGACGGCTCCGGGCGCGCGGAGGAGGACCCGGCGGAGCCGTCCGGCACCACCCGGTGCCCTTCCAGGAAGTACGCGTACCAGGCCCGGACCGTGCGCAGATAAGCCGTCGAGTGGTTGTAGCCGAGGATCGCCCGGTCCAGCTCGGCGGGGACGGACAGGTCCCGGCCGCCGGCACACAGATACCGTCCGGCGGCGAGTGCCGCGTCGAAGATGTTGTTCGGATCCGTACGCCCGTCACCGTTGCCGTCCGCGCCCCAGCGGGCCCAGGTCGACGGGATGAACTGCATCGGCCCGACCGCGCGGTCGTACGCCGTGTCCCCGTCGTGGGCGCCGCCGTCGGTGTCCCGGATCAGCGCGAAGGCCACGCCGTCCAGCCGCGGCCCGAGGATCGGCGCCGCGGTCGTACCGTCCGACGTCACCCTGCCGCCCCGCGCCTGTCCCGACTCCACCTGCCCGATCGCCGCCAGCAGCTGCCAGCGCAGCCGGCAGCCGGGCGCCTCACGCGCGAGCCGGTCCTCGGCCCGCCGATAGGCGGCGAACACACTCGCCGGCAGCGCGCCGCCCAGCACCTGGTGCCCCGCCCCGCCGCCCGCGCGCTTCCCGGTCCGCAGCGGCGGAAGCTCGGTGCGGTACGGCGCGTCGCCGGACACGCTCGGCCCGTCCTCGGCGGGTGCCTGCCTGGGCGCCGGCGCGGAGGCCCGCGCCGGGAACGCCCCCGGCGCCTGTGACGCGGTGAGCGCCACCATCGCCGCCACTGCGGCCGCCGTACCTGTGACGCGTTTACCCCTGTGCCCCGCCACGTCCTGCTCCCCTCCCTGTGAGCTGCCTGTCGTCTGCTCTACGGGGGAGGGGGGTGGGTCCGTCGCGGGGGTTTGCGCACGTTGTCGGCGGAACCGGTACGGCGTGGCGTGGGAGCGGCAGACGAGTCGGGCTGTACGCCGGGTATTCCTGGAGCACCTTTCTGACCTGCGGCTTTCCGGGATCGGACCGGCTGTGACCTGCTAGGACGGGTTGCAGAGGCGATCGGAGGCAGTCAGAGGAAACCGCTCTGATTCGACCCCGATTCGACCCGAGCTGCTCGGAGCCAGTCAGAGGCAATCGCCCTCTGTTTGGCTCCGAGTCGGCCGAGGTCGAGGCGGTGTCGAGCGGGTCAGGACTCCTCTGGCGGCGCTCGGAATCGATCTCGGTCGAGCCGCGATGGGGACGTCTGCCTCCGCTGAGGAGCCAGGCATACGAAGGCCTCCAGGACGGCCATCCTGGAGGCTTCGCCTGGCACCGATTGGAGGTCGGTTCCGGACACCACCCGTGGTTTTAGCGGGCCTGGGTGGCGTCCACGTCCTTGCGAGACGACCCCACAGTGCCACACCACACCCAGCAGACGGACTCACCCCGACGTCCAATTCACCCGAGCGAGCGACTGGGCCTTCACCGGCTGTCTCCGGCTGCGGCTGACCTTGTCCTGCTCGGAGACCTCACCGGACGCTACGCGGCGGGAAGCTACAGCAGGCTAGGCTCCGACGGCCGGTCCGTGGTCCTGCGCGATGACCGTCAGGGCGCGGCCGAGCACGGTCACCGGGTCACGGCGGCCATCGCCTGCCACGTCGCCCGCGCCGGCGGAACCGTCGACGAGCTGGCCCGGCTGCTGCTTCATCCCGACCATGAGGGTGGTCGGCATGCCCGGCACATCGCTCTGCGCTCTGGGCAGGCGCGTGCCCTGGACTACATCCGCCGGGTGTGGGCCAGCGCCTCGGCCGCGGTCGCCGGCACGCGGGTCGTGGAGTCGCGCCAGCAGGCGTACGAGGTTCTCGCCGCGCTGCGGGACCGGATCGAGACGACGCCATGGCGCGGGGAGCGGGGGCGGACCGCGCTGCGGGTGCTGCGGGCGCATCTGAACTTCGCCGAGGTCGCGGGCGGGCCCCTGCACCACGCCAGTGAGCGGCAGACCGCAGAGGAGGCCGGGGTCTCCCGGACGACGCTGCGGGTGGTCTACGAGACGGTCCTCAAGCCGCAAGGTTGGCTGCGCCGCCTGCGGGTCGGCCATGGCCGGGAGGGCTCGACCTGGTACCTCGGCGACGGCAGCGCCCACCGCCATGGCGTCCCTGTTCCGTTGTCTCGTTTCCGGACCACTCAGTCCCCCCCCCGACCCGGCACTTGAGGAGTGGCCCACCCCTGAGACAGGCGTGGCGGCCGACATCGACTCCACCGTCATCGGCCGTTTGATGGGCCACGACGCCTTCGCCCACCACGGCCTCGGCAGCTCTGCCCTCATGATCATCGGCGCGCTGCACGCCCGGCCTGCCCAGAGCATCGCCGAGCTCGTCGGCTCGGCGTCGGTGTCCCGGGCCACCGCCTACCGGACGTTGCGCCGCCTGGCCGACCACGGCCTCGTGGCGCGCAGGGCGACGACGAGGTTGAGGTCGAGGCTTGCCAGATTCACGAAGCGTCCCAGTGCCGGGGCGGAAGCGTGCGGGTATTTCTCACTTGGATTCAGATATCCAGGGAATCGATTTCCCAGATCATAAGTTACGGGCCAAATTAGTGGCACCGCATTCGGGAGGACATATAGAACGCCCAACTGCTTCCCGGCGACCTGATCCTCACCGGCAGCCCGGCCGGCAACGGCATCCACTCGGGCCGACTGCTGCGCGACGGCGACGTGATGGACGGCTCGGTCAACGGGCTCAGCGGAAGCCGGCAGGCCTGGAACCAGACCGGCGGTGCGACCGCCGCGACTTCGCTTTCCGTCACCGTATACATGGAAGGACAGTGAGATGACCCGGATCGTGGTCGACTTCGACCGCTGCGAGGGCCACGGGCTGTGCGAACAGACCGCGCCCGACGTGTTCCGGCTCGACGACGAGGGCGAGTTGCACCTGACGCGTGAGGAGGTGGACGCGGAGCACGAGACTGTCGTCGCGGCCGCCGTTCGGGTATGCCCCGTCGCGGCGTTGAAGGTGCAGCCGTGAAACGGATCGTCGTGGTCGGTGGGTCCATCGCCGCGGTCACGGCGGCGCAGAGCCTGCGTACCGAGGGCTACGACGGCCAGGTGACCGTGCTCTCCGAGGAGCCGCATCCGCCCTACTCGCGCGTTCCACTCTCGAAAGGCGTGCTGGCAGGCCGGGAGTCGGCGGAGTCGGCCCAACTGCCGCCGCCGAGCGGGGACATCGAGTTCCACACCGGAGCACGGGCCGCGCGGCTCGACATGCACGGCCGTCTGGTGACAACGGCCGACGGCACCGGCATACCGTACGACGGGCTGGTGATCGCCACCGGCGCCCGGGCACGCCGCCTCAACAGCGACAGCGACCTGGTGTTGCGCACGCTGGATGACGCCTCGACCCTCACCGCCAGGCTGACCACGGCCCGCAGCACGATCGTGCTGGGCGGCGGCTTCCTCGGCATGGAGGTCGCCAGCACCTGCCGCGCCCTCGGCCTGGAGGTCACCGTCGTCGACCTCGTACCGCCGCTGCTCAGGCTGCTCGGGCCGTGGCTGGCCGATCTCGCTGTCGCGGCCGCCCGTGACCTCGGCATCCGGGTCCGGGTCGCGCCGGACGGCGTCGACGTACTGGACGAACACCGCGTGCGCTGCGGGGAGTCGGTCCTGGAGGCCGACGTGATCGTCTGCGCGGCGGGCGACGTACCCAACACCGAATGGCTCAGGGACTCCGGCCTGGCCCTGGACGCGGGCGGCGGCCTCGTCGCCGACGCCTGCTGCCGCGTCGCTCCGGGCATCGTCGCCGCCGGAGACGTCGTATCACGCCAGGGGCGCCGGACTCCCCACTGGACCAGCGCGGTCGAGCAGGGAAGGGCGGCCGCGGCGAGCCTGCTGCACGGGGAGTCTGCGCGACCCTACCGGCCCGACCCCTATTTCTGGACCGAGCAGTGCGGACTCGATATCAAGATCAGCGGCGAACTCCCCCTCACCGGAGCCCCCGAAGTCCTCGCCGGATCGGTGGACGACCGCAGAGCGCTGCTGAGATGGCGCCACGACGGGGGTACGGCAACCGCCGTGGCCGTCAATCACCGACTTCCCGTCATAAAACTCAAGCGGCTCGGAGCCGGAGCGCCGACCCCAGCCCCTGCCCCTGCCCCTGCCCCTGCCCCTGCCTGTACGACAACCCCTACATGAGGACGTGCCCATGACTCTCCCGCACCTCGCCCCCTACGATCCGCTCGACCCCGCCCACAACGCCGATCCCGCGGCCCGGCTCGCCGAGGCCCGCGACCGCTGCCCGGTGTCCCAGCCGCGCCCCGGCGTGCACTTTCTCGCCCGCCACGACGACGTACGGGACGTCCTCACCGCCCATGAGGCGTACTCGTCCGTCGACAACTTCGCCCTGGAAAGCGGTGGCACGACAGCCGACCTGCCAGCGGCAATAATCACCATGTTGGACCCGCCCGACCACACGGCACTGCGGGCTCGTCTCAGGCGCTGGTTCGCTCCCGCCGTGCTCCGCAAGCAGGAACCACGTGTCCGCGACATCGTGACCGACATCCTCGACGCGTGGCAGCCCGGCCAGAAGGCCGAGATCTACCACGACCTGGCCCGTCGGGTACCGACCCGGGTGGTGTATGCCTTCCTCGGTCTGCCGGAGGAAGACTGGGACCGCCTGCACCGGTGGGCCGACGCGATCGACGACGTCCTCCCGCAGGTGCCGGTCGACATGCCGGAGTTCGTGGCACTCACCCGCTATCTCGGAGAGCAGTTCGCCGCCCGGGCTGCCGCCCCGGCCACCGGGAAGGGCGTCCTGGACGGTCTCGCGCACCCCGCTGACGGCGAGCCACCGCTCACTCCGGCCGAGGCCGTCATGCACACCCTCCAGCTGATCCTGGCCGCCACGGACACCACTGCCAGCCTGATCACCAACCTCCTCCACGAACTACTGGCAGACCGCAGCCACTGGGAACGGCTGCTCGCCGACCGGTCCCTCATCCCCACGGCGATCGAGGAGTCCCTGCGCCACGATGCGCCCCTGCAGTACGTTCTGCGCACCGTGACGCAGGAGCGGGAGATCTCCGGCTGCCCCGTCAAACCCGGCGACCGCCTGGCCGTCAGCCTCCAGTCGGCCAACTGGGACGACCGGGCCTGGGGCGCCGACGCCGCGGACTACTCTCTCGACCGCCCGGCGGGACAGGCCACTCCGATGACCTTCGGCTACGGCATCCACACCTGCCTCGGCGCACCACTGGCCCGGTTGGAGTCCCGCGTCGTCCTGGAACAGCTGCTGGAGCGCTTCCCCGACCTGCGGCTCGCTCCCGGCTATCGCCGTGAGCCCGCTCCGGGCCTGGTCATGGTCCGCCGCCCGGCTCGGCTCGACGTCGCGCTCTGATCAGAGCGCGATCCACCGCTGACGTCATGGAAGACATCAACCCGAGGGAGTGGATCTACTCGCCGCGCTCGCGGACTCGGCAGCCGTCGAACCCGCCCCTGGTGGGACCGGCACCAGCCATGCCCGCCCCTCAACCGCCACGGTGGCGTAAATACGCAGGTCAGCGCCGTTGACATGACCAGCCATGTTTTGTGGCTCCCGCCCAGGACTCGAACCGCGGCCAACACCCGCCATGAGCCGGTGCCCGGTTTCCCGGCCGCCAGCCGCCCGCCACCCGCCACCCGCCACCCGCCACCCGCCGCGACGAGCCGTAACACTCGCCGGGATGACATTCCAAGGAAACGGCACCAACTTGCCCGCCGTGGGCTCCAGTTGCCCCGTAGCGGCCCGTGAACTCCAGGATATTCAGCACGGATCCAGCAGCGGGTACAGCGACGGGGGCGACCCCGGATGGGGCCAACCCCGCCTGACCACGGCTCGGTGGACCACGGCCGGGACTTCCCGTCCACGATGCGCAACCCGGCGCCCTACTTCAGCAACCGCCGGGGCGAAGCATCGTGCGCCTTGACAGCCCCAGCCCTCATGCGTGCCTATTTGCCAGATCGCTACACCAATGCTTAGTCGCCCACTAAACGTTGACCGAAACATCGATGGCAACGCTATGACCTGCGAAAGAGCCGGTTTCGGGCCACGATCCAGCAGTGATCCTGCATTCAGCCCGCCACCGCGCCAGCGCCCGTCCGAGTCCGCCCAGCATTGACTCTGAACTGCTATGACGTGGGTCCCTGGGGGACTGAGCGGTCACCAAGGCGATAGCAGCCCGAGCCCCGAACCACGATCGACAGCAACCGTAGCCCGCCCTGCGGAGACCGCGACGCCCCATCCAGCGCGTGGATGGGCGGATACGGGATTCGGATGGCGCGGAGGGTGGGCGGCGGGCCATGAAGGCCGCATAGTCGTCCCACCCACACGCCGCTGTCCGGATTCGCCGTCGGCGTGAGGTCATCCTCAGCATGCCGAGCGCCGTCGGCGCCTGTGCGGCATGCCCGCTCCCCCGAGTCCACGGAGTCGCCATGCCTGCTTCCTCGCCCCTGCCCTCCACCACGATCGATGAGTCCGCCCCGCCGCCCGTGAGCGTGTCGGGCCCGGCGCACCGGCTGCGGGTGACCGCGCTGATGGCGGGCAGCTGTCTGCCCGTCCTGGGGGCGGTGCTGATCGCTCCGGTGCTCCCCAGGATGCAGGAACACTTCGCCTCGACCCCCGGTGCCAAGGCACTTGTCCCGCTGGCTCTGACCGTTCCGGCGCTGGCACTGGCGCTGCTGGCTCCGGTCGCCGGAGTAATCCTGGACCGCCTGGGCCGCAAGCGTCTGCTGCTGGTGGCGACCGTCTTGTACGCGCTGTTTGGCACAGCGCCGCTCTGGCTGGACTCACTGGGCGCGATCATCGCGAGCCGCGCCCTGGTCGGCATCACCGAGGCGGCGATCATGACCTGCTGCACCACCCTGATCGGGGACTACTACACCGGCCAACGGCGGATGAAGTACCTCGCCCTGCAGACCATGTGCACCTCCGCGTCAGCCACGGCGTTCTTCGTGCTCGGCGGTACCGCCGGCGCGGCGGGCTGGCGGGTGCCGTTCTGGGTCTACGCGGTGAGCCTGCTGCTCGTCCCGGTGATGGCCTTCACCCTGCCCAGGCCGGTGGTGCGCCCACGCACGGAGGTTGTCCCGACTGCACGTCGCCCGTTCCTCTGGCGGCAGATGGCGGGAATCTGCGCCCTGACCCTCTTCGCGGCGATTGTCTTCTACACCGTCCCCGTGGAGATGGCGTACCTGCTCGACGACCTCGGAGTGGCCAACACGGGCATGATCGGTCTGGCCACCGCGGTCGCGAGCGCCGGCACCGTGGCCGGAGCGATCGCCTTCGCCCGCCTGAAGCGCTCCCCGGGGCCGATGCTGCCCGCCGTCTTCACGGTCTGCGCGGCCGGTTTCGGGGTGATGTTCCTCGCCGGCAGCGTCCCGCTGATGATCGTCGGTGCGGTGATCAACTGCCTGGGCACCGGCATGCTGTTGCCGTCGTTGCTCACCAGTGCCATGTCCCGGTTGCAGTACGAGGATCGCGGCCGGGGCACGGGGCTGTGGACATCTGCCTTCTTCGGCGGCTCGTTCGTGTGCCCGCTGGTGCTCCTTGCCCTGGAATCGGCGGTCGGCACGCTGGCCGGAGCCGTGGGGGTTCTGGGGCTGGCTTCAGCGATCGTCGCTGCCGGGCTGCTGGTGGCCCGGCGACAGGCCAGTGCCGCAGAGCCCGGGCCGCTGCCCGACCAGGTGGCCTGAGGGCCTGGGCCGCAGCCCTTTGAAGATGTCTTCAGGCGGGAATCCCCGCCCGGCGGGAAATGCTCAGGCAACCGTGACCTTGATCGTGTGCCGCCCGGTCGCCCCGTCGGGCAACGGCTTGTGCACCTGTCCTGTCTGCACCTGGCCGGTGTTGTCGATGGCGCGTACGTGCAGCCGATGCTCGCCGGGCGTCGCCTGCCACGGCCAGCTCCACTGCCGCCATGTGTCCACCGACGGCACCGCCGCGAGCTGTGCCTGCTGCCATGGTCCGTCATCCACGCGGACCTCCACCGCGGACACCCCACGATGCTGCGCCCACGCCACCCCGGCCACCATCACCAGACCTTGCTTCAGATGCTTGCCCGCGGCCGGTGTGTCGATCCGCGACTGTGTCTTCACCGGAGCCAGCGCCGCGTAATCCCGCCGTACCCAATAGGCGCTGAAGTCCGAGAAACGACTCAGCTCCAGCTCCGTCAACCACTTCGTCGCCGATACGTATCCGTACAGCCCGGGCACCACCATCCGGACCGGAAATCCGTGTTCGACCGGCAGTGGCTCCCCGTTCATCCCGACCGCCAGCAACGCGTCCCGCCCGTCACGCAACGCTGCCGTCGGCGTACCTGCCGTGTAGCCGTCCACGGAACGGCTCACCACCTGATCCGCCCTGTCATCCGGCTCGACTTCATCCAGCAGACCCTTGATCGGTACCCCCAACCACCGCGCGTTACCGACCAACTCGCCACCGACCTCATTGGACACACACGCCAGCGTGATGTAGCGCTCCACCATCGGCCGTGCCAGCAGTTGCTCGTACGTCAATGTCAGCGGCCGTTTCACCCGGCCATGAATCCTCAGCCGCCAGTCCTTCGGTTCCATCTGTGGCACCGTCAAAGCGGTGTCGATCCGGTAGAAGTCCGCGGTCCTGGTCACGAACGGCTCCACTCCGGGCACGCCGACGGAGACCTTGGCAGGCAGTGGCGGTGCCGGACTTGACGGGGACGGAAGAACCACCGCGGCCCGGGCCGCGGCCACACGTTGTGCCCAGAGCCGGCGTCCGCCCGGTACGGCCACCGCGGCCGCGCCGATCGCCCCGACCGCCAGCGCCAGAAACCGTCGTCGGCCCGATGGCTGTCCCGCGCCGTCCACCACCGAGATGCCGGTGTCCGACGACGGCGAACGGGCACCCTGCAGGGGGGTGTGGGTTCCCTGCGCCGCCACGTCCGTGTCCAGGCCGGTGCCGTCCCCCAGGTCCTGCGCCGATACCGCAGCACGGCGTGGCAGGGTGCGACGCAGCAGCACCAGAAGGCCGGCAGCGGCCAGTGCACCGGCCACTGTCGGCAGAGGGTACGCCCACGTGGCGCTGGGCCGGGTGGCTGACGCGAGTACGCCGATCACCCCGAACACAGCGACGCCGACCAGCCCGTACCAGAGCCGGCGCATGGTCAGTACACCGATGAACGCGGCGAACACCGCCAACACCAGCACGATTCCCGCCTGCAGCGCCAGTTTGTCGTAGGTGTAGAACACCGCGACGGCGAACTCCTTGACCGGAGTCGGCGCGGCGTCCACGGCGACGCCACCTACCGCCACGAGGGGCGCTGAGGGCCCGCCCGTCGCGGCTGCCACCAGCTCACCGACGCCCAGGGCGAGTGCGGTGGCCGCGACGCCGGCAAGCTCGCCATACCACTGCTTGGGCGGTCTTCCCGGTGTCGGCCGACCTGTCTTCTGAGTCTCCATGTCGATACCGGACGTCTGATCGGCGCTTACCGGCTCACCCGGCGCAGCCGGGCGAAGCCGACACCCAGCACGACGAGACCGACGATCGCCACGATCGGCCCGACGACCGCCCACAGCGTCACGCCGCTCATCGCCGAGCCCTTCATGACGTCGAGTCCCTGCAAGGTCCAGCCCACGCCGACAAAGGCCAGGAGTGCGCCGAGGCCGAGGACGAACCAGTTCTTCTTCATGGGGTATCTCCAGGTGGGGAGCCGAAGTTCTCGACAACGAGCGTGACGGTTCTGAGGCCGAGGCGGCGACAACGGTTGGTTGGACCCCGTCGTCAACCGATCGACGTACGCACACCCCCACCGGTGCGTGGACGTTCCTCGGCGCCGAGTCGGGCACCGTGGACGTGGGCGCCCGTAAACGTGGACGTGGCCGCCCGTAGACTGGCGGCCAGATCTCTGCGGGCGAAGGTGGACAGGGCGTGGCAGTACGCAGCACCGTCGACTTCGGGTACCGCTACCGCGTCGGATGGCACGTCCTCGTAGGCGCCGTCGCGATACCTCTTGCCATTGCCATAGCGGCCGACGTCACCGTGGCGCTCGGACAACGCCTGCTTGCCCTCGGTACGCTCGCTGTCATCGTCGCCTGCTATGCCCTGGTCGCTCCGCGAGCCATGGAGAACCGCGACGAGCGTTGGGGTGCGGCCTACTTCGCCGTCCTGGCGGTCGTGTTCCCGCTTCTGCTCGCCATCGCCCCGATCGGTGGCGCACTGCTGTTCGCGCTCTGCCCACAGTTGTTCGTGATGGTCGCGAGGTGGCGGGTACGCCTGCCGCTGTTGTCGATCCTCTACGCCGAACTCGCCTGGGCCATGGTGGCGCGGGCCGGAGTCAGCCGCTACACGCTGGCGATGGTCGGCGTGACCGTTCTGGTACCCATGACCGTGACGATCCTCCTGGGCGCCTATCTGACCGGCATCCGCGAGCAGAACCGCAAGCGGGCCGCGCTGATCGAGGAACTGACCCGGACGCGGGCCGCACTGGAACGCGCGGGCCACGAGGCAGGCGTCCATGCCGAACGTGAACGCCTGGCTGCCGAGATCCACGACACCCTGGCACAGGGCTTCACCAGCATCCTCATGCTCGCTCAGGTCGCACGGGCGACCCTGCTCCGTGATCCGACGGCCGCCGACGACCAGCTCGACATCCTGGAGAAGACCGCCCGCGAGAACCTCGCGGAGGCACGCTCGCTGATCGCCGCATCGGCCCCGGTCGACCTGACCGGCCGCGGGCTCGCGGATGCGCTGGACCGGCTCGCCGCCCGGCATACTCGCGACACGGGTACGCGCGTCGAGGTCTCGATCGTCGGCGAGCGGTCCGGCACATCTACCGGCACCGACATCGCCCTGCTGCGCACCGCGCAGGAGGCCCTGGCCAACGTCGGCAAGCACGCCGCCGCCACGGCGGTGCGGATGGAGTTGCGCCACGATTCCGGCCTCATGGCGCTGGTCGTGACCGATGACGGCCAGGGCTTCGACCCGGCCGCCGTCCGGGGTGGATACGGCCTACTCGGCATGCGCACCCGCGCCTCCAGCCTCGGCGGAACATGCACGGTGCGATCGGCTCCCGGCCAGGGCACCACGGTGCGGGTCGAACTGCCGCCGCCCCCGGCCGAGCAGGCGGCGCGTAGCCTGCAGCCTGTACTTGATCTCAGCTCCACACCCGACCACTGAGCGGGCGGAACCGCCTCGATGACTGTCCACATCCTGATTGTCGATGACCATCCCGTCGTACGCTTCGGCCTCCGCGGCATGCTCGAGACCTACGACGACCTGCGGGTCGTCGGCGAGGCCGGCTCCGGCGACGAGGCGATCGTCCTCGCCGCCGCGACGCGCCCGGACGTCGTCCTCATGGACCTGCGGATGCCGGGTACCGATGGCGCCACCGCGACGGCGCGCATCCGCCAGGAGCACCCCGGCATTCGCGTGCTCGTGCTGACCACCTACGAAGGTGACGCCGACATCCTGCCGGCGATCGAGGCCGGCGCCACCGGTTACCTGCTCAAGGACACCCCGATCGGTATCCTGACCGACGCGATCCGGGCGGCGGCCCGGGGTGAGAGCGTCCTGGCCCCGCCGGTGGCCGCCCGGCTGGTGACGCACATGCAGGCGCCGGCCAGGGAGCAGCTGACCCCCCGCGAGGTTCAGGTACTCGGCCTCGTCGCGCGGGGTCTGTCCAACGGCGAGATCGGTCGGCAGCTGTACATCGGCGAAGCGACGGTGAAGACGCACCTGCTGCGGACGTTCGTCAAGCTGGGTGTCAACGACCGCACCGCAGCCGTCACCGTCGCCCTCTCGCGCGGCGTCCTCACTCCACCACACCGGTGATCTTGTGATGAACGTCAACTCCCATGCCAGCAGGGTGTTTTCCGGGCCGTGCCGATCAGGCCGCGCCGGTGTCCCGTTCGATGGCCTGGAGGCGGTTGTTGAGCTGTTGGCCGCTGCCATTGATGGAGGCGAGCCGGCAGCGGTGCGGGAGGGCGGCGGCACCCGTGCCCGCCGCTCTGCCTCGCCACCGGTGGGGCCCTCGGATGGGATCACTGATGAGTGGTCCGTCGGGGCCCGGGAAAGAACCGGTTGGTGACGCGCTGATAGCGCATGTAGTCGGGGCGTCGTTGCCGGCTGAAATACTCGGCGGGAACGGCGCCGGTGTAGTGCACGAGCATGTGGTACGTGGTCCAGGAGATCCAGGCAAGGGCGAGGGCCGTGAGCAGGCCGAAGACGATGTGATGGTGTGGCCAGCGGTCGATCAGCACGGGCAGCGACAACAGGATGAGACTGTTCCACTGCATCCACTGACCGAAGTAGTTGGGGTGACGGCTGTAGCGCCACAGCCCGATGTCGCAGGTGCGGCGCACACCGTCTCGTCGGGTGCGGTCGGCGAAACGGGCCTTCTGCAGGTCCGCCACCGATTCGAAGACCCAGAACACCGCCCACAGCGCGATCGCCGCGACACTCACGACATCGAGGCCGGCCGTGCGCACGGTGGCGAGCGCGGCCGGGACCGCGAGCACAGCGATGTTGGCGCCGCACTGGACCATGATCTCGACCTGGAGCGACACCTTCTCGTTGCGGAACCCGTCCCGCTCCCAACGGCGCCGCTGGTACTGGTACCGCGGCAACTCACCAGGCAACCGCTTGAACACCATGAATCGCAGCGCCCAGGCGCCCATACGCATGCCCATCAGCAGGTAGATCGCCGCAGTGGCGACAGCCACAGGCGAGTCCAGGCCGCCGAACGCCAGGACCTGCACCCCGATCAGGGCCAGGCCCCACGGCCAGGCCACATCCACGTAGGACATGAACCCGGTGCGGTGGGCCGGCAAGCACGCACCCACGACGAAGACGGCGAGTTGCACAAGCAGGTTGCAGACCATGAACCCCGTGAGGTCGCCCTGAAGTGCAAGGGCCGCGAACATCACGACATAGATCGCGAACGGCATTGTCCGCCTCACTGTGGCCACGGCGACTCCCTCCAAAAGTGAGACACTGATACACATGTGTCTCGCCAGATAGGAGTGAGACACTAGGACGGTGATGTCTCAAATGCAAGAGGTTCCGCCTCCGCTGCCCCCGGACGAGCCGGTGCTGCGCGCTGCGGTCGCGATGTTCCTGCGGGACGGCTGGATCGACGCACGGGCGCTGGCTGCCGAGGCCGGCATCGGCCGCGCCACCCTGTATCGGCGTTACGGCGACCGCGACCGCCTGATCGGCGAGGCGATCTGGGCGATCGCCACAACCGAGTTCGCCCAGATCTACCCCCGGAGCCGCGGGCAAGGCGCCGACAAGGTCGCCGACCTCGTTCACTCCATGCTGACCACCAGCGCACAACTGCCGGCCATGCGTCGGTTCGTCGCCGACCACCCCGACACCGCACTACGGGTGATGACCTCGCGTGACGGCGTCATCCAGGACCGCATAGTCGAGACCGTCAGCCGGCTCATCCAGTCCGAGATCGGCGAACCCGACGACATCGACGCCCCGACCCTCGCCTACGCCGTCGTCCGGGTCGCCGAGTCCTTCTATTACCGCGAGCTCCTCACCGGGCAGCCCACCGACATCAGCGCCGCCACCACCATCATCCGCAGACTCCTGCGCTGACCGGCCGACCTGACGCTCGACCACGTGTGCGCTGTCGAGGCCAGGCCGGATACGGACGGACCGGAAGTGCCCGCCATCTGTGGGCTCGGTGGCAGGTCCACGAAGCCATGGACCGTCACTCCTCCCGTTGTCCGTGACCAGAGGGGCTGTAAGACGTTCGACTCTGGCCCGTATCGGTGGTGACACCGGGTAGCCGTCCTGGACCATGATCTCGTGACGGATGTCAACTCCCTTGTCAGCACGGTTTTTCCCGGGCTGTCAGTGTTGGTCGTCGAGGAAGTGGTGGGCGGTGGTGACGCGGTGGCACCTTGGGAGTCGTCGGCGCCGCAGTGGACCTCGGGAGCCGCATGGCCCTACCGGTCCTGAGTCGCACCGCCGGCCGTCATGGACGCACGAGGACGGTCCATCCGGGGTTGTAGGTGTCCGGCACTGGGAAACGTGGCCAGTCGCGCGCCCAGTGCGGTGGGTTCCGCTCGCGAAGGACCAGCGCGCTGGGGTGCTCAGGGGTGTTCGTCTCCGTGACAGTGCAGCCCGCGGTGTGGGCGATGGGAATCGTCGAGGTGTTTCCCGCGAGGACACACGGCGGGTGCACCCCGTG
>NZ_JBITJK010000058.1:0-48683 GCF_044459945.1 Streptomyces sp. NPDC050164
CTCCGCCTTGCAGAGGCACGCACCAGACCCCGCTCGCCGGCACCGAGCAGAACAGTCGCTTCCCTGCGACCTGATCCAAACGACAGACCCTAGACGTCGGCTCGCGGGGTGGCGGGCGGACTGGGTCGGCCTGACGCCGTGTGCCACCAGGGCTGCCAGGGCACGCCCCGGACAGCCGCGCCGGGCGGACCGGCGGCGTCCTGGCGCGTCGCACCGCCCGAGTGGCAGCAGTCCAGCACCGCGACGACATGGGTGCCGCGGGCCGCGATGCCGTCCAGGAGCGCCCCGAGTTCGGTGTCCCACAGCACCGGCTGCCCGCCCGGCATCAGGCTGTCGTGGCACACCAGCGCCCGCGACCAGCCGGTGGCCTCGCCCGGATCGGCGGTCGGACTCTGGCTGCCGTGCCCGCTGAACCACGGCAGCGCGGTGTCGCCCGGCCCGCTGTCCCCGAGATGCTCCGCGAGCCCCGCGAGCACGGCCGCCCGGCTCGCCTCGGCGTCGTACAGCGTCCGGATCCGCGTGGCCGGAGCGCTCCGGCTCCGCAGCCAGTTCTCCGCCTCCCGTGCGTCGTTGACGCAGCCGCGCAGCGGCAGGCCGGGGTAGTCGTCGATGCCCACGAGCAGGGCGTACACGTGCGCATGGGGTGATCCTTCCAGGCCCGCCGGGGCGCGGGCGGGGCGTTTCCGGGGCGCACGCCGGGCGCATGCGCGCAACCCCATGTCCGCGCGTCCCGGGGCGAGTTGACTTGGCCGTGGTGATGGCTGATGTTTGTGCCGCCTTCAGCACCGCGCGTAACGGAAGGAAACATGCACGTGAGTTTCGGGGGACCCACCAATCCGTACCAGCCACCCGGGCCGCCGAACGGCGGACCGTACCCGCCGCCTCCGGCCAACGGCCCCCACGTGCCGCCTCATTACGTGCCGCCCCAGCCGGGCCCGGCACCGTACGGCTACCCGCACCCCCAGCCGTACCCGTACCCGCACCCCCCGCAACCGCAACCGCAGCCGTACCCGTACGTCCCCCAGCCGCGGCCCGGCGCCCGGGGCCCGGGGTGGGGCGGTCTGCGCGGTGGCGAATGGCCGTCGGTGCGCGAGCTGTTGCGGCAGGGGCAGCCGCGGGTCTCCGGCTGCATGTGGCTGGTGCTGCTCGCCCCGTGCACCTGGTTCGC
The DNA here is from genome assembly GCF_044459945.1 of Streptomyces sp. NPDC050164. Taxonomy (NCBI): domain Bacteria; kingdom Bacillati; phylum Actinomycetota; class Actinomycetes; order Kitasatosporales; family Streptomycetaceae; genus Streptomyces; species Streptomyces sp. NPDC050164. Next base: position 1,169 of record NZ_JBITJK010000058.1, read on the forward strand.
GTTCCTGCCGCTCGTGCTGTGCTACTCGTTCGCGCGCTCGGCCCGCATCCGGGCCCACCGGCTGTTCCCGCACACGCACCGGGCCGTCGACGACCGGCGCGTGACGCGCGTGCAGAAGGTGCGGGCCTGGACCGCGGCCGCCATGTCCCTGCTGCTGCTCGCCATGTACGGCAAACCGGAGGACGTCACCGAGGCCCAGGAGCAGTACATGCTGCGGCTGGTGATCACCCCGCTCCTGCTGCTCATGAGCGCCCCCGTCGTGATCGCGGTGCTGTTCCGGTGGGCGTCGTCGGAGACCAGGTCGGCCATGCGGGTACGGGTACGGGCCGCCCTGCGGTCGGCCCGCTGGTACGTCGGCGCCGTGATGGGCGTCCCGTTGCTCGGCGGGGTGATCATCATGCTCGGCCAGCGCCAGACACCCTCCTCCGGTTCGACGGGCGCCGCCCCCTGGCTGATCCTCGCGGCCGCCCTGCCCCTGGTCTGGCTGTTGTTCTTCCTGGGGTTCGCCACGGGTCCGGCCATCCGCACGGGCTTCAACACCGCGGCCGTGCACGCCGCGCTCCCCGCCCTGCTGACCGGCACGCTGGTGTGGGAGTTTTCCGTCGTCAGCCTGCTCGCGGGCGGCCTGCCGCCCGGGCCGCCGGTGATCCAGGCCCTGGCCGTCATCGGCGGTCCCGCCTCGGTGACGGCGGTGGTCTGGTGGGAGATCAGCCGCCTGCGCACCCTGTTCGGGGTGACACTGCGCGCCTGAGCACGAGGCCCGTCAACTCCGCGGTCGGTACGAGGCGTTGGCGTGGGCGACCGCCCGTCCGCGCCCCGCATCCGCCCCGGCCGTGATTACGTATGGCCCATGACTGCGATCAGACTGCTCCTCGTCGACGACGATCCGCTGGTGCGGGCCGGACTGTCCTTCATGATGGGCGGGGCCGACGACATCGAGATCGTCGGCGAGGCGGCCGACGGCGGCGAGGTGGAGGAGCTCGTCGACCGCACCCGCCCGGACGTCGTGCTCATGGACATCCGGATGCCGACGGTGGACGGTCTCACGGCCACGGAGCGGCTGCGCGCCCGCAAGGACGCCCCGCAGGTGGTGGTCCTCACCACCTTCCACGCCGACGAACAGGTCCTGCTGGCGCTGCGCGCGGGCGCCGCCGGATTCGTCCTCAAGGACACTCCGCCGGCCGAGATCCTCGCCGCGGTGCGCCGGGTCGCGGCCGGCGACCCGGTCCTGTCGCCCACCGTCACCCGCCAGTTGATGCAGCACGCGGTCGGCACCGCCGCCGACACCCGCCGCACACGCGCGGCGGCCCGCATGGCCGCCCTCAACGACCGCGAGCGCGAGGTCGCCGTCGCGGTCGGCCGGGGCCTGTCCAACGCCGAGATCGCCACCGGCCTCTTCATGAGCGTCGCCACCGTCAAGACGCACGTCTCCCGCATCCTGGCCAAGCTCGACCTCAACAACCGCGTGCAGATCGCGCTGCTGGCCTACGACGCGGGACTCCTGGAGGAGGAACAGGAGGGCCACTGACCGCCCTGCCGTCACACGAAGGGGGAGGCGGTCCCGCCGGGGATCTCCGCGAGGTGCACCGGCCTGCGCTCCCGGCGCGACAGCTCGCACGCCTCGGCGACGCGCAGCGCCTGAAGGGCCTCGCGCCCGTCGCAGGGGTTGGCCCGTTCGCCCCGCACGACCTCGACGAACGCGTTCAGCTCCGCCTCGTAGGCGGGGCCGAAGCGCTCCAGGAAGCCGGTCCAGGGCTTGTCCGCGGCCGGCGGCCCGGTCGGCTCGGTGGACGCGATCGGCGTACGGTCGTCCAGGCCGACCACGATCTGGTCGAGCTCCCCGGCCAGCTCCATGCGCACGTCGTAGCCGGCCCCGTTCAGGCGGGCGCCGGTGACGGTGGCGAGCGTGCCGTCGTCGAGGGTGAGGAGCGCGGCACCCGTGTCGACGTCGCCCGCCGTGCGGAACATCGCGGGCCCGGCGTCGGACCCGGCCGCGTACACGTCCGCCACCTCGCGGCCCGTCACCCAGCGCAGCACGTCGAAGTCGTGGATCAGCGTGTCCCGGTACAGCCCGCCGGACAGCGGCAGCCACGCCGCGGGCGGCGGCGTCTGGTCGCTGGTCAGCGCCCGCACGGTGTGCAGCCGCCCCAGCCTGCCCGAGCGCACGGCCTCGCGGGCGCCCCGGTAGCCGGCGTCGAAACGGCGCTGGAAGCCCATCTGGAGCACCGTCCCGGCCGTCTCGACCTCGGTGATCGCGCTCAGGGTCCCCGGCAGATCCAGCGCGATGGGCTTCTCGCAGAACACCGGCAGGCCCGAGCGTGCTGCCCGACCGATCAGTTCGGCGTGGGCCGACGTAGCCGTCGTGATCACCACGGCGTCGACCCCCCAGCGGAAGATCTCCTCCACGCCCGGCGCGGCCGTCTCACCCAGCCGGTGCGCCAGTTCCTGGGCCCGCGAGGCGTCCGCGTCCGTGAGGATCAGGGAGCCGACGTCGCGGTGCCGGCTGAGCGTGTTCGCGTGGATCGTGCCGATGCGGCCCGTACCGATGACGCCGATGCGCATGGAAACAAAGTGCGGGCACAGTTCGCCCCTGTCAATCGGAATGTCCGGACAATCTGACTACACAACTTCCCGTCAACAACGCACGGAGCTACGCTCGGCCCGTGCCGAAACCAGAAGTGGACCCGACCGTGCAGCTCGAGCTGAGCGTGGACCGCAGCTCTCCCGTGCCGTTGTACTTCCAGCTGTCCCAGCAGCTGGAGGCCGCCATCGAGCACGGCACGCTGACCCCCGGCAGCCTGCTGGGCAACGAGATCGAGCTCGCCGCCCGGCTCGGCCTGTCCCGGCCGACCGTCCGCCAGGCCATCCAGTCGCTCGTCGACAAGGGCCTCCTCGTCCGCCGCCGAGGCGTGGGCACCCAGGTCGTGCACAGCCAGGTCAAGCGCCCGCTGGAACTCAGCAGCCTCTACGACGACCTGGAGGCGGCGGGCCAGCGCCCGGCCACCAAGGTCCTGGTCAACACGCTCGTGCCCGCCTCCGCCGAGGTCGCCGCCGCACTCGGCGTCGCCGAGGACAGCGACGTCCACCGCGTGGAGCGTCTGCGCCTCGCCCACGGCGAGCCCATGGCCTACCTCTGCAACTTCCTGCCCCCCGGCCTCATCGACCTCGACACCGGCCAGCTGGAGACCACCGGCCTCTACCGCCTGATGCGAGCGGCGGGTATCACCCTGCACAGCGCCCGCCAGTCGATCGGCGCCCGTGCGGCGACGCAGACAGAGGCGGAACGACTGGCGGAGGAGGCAGGGGCCCCGCTGCTCACCATGCAACGCGTCACGTTCGACGACACGGGCCGAGCAGTGGAATTCGGCACGCACACGTACCGCCCGACGCGCTATTCGTTCGAGTTCCAGCTGCTGGTACGGACGTGAGGGTGATGCCGCTGAGGGGCGGGGGGAACCGCGCGACAAGCCCCCACGCACCCGCACTCGGCACTGATCCGCACCACCCCTCTGCTCCGCACCCTGCCTCCCCGTGAGGCAGAATCGGCGGCGATGAGCACCTACCGCGACTTCACCGCCCCCATCGGCTCCCGCCGTGCCACCGTGCTCCGCACCGTCGGCACCCGGGAGCGCCGCTCACACCTGACGGCACCCCGCGTACCGACGGTCGGCATCGACATCGGCGGTACGAAGGTGATGGCGGGCGTCGTCGACGCCGACGGCAACATCCTGGAGAAGGTCCGCACGGAGACGCCGGACAAGTCCAAGAGCCCCAAGGTCGTCGAGGACACCATCGCCGAGCTGGTCCTGGACCTCTCGGACCGGCACGACGTGCACGCCGTCGGCATCGGCGCGGCCGGCTGGGTCGACGCCGACCGCAACCGCGTGCTGTTCGCCCCCCACCTGTCCTGGCGCAACGAACCGCTCCGCGACCGCCTCTCGGGCCGGCTCTCCGTGCCGGTGCTCGTGGACAACGACGCCAACACCGCCGCCTGGGCCGAGTGGCGCTTCGGCGCCGGCCGCGGCGAGGACCACCTCGTGATGATCACGCTCGGCACCGGCATCGGCGGCGCGATTCTGGAGGACGGCCAGGTCAAGCGCGGCAAGTACGGCGTCGCCGGCGAGTTCGGCCATATGCAGGTCGTCCCCGGCGGCCACCGCTGCCCGTGCGGCAACCGCGGCTGCTGGGAGCAGTACAGCTCCGGAAACGCCCTGGTCCGCGAGGCGCGCGAGCTGGCAGCGGCCGACTCGCCGGTGGCGTACGGGATCATCGAGCACGTCAAGGGCAACATCGGCGACATCACCGGCCCGATGATCACCGAGCTGGCCCGTGAGGGCGACGCCATGTGCATCGAGCTGCTCCAGGACATCGGCCAGTGGCTCGGCGTCGGCATCGCCAACCTCGCGGCCGCCCTCGACCCCTCCTGCTTCGTCATCGGCGGCGGCGTCTCGGCCGCCGACGACCTGCTGATCGGCCCCGCGCGGGACGCGTTCCGCAGGCATCTGACCGGCCGCGGCTACCGCCCCGAGGCCCGTATCGCCCGGGCCCAGCTCGGCCCCGAGGCGGGCATGGTCGGCGCCGCGGACCTCGCCCGGCTGGTCGCCCGCCGCTTCCGGCGCGCCAAGCGCCGCCGCGTGGAGCGCTACGAGCGCTACGAGCGGTACACGCAGTCGCTCCGCAGTACCCAGGAGACGCTGTGACCGCATCCCTGCCGCACCAGGGCTCCTGGCCGGACGGTGAGGAACGCCCGGCCGAGGACCGCCGCCACATGATCCGCCGCAGGGCGCTCACCCTGCTGATCATCGTGCTGCTCATCGGCATCCCGGCCGGCTACCTGGTGATCTCCGCGAACCAGAGCCGGGACAGCGGCAAGGACAAGGAGGCGAAGTACTCGGCGACCGGCCTGACCGAGGGCTGGCCGTCCAAGCTCCAGCGCCGGATCTACCAGGTACCCGTCCCGCACCCGGCCTGGCACGTGGCGTACTACGAGACCAACAACTGGAAGACCAGCCGCCTGTACGCCCAGTTCGAGACCAACGCGGCCGGTCTGGACGCCTACCTGACGGGCCTGGGCATGACCCGCGACGACCTGAAGAAGGGCCACATCACCATCGGCGCCCGCGACCGCAAGGTCACCGGCTGGACGTTCCCCGAGGGCGACTCCTGGTACGGCTTCGTCCACCGGCAGAAGAACCCCGCACCCACGCACGACGTGGTGGTGGACCTGTCCAACCCGGCGTATCCGTGGGTGTACGTGGTGTCCCGGACGGTGCCCTGACCCGAAGCCCGGTCCGGCCGGCGCGGCCGTCGGGGCCGATTGTCAGACCCCGCCCGTAGAGTCGGAGACAGCTGACCCGAAACGCGGGCGGGAGGTGGCAGGACGTATGGGTGACACGGCTGTGATGGCCGAGCGGGCGGCAAAGCGGACGGTTCCGGTCCGGCTCCCGGCCGTCTTCCTGCCCGCGCCCCTCCCGCGCGACGGGCGCATCGCCTTCTGGGACCCCGAAGGGCAGCCCCTGCCCGCAGAGATCACAGAGCTCACCGAGGACACCGAGCTCACCGTCGTACGACGGCACGGCGCCGCGGTCCGGCGGCGCGCCACCCCGGCGCTGTCCCTCCCGCTGGACGAGGCCCTGCCGCTCCTGGTGCGCGCCCGGCACGACCCCGCGGCCCACCCCGCCACCGCCTGCTGGGGCGCGGCCGCCCTGCACGCCCTGCGGCTGACCGCGCGCGGCCGGCTGCTGCCCGGCCTGACCCCCACGGGCCACGACGCCTGGCGCGCCGGCCCGCTCGACCCGGACGACATCGCACACCTGCGCGCGGTGGCCGCCGCCCTCCCGTACGAGGGGCACGCCGTCCCGCTGCCCGGCCCGGGCCCGATCCGCCTGCCCGAACCGGAAGCGCTGGTACGCGCCTTCCTGGACGCGGTCGCCGACACCCTGCCGCGCACCCCCGCCGCACCCCACGCCACCGGCAGACCCTTCGCGGCCCGCGACGCCCAGCACCTGCCCGATGCCCACGACTGGGCCGCCGAGGTCGCCGCCGGCATGGACGCCGGGGTGCGGATCTCGCTCCGGCTGGACCTCTCGGCGTACGACCTGTTCGACGACGCCTTCGACGGCGGCGCACGCGGCGCCGGCGCCGCGATCGTCCAGGTGCACAGCCTCGCCGACCCCACCCTCGTCGCCGACGCGGCGGCGCTGTGGGCGGGCGAGGCCGACGACGCCTTCGGCCCGCGCGCCCGGGTGGACGCGGCCCTCGCCGTCCGCCGCGCGGCCCGGGTCTGGCCCCCGCTCGACCGGCTCGCCGACCAGGACGTGCCCGACGTGCTGGCGCTGACAGAGGACGAGCTGAGCGACCTGCTCGGTGTCGCGGCCACCCGGCTCGCCGCGGCCGGCGTCGCCGTGCACTGGCCCAGGGACCTGGCCCAGGACCTCTCCGCCGCGGCGGTGGTCCGGCCGGCCCCCGGCTCGGCGACCGACGGCACCGGCTTCTTCGAGAGCGAGGATCTGCTCCAGTTCCGCTGGCAGCTGGCGCTCGGCGGCGACCCGCTCACCGAGAGCGAGATGGACGCCCTCGCCGAGGCCCACCGCCCGGTCGTCCGGCTGCGCGACCAGTGGGTGCTGGTCGACCCGGCCCTCGTCCGCAAGGCCCGCAAGCGCGACCTGGGGCTGCTCGACCCGGTCGACGCGCTGTCCGTCGCCCTCACCGGCACCGCCGACGTGGACGGCGAGACGGTCGAGGCCGTACCGGCCGGCGCGCTCGCCGCCCTGCGCGACCGCCTCACCGCGGGGGTACGCCCGGCCGCACCGCCGCCGGGCCTGCGCGCCACCCTCCGTGACTACCAGCTCCGGGGCCTGGCCTGGCTCGACCTGATGACCTCCCTCGGCCTCGGCGGCTGCCTCGCCGACGACATGGGCCTCGGCAAGACCGTCACCCTCATCGCCCTGCACCTGAAGCGGGCCCGCCGCGAACCGACCCTGGTGGTCTGCCCGGCCTCGCTGCTGGGCAACTGGCAGCGGGAGATCACCCGTTTCGCGCCCGGCGTCCCGGTCCGCCGCTTCCACGGCCCGGACCGCAGCCTGGCCGACCTGGCCGGCGGCTTCGTCCTCACCACGTACGGCACGATGCGTTCGGCGGCCTCCGCCCTGGCCGGGCAGGCGTGGGGCATGGTCGTCGCCGACGAGGCGCAGCACGTCAAGAACCCCTACTCGGCGACGGCCAAGGCGCTGCGCACCATCCCGTCCCCCGCGCGCGTGGCCCTGACCGGGACGCCCGTCGAGAACAACCTGTCGGAGCTGTGGGCGCTGCTCGACTGGACCACGCCGGGCCTGCTCGGCCCGCTGAAGTCCTTCCGCGCCCGGCACGCCCGTGCCGTGGAGAACGGCGAGGACGAGCAGGCGGTGGAGCGCCTGGCCCGCCTGGTCCGGCCCTTCCTGCTGCGCCGGAAGAAGTCCGACCCGGGCATCGTCCCCGAGCTGCCCCCCAAGACGGAGACCGACCACCCCGTGCCGCTCACCCGCGAACAGGGCGCGCTGTACGAGGCGGTGGTCCGCGAGTCGATGCTCGCCATCGAGACCGCCGAGGGCATGGCACGCCGGGGCCTGGTGCTGAAGCTCCTGACGTCGCTGAAGCAGATCTGCAACCACCCGGCCCTGTACCTGAAGGAGGAGCCCGCCCGGCCCGGCGGCGACCGGCTCGCCGCCCGCTCCGGCAAACTGGTGCTGCTGGACGAGCTGTTGGACACCCTGCTCGCCGAGGACGGATCCGCTCTGGTCTTCACCCAGTACGTCGGGATGGCCCGTCTGATCACCTCCCACCTGGCCACCCGCGCGGTCCCGGTAGACCTCCTCCACGGCGGCACGCCGGTACCGGAGCGGGAGCGCATGGTGGACCGCTTCCAGACCGGCTCGACCCCGGTCCTGGTGCTGTCCCTCAAGGCGGCCGGTACTGGCCTCAACCTCACCCGCGCGGGTCACGTCGTCCACTTCGACCGGTGGTGGAACCCGGCCGTCGAGGAACAGGCCACCGACCGTGCCTACCGCATCGGCCAGACCCAGCCCGTCCAGGTCCACCGCCTCATCACCGAGGGCACGATCGAGGACCGCATCGCCGAGATGCTCCAGGCCAAGCGCGCCCTCGCCGACGCGATCCTCGGCTCCGGCGAGTCGGCCCTCACCGAACTGACGGACCGTGAACTGTCCGACCTGGTCTCCCTGCGGAGGACGCCATGACGCCGCGCCCGGCCGACGAGGCCCGCCGGGCCCTGCGGGCGGCCCGGGAGCGGGCGGCGTCCGACCCGGACCCGGCACCGGCTTCCCGTCCCGCGCCCTCCCCGGCCCCGGCCCCCGTCGGGCAGGAGGCCCCCCAACCGGCAGACATCGCCCGTGAGGCACTGCGAAGGGCGGTGTCCGAGCACCGGGGCGGCGCAGGCCCGGCGAGGGACATGGGGGTGCTGCGGGATACAGACGCCGAGGTGATCGCCGATCAGCCGGGAGACATCTCGCGGGACACGTCGGGACCCGCGGGGCCGGACGGCTCCGACCACCGAGGAGAGACCGGGGAGGCCCCGGCCCCGACGAACTCGGTCGGCACTCCCACCGACGAGGAGGACCGGTCCGCCGCCCCACCCGAGAGCACGGTGACCGCTCCCTCAGGCGGCACCGACCGGCCGGCCCCCCGCGCGGCGGACATCGCACGCGAGGCGCTGCGCGCGGCTCGGGAGGAAGCCCGGCGGGCACGGGAGGAGACGGAAAGCGAAGGGGCCCGGCGCAGGCGCGGGACACGGCAGAGCCGTGTGGACGAGCGGGCGGCGGCCCTCCGGCGGACGCGCGGAAACGCCGTCGGCGGGGAAACGCGTGACGTACGGCAGGTGCTGTCCGACGCCTTCCGGATGCCCGCGACGGACCCCGGGGGGATGCCCGAGGCCCCGGACGAGACCGGCCATGAGGACTCGCCCTCACCCGACCCCGGCATCCCCGACGCCGCCACAGCCACCGCGCCGCCCCATGACCCCACCCCCTCCACCGCCCCGCCCCCGGCCCCCCGGACGCCTGGCGACCTCCACAGCCCCCGGGCCCCCCACTCCATGGCCGCTCCCAACCGCGACAACGAACTCCGCCGCACCTTCCCCGCCTTCCCACCCCGGGATCCGGACGACAAGGGCTTCGCCGAGAGCTGGTGGGGAAACGCGTGGGTCGCAGCCCTGGAACAGGGCGCGCTGGACGTCAAGCGGCTGGAGCGCGGGCGGGGTTATGCCGGGCAGGGACATGTCGACGCCATCACCGTGACGCCCGGCCTGGTGCTGGCGTACGTGCGGGGCAGTCGTCCGCGCCCGTACCGCGTGCAGGTGCGGCTGCGCACGCTCGACGACTCCGACTGGGAGCGGTTCCTGGACGCCGCCGCCGACCGGCCCGGGCACATCGCGGCGCTCCTCGACAAGGAGATGCCCCAGTCCCTCGCGGACTGCGGCGTTCCCCTGCTGCCGGGCCCGGGCGATCTGGAGCCGCGCTGCAGCTGCCCCGACCGGGGCCACCCCTGCAAGCACGCCGCCGCCCTGTGCTACCAGACCGCGCGGCTGCTCGACGCCGACCCCTTCGTCCTGCTCCTGCTGCGCGGCCGGGGCGAACGCGAGCTGCTCGACGCGCTGTCCCGGCTGAGCGCCACCCGCGCGGCGCGCGCCGCCCAGGACAGGGGACCGGCGCCTCTCCCCGGAGTGCGGGCCGGTGACGTTCTCACGCCGCGCGCCCTCCCGCCCCTGCCGGCGCCGCTCCCGCCGCCCCCGCACCCCGAACAGCCCCCGGCCTACCCGGCGTCCCCCGGCGGCCCGGACCCGTTCGCACTGGACCAACTGGCCACGGACGCCGCCGCGCGGGCCCACGCCCTGCTCACCACGGGCCGTGACCCGGTCGGGCAGCTGACGCTCTGGGAGGACGCGGTCCGCCTGGCCGCGGCCCGCCCCGGCTCGGGACTCACCGCGGGCACCCGGGCGCTCTACTCCTCCCTCGCCTCCGCGGCGGGCCGCACCCCGTCCGAGCTGGCCCGTGCGGTCGCCGCCTGGCGCCAGGGCGGACCGGAGGGCCTCGCCGTACTGGAGGAGCCGTGGGACCCGCCGGCCGGCCGGTTCGACCGGGCGCGTCCGCTGCTCCTCGCCGCCGACCTGCCCGCCTTCCGCCCCTGGCGCAACCACCTCACCCACCCCCACGGCCACGTCCAGCTCCGCCTGGGCCGCGACGGCCTGTGGTACGCCTACGAGTCCGAGCCGGGCCACGACGACTGGTGGCCCCGCGGTACCCCCGACCTGGATCCGGTCGGCGCCCTGACGGGCCTGGGCATGCCGAGCGACCTCTGAAGAGCCGCCGCCGGAACGGGCGGTGAGCGTGGAGCGGTGAGTGCCGCGGTGCAGCGGTGCTCTCAGAACGGCTGCACTGAGAGACGCACGCGTATGAATGGCGGACTGTGACGCATGGAGCCTCCGAGTCGATCTACGTACGCTGCAGTTCAGTGGCGCCGGAGCGCCCGTTTCCCATTTAGAGCAGAGAGCGGCTACTCATGATCAAGGTCGGAATTGTCATCGCCAGTACCCGCCCGGGACGCGTCGGGGAGGACGTGGGCCGGTGGGTGCTCGACGTCGCCGAGCGGCACGGCGGCGCCACCTACGAGTTGGTGGACCTCAGGGACTACGACCTGCCGCACCTCGACGAGCCCGTACCCGCGCTGCTGGGCGGTTACAGCCAGCCCCACACGCACCGCTGGGCCGAGAAGGTCGGCTCCCTCGACGCCTTCGTGTTCGTCACGCCCGAGTACAACCACAGTGCCCCGGGGGTGTTGAAGAACGCTCTCGACTTCCTGTACGCGGAGTGGAACGACAAGTCCGCGGGCTTCGTCGGCTACGGCATGGAGGGCGCCGGCCGCGCGATCGCGCACCTGCGCAACACCATGGCCGCGATCGGCATCGCCGATGTGCGCCATCACGCAGCCCTGCTGATGCACCACGACTTCGTCGACTTCAAGGAGCTCAAGCCGCAGCCTCACCAGGAAGACGCGGTGATCAAGATGCTCGACGACGTCATCTCCTGGGGCACCGCGCTGCGGACGCTGCGCGACAACTGACCCACGCACGGCGCTTGATGCCCCGGCAGGAACCTGCCGGGGCATCAAGTTGTCGGCGCCCCCGGACGGCTCGGTCCTGGAGAATCTCAAACCAACTTGTCGACTGCATGGTCAAGCCCTATGGCTTCCAGGAGCCACTGAGGTTTTCTCAGTGAAGATCACTTCCAGTGGCGGTTGAGGGCAAGGGCGGCGCGGGCTATGTCGCCGATACGGCTGGGGCTGAGGGTGACGCGCTTGAGCGTGCGCCAGCGTTCTTCGAGTTCGGCAGCGGTGCGCTCACCGAGGGCGCGGAGGTCTCTGACCAGGCAGTTCGTGGTGCGGGTGTCGGTGTCGAGGGCTTGTTCCGACTTCCCCTTCGGGCGGCGGACCGGGACGCGGATGCCGGCGCCGATGTATCCCTTGCCGGCCAGGGTGGGCAGGCCGTCTGCGGCTGCCTTGTACAACGCGGGCAGGACGTGCAGCCGGGCGGCGGTCATGTCCGGGGTGGAGCCCGGCTCGACATCGGAGACCCACAGCGGGGTGCCGTCCGGGGCGGACAGGAACTGGACGTTGCCGCCGAAACTCTTGTGTTTCTGGCTGAATCACAGGTCGTTGCCGTTGTCCCGAGTGCCGGCCAGGCGGTCGCTCTCGATGAGCATGCCGTCGAGGATCACGTGGCTCATCTCCTCCTCGCGGCAGCGGTCCAACACCTCGTGCGGATCGGGTGCTTGGGCGGCGAGGATGTCGATGCCCTCGTGCAGGTAGCGATAGCTGGTGGCCTGGGAGATGCCAGCGTCCCTGGCCAGGCAGTGCACGCAGCCCCGCTCACGGAACCAGCGCAGCACGAGGACCGCCTGCCGGAACGCACGCTACTGCTCCCAGCATTTGACACCTCCACCGAGGATGGCCGCGGCGCTGGCAACGGTTCCCGGATGGCCGGCCCGATATCCTGCGCGAAGTACGGACTGGAGGTTCCGGTCGGCGGCGGAGACCCGACACTAATGACCACCGGAGTCACCAGGGGGAGCCCGCAGCATGACCGGCACCACGGAGGCCCTTGGCGGGTCGGCCGCAGTCGACGATGCAGCACGAAGTGTCACGCGCCCGTTCTACGTATACGCCGTGCTCGCCAACACGCTGTTCCAGCGCGGCGTATTCGTCCTCTTCCTTTATCAGCGCGGCTTCTCCGTCGGGCAAGTGGCCCTACTGCAGACACTGCTCTACCTGGTCAGTGGACTTGCGGAGTTTCCGACGGGAGTCATCGCCGACCGAATCGGCAGGCGTGCCAGCATCGTGATCGGCCAGATGCTGATAGCTGGATGTCTGCTCGGTCAGGTGGCGTTCTCCAACTACTGGGTGTTCCTGGCGCTGTTCATCGGGCAGGGCGTGGGCATGGCATGTGTGTCCGGTTCGGATACCGCCCTGCTGTACGACCTGCTCGTGCGTCGTGGTGCAACGGCCGGCTACGTCAAGATCAAGTCCCGGTTCACCATGCTCGGGACGGTCGCCTCGGGAGCCGCCATCGTCCTCGGCGGCCAACTGCAGCAGATTTCCTGGGGAGTCGTCTACGTCGGTTCGGCGGCGTGCCTCGTCCTGGCCATGGTGGTGCTGATGTCAGGGGTGCCCGAGATCCGCGGCGCGGACGCGGTGGACGAGCAGGACGGAGCCGAGGAGCACGGCGACGCCACAGCATGGCGGGCGATGCTTCGGGTCGCCACGCCGGCGCTCGTGACGCTTGTCGTGGTGTCCGGATTGATGCATGCGACTTTGACGCCGTACATCATTTTCACGCAGAAGACCCTCTCCGCTCAGGGAGCGGGCACCGCATTGGTCAGCGTGGTCATAGCGGCGGGATTCTTCGCCGGCGGGCTCACTCCATTGCTGTCGGACCGCGCGGACCGGCGCATCGGGTATCGGGTCATCGTCCCGGTGTCTCTCCTGACGCTCGCCGTGGCGCTCGGCCTGAGCGGCCTCGGCCTTGTGTGGGTCACCATCGCCGCGTTCCTGGTCCTGGCCGGGATTCCCGAGATCACCGCCGTGATCGTGGACAACGTGTTCAACGAGGCAGTGCCGTCGCGCCACCGGGCGAGCCTGCTGTCGATGATCGCATTCGTGGAGTCGGCGCTCATCGGCATCGGCTATCTCGTCCTCGGCGCGCTCATGGGCGGGTTGGGCTCCAGTGTGGGCATGGCCACCTACGCCGCGGTCCCCCTGCTGGCATGTCTCCTGTGGCTCCCGGTGCTCTTCCGAGGGGCACGGGTGACCACCGAGATCGAGAAGCCCGCCGACCAAAAGGCATCCTGAAACAGACCATCTCGCGCAACGTCCTGCCCGATGGCAGGGGCGCTGCTCGTTGACATGTCGCTCCCAGTCAGCGACGGAGCTGTCATCGCGACGATCAGCGCCAAACGGGATGGGAAGAATCGCGCCACTGAGAAAACCCCACTGGCCCATATCGAGGCCGTCATGCGTCGGTCCGTCCGCAGCCGCGCACGATGGAAGTCATCACCAGCGGCCCGCTGTCGACCTCCTCTATCTGCTCGCTTCGCAACCTGAAGACCTCATCTTCCTCGCAGCTGACCACGGAGCCGGAGGTCGGCAGTTCGGTGGTGGAGGAGGTCACGGGAAACCGGCCCGCACCGGCCGGGTGTCCTGTCCGTCACGGCCTTCGCGGGCACTCCCGCCGCGGGCATCGCAGGACCCGCCGCGAGAAAACGCCCGGGAATCCTGTGCGTCGCGACATGCCACGTCAAGGAGCATGGGGCCGCTGGGGACCTGGCCCGCCTGCTGCGCGACTCGGGAGGATGGAAGCGCCGGCACCCCGGATTCGTCTCGGCGACACCGTACATTGGTGTGGACGGCACAACGTACGTCAACCACCCGCAGTGGGTGAGCCAGGAGCCCTTCCGCGCCTACATGGACGATCCACGCAACGCCGCCGCACTGGAGACTGCACCGACATCGTCATGTCTTCCCTGCTCGAGCAGATCGACGCCGCACCACGGCCGGAATCCCACCGCTCCTACAGCACCGGCCCCACGACCGCCGACATCATCGGGGGCGGCTGCCGATCGAGCCCGGGTGGCGCTGGCTGGAACTCGGTTCGGGTGCCGGGTCGATGGCGTACCGGCTCGCGGACGAGGCCCACGAGGGCAGCGTGGTGGCCGGCGACATCGACACCGGCCATCTCGACGCGACCCGCGCCCCGAACCTGACCGTTCTTCAGGCGGACATCACCCGGGAGGAGTTCCCGACGGGCTCCTTCGACATGCGGTGGGACCGCAGGCTGCCGGCGGCGCTCGCCCGGGCCGGGCTGACCTCGGTGGACATGCGACGACATCGCGAGCTCTCTCGGGAAAGGAACCCATGGATCGGCCCTATGACTTCGAATCGATCTACCAGGGCCCGGCTCTGGTGCAGTACAAACAAGCCGTCGTGCCATGGGACATCGGTGAACCCCAGCCGGCGGTCACAGCCCTGGAGCGAGCGGGAGAGATTTCCACCGACGTGCTCGACGCCGGGTGCGGGGTCGGCGACAACGCCGTGTACCTCGCCGGCCGCGGTTATCGGGTCACCGGTTTCGACTACGCGGCCACGGCACTGCGCCAAGCCGAACAGCGGGCCGACGCGCTCGGTGCCGAAGTGGAGTTCGTGCAAGCCGAAGCAACGCGGCTGGACAACCTGGCCCAGAAATTCGCCACGGTGCTGGACAGCGGTTTGTACCACTCACTCGCACGGCAGCAGCGCGCACATTACGCGGAGGCGCTGCCCAAGGTGTGCCTGCCGGAAGCACGCCTGCACCTGCTGTGTTTCTCCGACGAGGCCGAGGACGGCTTCCCGGACCCGCATCGCATCAGTGAGGCTGAGCTGCGCACCACCTTCACCGGGGCATGGCGCATCGACGAGCTGCACCGCGACACTTACGTCACGGCGTTCACAAGGGAGTACCTCGAGAAGCAGGCAGGAGGCGAGCAGTTCCCCCACCTGGACACCCGGGCGCTCGCCTTCGACGGAGAGGGACGGCTGACGCGCCCGATCTGGCGTCTGACAGCCGTTCGGCTGTGACCTGACCTGTCACATAGCCTGACGCGATGGACGTACTCAGTCAGGTGACAGACGCTATGCGCACCGGCCGGCCACGTTTTGTCCGGGTCGAGGGACACCACCCTTGGAGGCGACGCATCCGACCCGTGCCCGGCACGGCGTTCCACGTCCTCTTACAGGGCTCCTGCCGGCTGGTTCCCCCCGCCGGTGATCCGGTCGTGCTCGGGGTGGGGGATGTGGTGCTCCTTCCCAACGGGCACGGCCATGGGATCGCCGACAGCTACGCCGCCCCGCTTCTGGACTCGGATCCCGCCCTGGACGAGGAGTTCGGCGAGAATGCGAGGACGGTGACCCTGGGGTCTGGCGAGCCGGGCGGGCCAGCGGCCCTCACTGTGCTGCTCAGCGGCGTGTTCCCACTCGACCAGAGCTGGTGCCACCCGGTGGTCAATGGCCTGCCCGACGTCGTCCACGTGCCGGCTCAGCTCAGGCGAGAGCCGCCGCTGCGGGTCGTTCTCGACCTGCTGCGGGAGGAGTCGGAGGGCGCCGGGATGGGCGCGGACTCGGTGATCTCCTCGCTGCTGGACACGCTCCTGCTGTACACCCTGCGGGTGTGGTATCAGGAGCACGGAGTCGGCCGTGGCTGGGGACCGGCGCTGAACGACGTGGCGATCAGCAGGGTTCTGTGCCGTATCCACAATGACCCCGGCGGGAACTGGACCGTGGAGGGCCTGGGCGAGGAAGCCGGCCTGTCCCGTTCGGCGTTCGCCCGGCGGTTCACCGAACTCGTCGGCCAGCCGCCCCTCAGCTACCTCACCTGGCTCCGGATGAACATGGCGGCACAGCGGTTGCGCGACTCCGAAGAACCGCTGGGCGCCATCGCGCAACGGGTCGGCTACACCTCCGAGTTCGCGTTCGCCGCAGCGTTCAAGCGGCTGTACGGAACAGCGCCGGGCGCCTATCGCAGACAGGAGCGGTCCGTCATGGCGTGACACCGACCCGGGCGGCGGTCCTGCGGCCCACAGGGACGGCCGTCCGCTGACGGCCGTCCGCCGACGGCTCTTCGCCGATGTCCGGTTTCCGGCGGTCCGCGGGCCCACTGATCAACAATGGTGTCCCCCGACCTGCTTGCGACCAGGAGGACCTGACCATGCAACAGAACGCCCGGACCCCGCGCCGCGTCGAGTTCGTACTCGATCTCATCTGCGTCCACTCCTACATCGCCTTAACCCGCTTCTCCCGTGCGGTGAAGCGGTACCGCGACTCCGGGGGCGAGGCCGAGGTCGTCTTCCGCCCCTACCAACTCGCGCCCGAGACGCCGCCCACCGGCAGGCCCCTCTTCGAGGTCCACAAGGAGTCCTTCGGCGAGGAGAAGGCCCGAGCCATCGCGCAGGACACCGGCTTCGGAGCCCAGGACGGGCTGAGCCTGAACTTCGAACGGGCCGTGTACACCAACACGTTCGAGGCGCACCTCCTGCTCGCCGACGCGGCCGGCCAGGGCCTGGGCGAGGCCATGGCCGAGCGGCTCTTCCGCGCCTACCTGACGGACGGACTGAACATCGGCGATCCCTCCACCCTCGCCCGGCTGGCCGACGAGATCGGCGTCGTACGCAGCGAGGACGGAGCCACGGCCCTGCGCGCCGAACTGGACAGCGTGCGCAGGCTCGGCGTCGACTCCGTGCCCCTCGTCCTCTTCGACGGCGGTCCGGCCCTGAGCGGAGCGCAGCCCGAGGCCGTCTATCTCCACGCCCTCGACACGCCGCCGGCTCCGCCCGTCGAGGGCTGAACACCCCCGCCTCCAGCGTTGCTCTTGACGCTGACCGCATGCGGTGAGGAGGCGCCGACTGTCGGGAGCCAACTCGGCGTCCCTGTCGGTGGCCTGTTCGTGCTGGAGGGGCAGGACATCGCACCCCCAGGCACTTCCCTGGACAAGCTGCACTTGGTCGACGCCACTTGGGACGAGGGTTCGCAGTGACGCTTGAACCAGGCGGTGCCCAGAAGCGTTTGTCAGTGGCCTCTGGTTAGCTGAGGGGCGTGATCGGACGCGCTCTCATATCGGCCCGTGCCGCCAGAACGGTTCAGCGGCCGTCGCTGTGCGACGTACTGCTGTGGATGGCTGGCGACACCTTCCACTGGTTGCACAACGGCCACCACCACTACCCTCCCGCGCCCGGTGAGGAGAGCCTCACCGACATGCACATCCGCCACCTGCGCCAGTTCCTCGGTGACCGCGTCAAGATCTTCCAGTTCAACAAGGATCAGGAGCGGCAGAACGGAGCGGACTGGGAGCTGTGGATCCACAATCGGTCCCATGGAGTCGGCCTGCGCATCCAGGCCAAAAAGGCGAGCAAGCAGCGAAGGTACCCCTTCGCGCACGTCGTCAAGGGCACGAACGCCGACCAGTGTGCACTGCTGCTCCAGCACGCCCTGAAGGTTCGGTGCGTGCCTGTCTACCTGCTGTACAACCACTGGGAATGGGACGGCGCGGATCTGGAGGCCGAAGCAGAAGCGGAGCAGGCGGGTTTTCTATGCGGTCACGGAGTAGATGACCCCGCTCGCCATGGCGCGACGCTGCTGTCGGCCTATCGGGTTGCGAGCGAGATCCAGCGGAAGGGGGCCGGTCACAACCTGCGGCACCGCGCCCTTTGGCCTGAATCGCTGCCGTGGAACAGGGTGTTGTGTGACTGCCGAGCCGTCAACGGAACCAGTCATCAGGTCCTCACTGGGGTCGCCGACGCGGTCAAGGGGCTGGTACGGACCGGCATGCCCGCAAGCACCTCGAGTGAGGAACAGGCCGAGTCCGTCGGCGGCATCCTGCGTGACGGCCCAAATCGTCTGCCGCAACATGTGGTCCGACTCCTTGAATCGCACGAAGCCGAACCGCCGCCCCCGCCGGTGCCCACTACCACGACGATGCTGGTGGACGTCGGCGACGACCCCGAGCAAACGCACACGTGGGAGTTCATGGGTTGTGTCCGGCCCTCGGGTCCCGCACGACGGTGAACTTCTGACAGTTCGGCTACCGGGAACCGGCGGCGCGCCGGAGAGCACGTCGATCGTCTCCCGAGGTGCCGACGGTGGGGGTGCCGAGCCGTCGGCGCCCCCGCTCTTGACCGTGTTCAGGCCGTCGCGGGCCAGAACTGCACGAGGTACTTCTCCACGCCTTCGCCCGTACCTTCCTGCTCCGACAGTGCCGCCGCCTCCCCGCGCCCGGCACAGCTCACCCGCACCCGCTGTAGATGTCGAGGCGTCCCGGGAAAGCGTTCAGGAACACGCCCTGCGCGAAGTCGTCGGGGAACGGGACGGGCAGATCACCGTCATCGGACTCCCCCTTGGCATGACAAACGACTGGTCATCCCGGTGATCCCGAGCCGCCCTTCCGAGCGCGCGTCGGCCTGTCCAGCGCTCCCTGGTACGTGCGGTGTTTGGGGAAGCCGTGGGCGCTGGCCCCGAACAGGAGGCTGTCGGCGGGCACCATCCGCTCCAGGACGCGAACAGCGCGCATGGCGAAGGAAGGTTTGCGGCGCAGGGACTGGGAGCGCGCGCGAGCCAGGAGGAACGGGCAGGACATGGTCGGCGTCGTCCTCTGCTCCATCCGCCGTCACGACCACACCGTGGGCGAGGTCGAAGAGTTGAGTGTCCGGACGGACCAGCAACGCCTCGGAATCGGCCGGGCCCTGCTGTTGGACGGGCTGCGCAGCCTTCGCGAGCAGGGTGCAACGACCGCCCGGCTGTTCACGGGCACGGCGAATCCGCACCGGTCCTACGATCTTTACGAGAGTGTGGGGTTCCGGCGGCAGAACGAGTACGTCCGTTACCGCAAGCCGCTTGCTTGACCGACCGGTCATTGGCTGTCCGGTCAGTCCACAGGATTTGACAATGCCTCGGTTTCCCTCGGTCGTGCGGTTGAACGGGACAGGCTTCGGCGCGACGTCAGGGTCGAGAAGCTGAGGAGCACTCGCTCTCAGGCGACGCCCAGGGGTGTGTCGTCGAAGGCCCTGACCTGACGTGCGGTCAGGTCGCCGACAGCCTCGAGGCGGACCAGCACCTCGGCGCGGCGCTGCCTGGCCAGGTCGGGGTTGTGGAGGGGATCGTAGGCGGAGGGCGCCTGGACGAGACCGGCAAGGAGGGCGGCCTGGGGCCAGTCCAGGTGAGCGGGACTCGTCTTGAAGTACCCGTGTGCGGCCGCGTCCAGACCGTAGTATCCATGCCCGAAATAGGCGGTGGACAGGTACATCTGCAGGATCCGGCCCTTGGGGTAGTCATGCGCGAGCTTGAGCGCCAGAGCGACCTGTTCCACCTGGTCGGGACGGGTACGTTGCCCGTTGGTGTAGAGCATCTTGGCAAGTTGCTGCTCGATGGTGGCGCCCCCGCCATCGCCTCCGCGGAGCCAGATCAGCAGCGCGCGGGCGGCGCCGGCGGGGTCAATGCCGGGGTTGTGCCAAAAACGGGCGTCCTCGGTGGCCACCAGTGCCGCGGCGACCTTGGGGGGCGTGGACAGATTCGTGGCAGTCACCCCGTGGGCGGTGGCCTGCGCGCTCACCCGGGACTGGGCGTCGCCCACCCCCGGAGTGACTGCCAGCAGCACACCCCCGGCCGCCGCGAGCACCACGGCCACGCCGAGACCGACGACGCACGCACGGGCGACGAGACGGCGCAGCCACCGCGGCAGCACTCCCCGGCGGAGGAGGCCACCGAGGGCGAGGACGGCAACGGTGCCTGTTGTGAAGGCGGAGAGGGTCACAGGAACGTTGAAACCGTAGCCGAAGACGGAACGGGCGATACCGAAGAGCGTCGCGGCTATGGCCCCGCCGAGAGCGCCGGCGGCAAGGAGCGTGCCGCGTGGCCCGGCGCGTCCAGCGCTCGGGCGCGGAGACGGGTTCCGGCGGCGAGCCGCAGAGCCTCGTACGGCAGCCGTGACGGTCGCATCCTCCCCGGCCGCTCCGACACGGAGGTCTGGTGTCGGCCCATCGGCCCGGTCAGCACTCGTCTGTGACATGTCCACCGCCAGTTCCTCGTTGCCGGCTCTCGGCCGGCCCACGTCTCCCTCATGGCGTTTCGGCGCCAGGGCCTCGCATCCATAGACGGTGACGAGGGAAAGATGGTTGCTAAATCCAGCCCAGCAGAATACGACCGCTGCCTGCAGGGCCACACGCACTGTGAACTGGAAGGCCGCTTCTTCCTGCCGATCGCCGTATCGGCGTGAATCTGAGATAAGAATTCGGTACGGAATTCATGAAGGGTTCTTCAGGGATGTCCCGCGCGAGGGCCAAGCTCCAGAAAGATCCTTCTGTGGGCGTGCAATTGATGCCTATTATGGGCGCATCAAACATTGAAGGACCTTGTTCGTGCATGAGGGGGCTCCGGTTTCATGGTGACGTACGGCCGAGGCGGACACCCGGTCGGCCGTCTTCGCCCCCGGACATGGCGCCGCAGGGCAACCTGGGGCGTGATGACGCTTGCCCTCGCGGTGCTCGCGGCCTCCGTCGGGACATACGCCTGGGCCGACGAGAAGCTGGACCGTACGGTGAACCTCGGCGCCCTGCCGGACCAACCCTCGCCGGGCAAGGGCACCACTTATCTCATCGCCGGCTCGGACGACCGCCAGAATCTGACCCCGCAGCAGCAGAAGGAACTGCACACCGGCAGCGACGACGAGGGGCCGTACGGCAACAGCGACTCGATGATGCTGCTGCACATCGGCAGCGACGGTGACACCCTGGTGAGTCTGCCGCGCGACAGTTACGTGACCATACCGGCGTTCAGCGGTGCGGACGGTGTGCGGCATCCGGCAACGGCGAACAAGTTGAACGCGGCCTTCTCGCTCGGCGGCGGGCAACTGCTGGCCGAGACGGTCGAGTACAACACCGGCATCCACGTCGACCATTACGCGGAGATCGGCTTCGGTGGCTTCGTCGGCCTGGTGGACGCACTCGGCGGCGTCACCCTGTGCCTGGACCGGCCGATCGTGGACCAAGCCTCGGGAGCCGACTTCAAGGCGGGCTGCCAGAAACTGGACGGCCGGCAGTCCCTCGAACTGGTCCGGGAACGCCACCAGGAGGCGGGCCAGGACCTGAGCCGCATGGCGAACCAGCAGAAATTCCTTGCCGCGATCGCCCACCAGGCGGAGACCCCGTCCACTCTTCTCAACCCGATCAGGCTCTATTCGGCACTCGACGCGGGCATCGGAACGCTGAGGGTGGACAAGAACACGACCCCGTACGACCTGGCGCGGATGTTCCTCGGCCTGAAGGGGATTTCCAGCGGAGGGGGACATGAGTTGACGGTCCCGATCGCAGACGCGAACTACTCCTCTCCGAACGCCGGTGACGCGGTGCTGTGGAACATGACACGCGCCAAGGCCCTCTTCCGCGAGCTGCAGAACGATCAGCCGATCACCATCGGCAACAACGACGCCGACTCTGACCTGTCCGGTGGTTAGCGTCAATTCCCCGGCGTGCGTGCTTCGTTGGCGTCGCCATCAATGTCCCGAACGTGTCCACCGCCGGCAGTCGATGTCTTCCCTACCGGCCGAGGAGGAGACCCTGTGAAAACGATGAGTCAGGTGCCGGAGAAGCGTCGGCGCATGAAGGAGATGGCCTACCTCGCCGCGCTCACGGTGGTCTCCGCACTCACGCTGGTCGGGTGTGGTCTCGGCGCGGCCTCGTCGACGTCGCCCCGGCCGAGCGACATCACGATAAAGCCGGTGACGGACGCCTCCGGCCAAGCCGATCCGGACCGGCCCATTCACTGCACGGCCACCCACGCACACCTGACCAAGGTCTCCGTCACCCGCTCGAACGGTTCCGTCGTCAGCGGCTCCCTCGACCCGTCGGCCGGTACATGGACGCCGTCTCAACCGCTGAGCCTCGACGCCCGTTACACGGTCGTCGCCACGGCCGCCGAAGCATCCGGAAAGTCGGTCAGCAAGCGCCTGAACATCGAGACGATCAGTCCGGCCGACACCGTCACCGCCCGGTCCATCACCCCCGCCACGGGGTCCGACGTCGGCAACGCCCAGCCAGTGGTCGTCGTGTTCACGAAGGCCGTGACCGATGAGGCCGCCGTCCAGAAAACACTGTCCGTGACCGACACGGACCACGTCACCGGAGCCTGGCGATGGGGGACCAACCGCCGTGTCGACGACCGTCCCCGAACGTACTGGCCCCTGGGCGACAAGATCACCGTGAAAGGCGACCTGGAAGGAGTGAACGCAGGAGGGAGCCTCTGGGCGACCGGCGACTACACACACACCTTCACGGTCGACTCCGACGTGCACGCGGTAGTCAATCCCAAGACCCGAACCATGGCGGTCTATCGGGGAAGCAAGCTGATCCGGACACTCCCGATATCGACCGGCGGGGCCGGCTACCAGACCTGGGGCGGCAACCTGGTCGTGCTCGACAAGGAGGCCAAGACCCAGATGACATCGTGCAGCGTCGGCCTCAGCTGCACTCCCGGTAGTCCCACCTACTACAACCTGCCTGTCTACTGGGACGTCCACCTGACGTGGAGTGGTACGTACATCCACGACGCGTCATGGGACAACGCGACCATCGGCAGGGTGGACAACTCCCACGGATGCGTCCACCTGAACGCATCCGACGGAAAGTGGTTCTTCAACACCGTGGAACCGGGAGACCTCGTCCGGGTCATCAACCCGTCCAAGCCGGTGACGCTGGGCAACGGGGACGGCGACTGGAACCTGGCCTGGTCCCAATGGAGCACACCCAACGCCACGCGGTGAGGGGGCGCCCCGAGGCCCGTATGAGTGGAGCCAAGACGGCTCCACTCACTCGAGGGTGCAGCAGGAACGGCAGGAGTGGGCGATCGCTCGCAGACGGGTCGATACGGTGCTGGATCCGGCCGGCGGCACCAGCATTGACAGAACACGCCGGATGTGCGGGATGCGGACGCGCCATCGGCGCCCCGGGAGGCGGCGAAGCCGAAAACGAAGGTGCCCATGTGGTGCGAGGGGCTTGCCTGTTCGGTGCCGCCGATGGCCAGCGCATGGTGCAGGCGCTCGCGGACCGGGCCCGGCTCGGACAGGGGCCGCTGACCTGCCAGGAGATGGCCGCGGTGTTCGGCATGGAGGTGGTGCCGGCGCGTGATCATTCACCGTCGGTTCGCACAGCATGTCGCTCCTGCAGTCCCACGAAGTTTCCACAAGGTCCGCGGCTACGGTGCGCGCGACCGGGTCCGAACAGAGGGCTCTGCGCCTCCTCGACGAAAGGTGACTCCATGATGAAATCAATGCCGCGGAAACGAAGGGCCATGGTGACCGGGGTGATTCTGGCCGGCGTACTCGCCGCTGGCGGGGCCACCGCCTACGCCTCGTCGACATCCTCGCCGGGCGCCAGTCCGTCTTCGGCCGCCTCCGCGAGCTCAGCCAAGCAGCACCACAACAAGCACCACAAGAAGCAGGGCAAGCACCACCGTGCGCTGCCCGGCGTGCACGGCCAGGCCACCGTCGAGAGGCGCAAGACCGGCCAGTTCGTGGTCCGTGAGTGGCAGCGTGGCAGCATCACCGGTGTGTCCGGTGCCACGCTCACCGTGAAGAGCGCCGACGGGGTCAGTTGGACCTGGACGGTGGAGAGGAACGCCCGCATAAGCTGGGACGGCAAGAAGGTCGCCGAGTCGGTGCTCAAGGCGGGCGACACCGTGAGGGTGGTGGGACGGCAGGCCGGCAGCGCCAACGACGCTCTGCGGATCTCCGTGCCGACCCCGGCGCAGCTCGCCAAGCAGCACGCGAAGGAATAGCGGCATCCGGCGACGCCCGGCTCCGCCGCCCGCCTCCGGCCCGGCCGCTCCGTGGCCGTCCCGGAAGCGGGCCTCTTCGCGTCCCGCGGGCCATGGAGAAGTGATGGATTAAAGGCAACTGGAAGCCCTCGTTGGCCGTTAGCAGTTGGGGAATCTGCTGGGCCGTGGCGGCATGGCGGAGGCCCGGCTGGGCCACGACCGGCGACTGGGCCGGACAGTGGCGGTGAAGGCACTGCGGCCCGGTATGGCGCGCGCCCCGTCGTTCTTGGCGTGTGTACGACAGCCGTCGGTGGTGAATGACCCCATGTGATTCAGGCGGACCCCTACAAGCGCGCCGCCGACGAACGCCTCGCGAGATCGTGGACAGGGCGAACGTTGCCTGATGCGGCCCTAGGCATGGCTGGCCCCCTGGTCCCGCAGGCTGCGCTTGGCCGGTAGGTCCGCACGATGGGGTGGCGCCGAAGCCGCGCAAATACAACCCTGCATGCGCGCGGCCGGGCCGGCGACGCCCCGCCACCCTGCCAGGGATGTCATCGAGCGAGCTCGTGGGCCCGCTGCCGTCGAAGCCGTACGCAAGTCCGTGGCGCCCGATCGGTCAGCGCGGCCAGCTCGCCCGTTGGCTCCGCTAGCACGGCCACCCCGGTTCCGTCAGGCCATGGCCCCAGTGGCTGGGCGCTGTTCCACGGGGCGCAAGCTGGGCCGATGGTGTGATGCCGTCGGAGTGCCGTTGTTTTGGGCGGTGATCGCACGTTGTAGGGGATGGTCGTCTGCTTGGCGGTGGCGGTCGTCGCCGCTCTGGCGCAGGCGAGGGTGTTAAGTGTGGCGCGGGCGCCGGGTTGAGGTGAGTATGAGCGATTCGCAGACACGGTCCTGGAATCCGGTTCCCGGATCCGATGGCTGCCGGGTGCTGCGTGACCAGCTGGCCGAGGCGATTGTTGCCATCTGCTGGGAGGCGCGGCTGGTGCGGTTGGCCCAGGCCCTCGATCCGGCGGGTGACAGGCCCGATGGAACGTGACAAGCGCACCCATTATCGCTTACTGGGTGTAGAGCGCGGTAAGCGCAGGCTGGTCGACACCTCGTTGGCGTTAACGTTCCCGACGTTCCCTTGGGGCCACCCCGAAGAGGGTTGCGGCGAGCGTACACATCGCCCCTCCGGTCCTCGATCGGAGCAGACGAGAAAGCCGGACACCGTCGCAACCTACATCCGGAAGGCAACCTCACTGACGAAGTGACCGAGTGGTTCCCCGGCAGGTTGACGCGGTGCGGCGGCGCCGCCAGATGCGAGGACCCGGACCGGATGCCAGCCTGGTCACAAGGACCAAAGGCTATGCAGGAGGTGCGGTCATGGGCGCGGAAGGGATGAGGCAACGGGCCAAGGACATGGCTTCCAAGTTGCGGCAGAAGGGCCAGGGTGGTCAGCAGAGCAAGTCGCGACACAAGACCCAGGGGCGCAGCAAGCTCATCGAAGAGCAGATGAAGAAGCTCCAGGAGCGCCGGCACCGGCATCGGTGACCGGTAGTCCGGCTGTGGGGGGGGCGGCCCGAACGTGTTGGGCACGCGCTCGCCCGGGTGCTCCCATACACAAGCTTGCGTCGTCGCCCTGCGCCGCCGGCGGTGCGCTGGCTAGTGGACGAAGAAGATGCCGTGGAGGGTTAAATCGCGCCTGGTCTCGGCGGCTTCGACGTGCACGTGCACGTCGTGACCTGCTTCGCTGCGAGTGCTGGCGCCGCCGTCCTTAACAACCGCGCCAGCCCCTGACCGCACTGCTGCGCGCCGCCGAGCGCACCAGCGGCGTACTCGCCGCCGGCAAACTCTACGGT
The DNA here is from genome assembly GCF_044459945.1 of Streptomyces sp. NPDC050164. NCBI lineage: Bacteria > Bacillati > Actinomycetota > Actinomycetes > Kitasatosporales > Streptomycetaceae > Streptomyces > Streptomyces sp. NPDC050164. The sequence goes on from NZ_JBITJK010000058.1 coordinate 26,881, forward strand.
TACGGCCAGACGTGCCCGGATGCGGCAGGACGACCACGCCCTGAACCAGGCGGGCCGCATCCGCGTCACCGGGATGCGCGGCCCGGACTACCTCGGTGGGTGGCGTACGGGCGACGCCAGATGCGGGCCCAGGTGGAGGCGTACTGGCGCGGCAGCGGGCCGGTGGTGTACGGGATGTCGTACTTCTCGCACAGCCTGCGCACCCGGGGAGCGATCTGCGCGTAGCGGTTGCTGGGCAGGTCGGGGAAGAGGTGGTGCTCGATCTGGTGGGCTGAGGTTGCCGGTGAGGATCTGTAGGAGCGGTCCGCCGTCGATGTTCGCCGAGCCGAGGGCCTGCCGTACGTACCACTGGCCGCGCGACTCGCCTTCGATCTAGGCCCCGTCTTCAAACAGATCTAGCCCAGAGCAGGAACGACGCTAGGCTGACCGCTGCTTCGTAGGAAGTGACGGTCTTGTTGTACCTCGTGGCGACGCCTCGGAAGTGCTTCAGTCTGTTGAAGCACCGCTCCACGGTATTGCGTCGACGGTACGTCTCGCGGTCGAAGCTGGCGGGGGCGGCCGCTTTGGCGGCCGCGGTTGTGTCGGTGTCGCTGTTGGTCGGCCTTCTCGGGGATGGTGTGGCCGATCCCGCGTTTGCGCAGGTAGGCGCGGAATGCGCGAGAGCTGTACGCCTTGTCTGCGATCACAAGCTGGCCGCCGATCCCAGCATCGTCGCAGGGATACGCCGTCAAGTCGCCGACCAGCTGACCTCCTGGGGGCTGGAACATCTGGTGTTCACCACAGAGCTCATCGTCAGCGAGCTGGTCACCAACGCCATCCGCTACGGCGGCGCCCCAGTGGGCCTGCGGCTGATTCGGGATCAGCGTCTGATCTGCGAGGTCTCCGATCCCAGCCAGACGCAGCCTCATCTGCGACGGGCCCGGTGGACGGATGAAGGCGGCCGCGGTCTGTTCCTGGTGGCGCAGCTGACCCATCGCTGGGGCAGCCGGTACACCGTTGCGGGCAAAACCATCTGGACCGAACAACTGTTGGAAGAAGTGCCCTGACCTATCGGCCCGGTTGGCTGATGCGATGCGTGCGGGCGCTTCAAGCGACGGTCATCAGCACACGTCGCACCGGCGGCCTGCCTGGCCACTCTGTCGGAGTAGTCACTCGAAGACGTCCCGTGGGCATGCGCGGGAGTACGAACGGCTCATCCAGCACTCCGAGAGCCTGATCACCCGGGCCGCCATCACCCTCATGACCAGGCGCCTCACCCACACTGAAGAGGTGGGCTCGCTCATCCGGGACCGGGAACGGCAGCCGCTGCCGCGTGGTCATCGCGCAGTCTCGCAACTGCGTTTCCTGGGCGGCAGCGCCTTTTCCCCGGTGGTTGCGCAGCGTGCCGGTTGGCAACTCTTCCTGAGACGTTAAACTCCGAGTGAATCAATATCTGTTCCCGAGGGATCAGATTTTGGGGGGCCGTGCAGTGTGAGTTTTTGCCCCGAAGGGCAGAGTGGAATTATCCAACACGCACGGGCCGCTCCGGCGTGCTACTGTCTATCCCAGTTGCAGTTGTGGTTCCCAAAACTTCAAGTGCCCCCACCAGGCTTCTGCCGGTCGGGAGCACTTTTGTATTTCCGGTCATTTCCGGGCGGGGTAATCATCGCGGCGACACGGCGTCCGCACGGTGCGGACGCCGATGCACTGCCCCAAAGGAGATATGACATGGCTGCTGGTACCGTAAAGTGGTTCAACGCGGAAAAGGGCTTCGGCTTCATCGAGCAGGACGGTGGCGGCGCCGACGTGTTCGCCCACTACTCGAACATTGCCGCGCAGGGCTTCCGGGAGCTGCTCGAGGGCCAGAAGGTGAACTTCGACATCGCGCAGGGCCAGAAGGGCCCGACGGCCGAGAACATCGTTCCGGCCTGACGCTCACGCGCAATCCGTAGCTGGGGCCCGCATCCTTCGGGGTGCGGGCCCCAGCTGCACGCGTATCCCGCAGCGGCTTTCACCCGCGGGACGCCCCGGGGAAATCCGCAGTACCACCACAAGCGGTTCCTCCCTCAGGACGCGGACGCATCCTGAAGCGCTGCACCTCAGCCGGCGCCCGGATCTCAAGGTCCCCATCGCGTCACCCATTTCAGCACCTGCGCCCACGGATGTATCCGCCGGCCAGATCTGCATTCTTTTGCCACCGGTCCATACTTGTAATTCTCCATGCCATTCATCGCAGCGGGAATTCCTTGATATGTGCCACATCGAGGAAGGTTCCGCATGAACCGCACGTACACGAACGACCGCCCCGCCCGCACCCGTGACGGCCGTGCCGGCGCCGGAAGGGGCGGCAGCGGCTACGGCTCGCAGGCACCGCACCGTACCGGCGCCCCCGTCCGCTCCGGCGGTTACGGCCGTCGGCCCGCCGCAATGCGAGGTGAGTTCGCGCTACCCAGGACGATCACCCCCGCGCTGCCCCCGGTCGAGGACTTCGCCGAACTCGACATGCCCGAGCAGCTGCTGGCCGAACTCGGCAGGCAGGGGGTGACCGTGCCGTTCCCGATCCAGGGAGCTACGCTGCCGAACTCCCTGGCGGGCCGTGACGTCCTGGGCCGCGGCCGTACCGGGTCCGGCAAGACCCTGGCCTTCGGCCTCGCCCTGCTCGCCCGCACCGCCGGACAGCGTGCCGAGCCCCGCCAGCCGCTGGGGCTGATCCTCGTACCCACACGTGAGCTGGCACAGCAGGTGACCGACGCGCTGACCCCGTACGCCCGCTCCGTGCGGCTGCGGCTGGCCACCGTGGTGGGCGGCATGTCGATCAGCAGGCAGGCCAGCGCGCTGCGCGGCGGAGCCGAGGTCGTCGTCGCGACCCCGGGCCGGCTCAAGGACCTCATCGACCGTGGCGAATGTCGGCTGAACCACGTGGGCATCACCGTGCTGGACGAGGCCGACCAGATGGCCGACATGGGCTTCATGCCCCAGGTCACCGCGCTGCTCGACCAGGTGCGCTCGGAGGGGCAGCGGATGCTGTTCTCCGCCACCCTGGACCGCAACGTCGACCTTCTGGTACGCCGCTACCTGACCGACCCCGTCGTGCACTCCGTCGACCCGTCGGCCGGTGCGGTCACGACGATGGAGCACCACGTCCTGCACGTCCACGGCGCCGACAAGCACGCCGCCACGACCGAGATCGCCGCCCGCGACGGCCGCGTGATCATGTTCCTGGACACCAAGCACGCCGTCGACCGGCTGACCCAGGACCTGCTCAACAGCGGGGTGCGGGCCGCCGCGCTGCACGGCGGCAAGTCGCAGCCCCAGCGCACCCGCACGCTGGCGCAGTTCAAGACGGGGCACGTCACCGTGCTGGTGGCGACCAATGTCGCGGCGCGCGGCATCCACGTCGACAACCTCGACCTGGTCGTCAATGTTGATCCGCCGACCGATCACAAGGACTACCTCCACCGCGGCGGCCGTACCGCCCGCGCCGGCGAGACCGGCAGCGTCGTCACCCTGGTCACGCCGAACCAGCGCCGCGGCATGGTCCGACTGATGTCGGACGCGGGAATCCGGCCACAGACCACCCAGATCCGCTCGGGCGACGAGGCCCTGAGCCGGATCACCGGAGCTCAGGCCCCGTCCGGCATCCCGGTCGTCATCACCGCACCGGTGGTCGAACGCCCCAAGCGCAGCGCCACCTCCCGAGGCCGCCGCCGCCCCGCCTCGGCGACCAGGCGCACCCCCGTACGCCAGTCCGGCTTCGGCACGGTGGCCTAGAACTTTCGTGATCAGGAAGCCGGCCCATCTCTGCAGGAGGCACCCTTTGACGCTGGTTCAGATGCAGCCCCGCCCGGCGGGCGCCGACCCCGTGCACACGACGGCGGCGGAGGTCATGGAGACGGCCGGACCGCAGGTGTGTGACGACATGAGCGTGGAGGTGGCGCTGGCCGTCATGGCCGCCGCACGCACGGGCCGGCTGGTCGTCTGCGACCAGGACGGCCAGTGCACCGGCCTGGTCACCCGTACCGAACTCGCCGCCGTCCGGGACAGCTCCGACTACACGGACCGTGTCCGCCTGCGCGACGTCCTCGGCGACCACGGTTCGTTCGCCTCACCCGTGACCACGATGGCCGAGGCCGAGCACGCGATGCGCGCCCGTCGGCTCGGTGCCCTGCCGGTGGTCGACGAGCAAGGCAGCGCCCTGGGCATCCTCGCCATCTCCCGCTGAAGCACCTCGCCCCTGGTCGGACCGTTCTCCCCTCTTCTCTCTGTGAGGCCACATGCGCTGCGTCATCGCCCGCTTCCCCTTCGAGCTCACCAAGGGCGGCGTGCTGGAATCGATGAAGGGCATCAAGCCCGAACCGGTCACCGGCGAATCGGTGATCATCGGCCGCCGCCACTACCCCGTCAAGCAGGTCGGTCAGGTCATCACGCGCCAGGACCGCCGTGACTTCAGCGCCGCCGAAGTCCTGCGGGCCATGGCTCAGCTCGGCTTCACCTGCCGCGCCGTTCCCAAGGCAGCGCCCCTGGGCATTCTCAGCCCGATGCAGCACGCCTCCGCGATGCTCGGCACCCCCGTCACGGTCTGACCGGGTAAACAGACACGAGCCGACACCTGACCAGCAGTGTGGGCCCGACCGGTACGCCGGTCGGGCCCACACTGCGTGCAGCGGGTTCCCGTCGCCGTTGCCCTGCAGGATCCGGGCGGCATGGAAGTGCAGACGCGTGGGTGGCCCGTCCTCCTTCACGGGGCGTCGAAGAGGGCGGGCGAACTCGCCCAAGTGGGCGGAATCCCTCAGCGCATCCGACACCCTCTGCCTCCACGCCGCTTCGGCAGCCAGCCGACCGGTGATGACAGCGCCACCGGTGGTTACGGTCCGGGACATCTGGTTGCTCTGGCCGGACTCCACCAGGGCGGCGACGTCAACCAGCAAGTCGTCAGGCTGCGGCATGAGGCGGACCGTGTTCGCCGGCCATTCGGCTGCTTGAGCGGTGACGCTACCGGGCAAGGAAGGCGCTCACGGTTTTGCCGCCGGGGGCCCCGCGGGTGACCGCCGTGGCGTGGGCGAAGCGGGTGACCATGGGCCAGCCGAAGCCCCCGGTGCCGCCGTTCAGGTCAGGGGTGCGCATGCGCGGCACATGTCGGCGGGGATCGTGAACGGCGACCTCGATCGTGAACGGCGACTTCGATGGTGTCGGGGTGCGCAGCCAGTTCCAGTGTGCAGAGGCCCCCGCTGTGGCGCAGGGCGTTGGTGACGAGCTCGGACACGACCAAGACCACAGTGTCCGCCGCGTCAGGAGCCACGGCCGGCTGCTGGAAACCTTCGAGGAAGGCCCGTGCCGTATCGCGTGCGTGGGCAATGGCTGTGGTGGAACGGACGGCTGCGGCGCTGGCCATCACCGTGATCATCAGGGTCACCCTGGTCTCTGAATCGTCCATGCCCCTGCCTACCCAACCCCTGTGTCCCGCCCCTCCACCTGACAACCCCGCAGAGCTCCAGCGCTTGCCTGAAGGGGACGGAGGACCACAGTCGACGCATGACGGCACCTGCTGCCGTGAGCCCGTGTCTCCGCAGCCCGCGGTCTGCTCGAGTCAGGGGCCGTGCCGGTTTGCCACCAGCTGCTCGATCATCCCGGGATCGTCGAGGGCGGCGCAGGGCCTTCTGCCACGCTCGTCAACGGCCGACCTGGGGGGCGTGACGGCTGGAAACGTCCGTGCCGGTCGGTGGGGTTCTTCACGAGACGCAGTGTTGGCCGATGCCGCCGACGCTCGCCGCGGGCGCAGTCGGCGACGTCACGCCCAGCCCGACATGCCACGCGGCGGTGGGTCACTGTGAGCTCCGGACAGAGCCTCGCAGCTGCTTGAACCATCCATGGGACCGGTCGAGGCAGACTGGTCGAGGCGAAGTACCTCATCTTCCAGCGCACGGAAATCTATACCCGTTGGAGTAGACATTGGCTGGCGGTGTGGTTAAGGTTTCTGTCGTAGCCGAGATCAAGAGAGGTCCGGCAGAGATGAACTGCCGGGCAGCAGTACGAAGTTGCAGTTCGCAGGACGGTGCGGTGGTGGAGTTCCGAAGCCAGAGCGGTTGCAGGACGGCGACGGGACTGACGACCGGACCAGGTGGCCCGCAGTGATCAGGGGCCGCCATGAGCAGTACCGCAGTGGCAGTACCAGTAAGTGAAGGTTCGCAGTACTCAGCAGTGAAGTCAGTGAGCAGTACCTCGGTGAAGGCGTCGGCTGCGGACGCGCGCACCGGGAGGTTCGGCAGTGGGGTTCCAAGCCAGAGCAGACGCAGGACGGGCGACGGGGCTGGCTGCCGAAGAGTGGCGCTTTTCGAGGCCACCAGCAGTTCGCAGTTCCGTTAGTGAGTAGTTGATCAAGAGGGAAGAACGGAGGGGCCGAGCGCCATCAGGATCGCCCGGGCGGAAGTCTTGGGCCCGGGTACCGCAGGACATCGATAGTGAGGTGGTCTCCGGTCAAGCAACCGCGATCCCCGCGGCCCCGACAGCATCTCGGTCGGGTCTGCGGAAACAGAGGGCCGGTGCAGTATCAGGGCCGGCAGATGGTGTAGCAGTTCCTTCGGGGCCCTGGCGGCAGTACGGCGCCAGGGCCCCTCCACGCGTTCCACAGAGAGGTGCAATGACAGCAGACGACACCTTCGGCCGTCTCGATGACGACGACTACCCCGCCTACACCATGGGCCGAGCCGCCGAACTGCTCGGCACCACACAGGGCTTCCTCCGCGCCATCGGCGAACACCGCCTCATCACCCCACTCCGCTCCGCAGGCGGACATCGCCGCTACTCCCGCTACCAGCTGCGCGTTGCAGCCCGCGCCCGGGAACTCGTCGACCACGGGACCCCCATCGAGGCCGCCTGCCGGATCGTCATCCTCGAAGACCAGCTCGAGGAAGCCCAGCGCCTCAACGCCGAATATCGCCGTGCCGCCGAATCAGCGAACCCAACGGCAGCAGCATGAGATGAGCGTGCCCGTCAGCGTCGACGGGCACCGCACGCACGATCTCGGTGTGCGGTGTGATCATTTCCTATGGTGACGCCGTGTGCGGGCGTGTAGCGTCTGCGTCAGCTGTCGTGGTTCGGAATTCCCTCTTGCCCACGCCTTCGGTGTGGGCGTTTTGCTGTGCTGTGCCGCAGGAACCAGGGCGATCACCTCCGTCTGCCACATCGAGTGGGAGGCGTTCATCGACTGGAAGGCATGAGACATGGCTACGGGAACTGTGAAGTGGTTCAACGCGGAGAAGGGCTTCGGCTTCATCGCCCAGGACGGCGGCGGCCCGGATGTCTTCGCGCACTACTCCGCGATCAACTCCACAGGCTTTCGTGAGCTCCAGGAGGGCCAGGCCGTGACGTTCGACGTCACCCAGGGCCAGAAGGGTCCGCAGGCCGAGAACATCAACGTGGCCTGACCTCGCAGACCGGCCGAGAGATCGCGCACGCCGCGTCCAGGTGGCCGCCGCCCCTGCGGGCCCTGCCACCCACCCGGACGAAGGCGCCTGCTCTCGTGCCGGGCCGGCAGGATCAGGGGCCGCGCAGCAATGGCTGCGCGGCCCCTGATCTGTGGAGGCACCCGGGCCGGTGCGACTGCGGCCCGGAACTTCCTGACCTGCGCACCGAGACTCGCCGGACCTCGGTCGCTGCAAGCGTCGTCGGGCACGGGAGCCGCATGTCCTGCGCGGCTGCCGTGCAGCTCGAAGGAGCCGACGCTCAGAAGCTCGTCCAGGCGTCGAGGAAGGCTTTCCGTCCAGCGGGATCGTCCGACCTGCGGTCTGCGTGCAGGACGCGCCAGGCGGTGAACTCGAGATCTCGAAGCCACAGTTCGACCGATGACCTGTGTCTTGAGGCCGGGCAGATGGTCGGATTCGGCGAGGCCCCAAATCCGCCGCCCCGGATGCACGATGGGTGGTCTGACTCGACAGGGCCTGAGTGAGCGGACGCCCGCCCGGGCCCGCGCCGGACCCGCACCCCGAACAGGAGGGGCACCGGTGGTGGCGCGTGATGTGCCTGCACGACGCCGACTGCTTCTCCACGCCCGGCTACCAACCTGGCATCGCCGCGCTCGCGGCCGGCCTGTGGTCTCCCCTCGCCACCCTGGCCCTGATCGCGCTGACCTTGTGCGGTGCCCTGCCGGTCCAGCGGCGGACGGCGCGCCGCGCGAGGCCAGAGGCCGCCACGCCACGCGGCCGCGGCGAACCGGCCCCAAGGGTACGGGCGGTCAGCCGCTAAGCGGGTACGAGAAGACCGGCTCATTCCCCGTGCGCAGGCTTCGTCAGCTCTGCGTTGAACTGAGCGCCGATCAGGAGGGACAGATTGGAGAGCCACAGCCAGACCAGGAACACCACGACGCCTGCCAGCGAACCGTACAGACGGTCATAGGTGCTGACCAGGGAGGTGTAGACGGCGAATCCGAGTGAGACGGTCAGCAGGAGCGCCACCGCCAGTGTGCCGCCGGGCGCCATCCTCCGAACAGGGCGGGAGGACGCCGGCCCCGACCGGTACAGGACGAGCACCAAGGCGACGGCTACCGCGGCCACGACCGGCCACCGCAGCGTGTCCCAGGTGGCCTGGGGCCCGGTACCCAGACTCAGAGCCTGACCCAGACGCCGGGCCAGGCCGCCGGTGAGCAACAACGCGAGGGTCGACGTCAGAAGCAGGGAGCTCAGAACGAGTGCCGTGGCGATGATGCGCGGAGCGGTACGCCAGACCGGCCGGTCCGCGCTGATCCGATGCATGGAGTACAACGCCCGGCGGAAGACGCTCAGATAGCTGCATCCCGACCACAGGGCCCCCGCCCCTCCGACGAAGATCAGCGTCCATGCCGCCGTCGGCTGGGCGACCATCTGCCGCAGGGTGCTGCGCAGCAGAGCACGGGACTCGGCCGGGGCCGCCTGCGTCATGCGGTCGATGACCTCCGGCTTGGCCGTGGGCATGGTCAGACCCAGAATCGAGAGGATCACCAGCAGCAACGGGAACAGGGCCAGAACCGCATAGTAGGTCAGCGCAGCGGCCCAGTCCGTGACGTCGTCGTTCCAGACGGCCATCGGCGTCCGGCGCAACGCCACCCACCACCGAGCCGTGTGACCGTCTGCATCATCCATGACGCGGATGCTCTCACTCTTCGTCCGCGGGCCACCATCCAGCACTGCGGTGCGACGGAACCCGGCACGCGTGCCGGGTTACCCGACGTGCTTGAGAAGGCGGGACGGCCGCGGGGGCCACGGCCCCTTGGCACCGCGCGGTGAACAGAGCGTGGAGATTCTCCTGTCCCTGTGCGCGAGGTGTCTCTATGACCGGCGCAGCGCAGCGTTCAGTATTGCTCGGTCTCCGCGAAACCCGCGTCCGAGTCGTCGTCCGCACCGAGTGCGGCGGCGGTCGGGTTGAATCCGGGCGGGCTGTCCTTGAGACCCAGGCCCAGGCCGGCCAGCTTCGCCTTGACCTCGTCGATGGACTTCGCACCGAAGTTGCGGATGTCCATGAGGTCGGCCTCGGAGCGCGCGAGGAGTTCGCCCACGGAGTGGACGCCCTCGCGCTTGAGGCAGTTGTACGACCGGACGGTGAGCTCGAGCTCCTCGATCGGCAGGGCGAGGTCGGCGGCGAGGGCGGCGTCCGTGGGGGAGGGGCCCATGTCGATGCCCTCGGCGTCGATGTTGAGCTCGCGGGCCAGACCGAACAGCTCGACCAGGGTCTTGCCGGCGGACGCCATGGCGTCACGCGGGCGCATGGCCTGCTTGGTCTCGACGTCGACGATCAGCTTGTCGAAGTCGGTGCGCTGCTCGACACGCGTGGCCTCGACCTTGTACGTGACCTTGAGTACCGGCGAGTAGATGGAGTCGACCGGGATCCGGCCGATCTCCTGGCCGACCTGCTTGTTCTGCACGGCGGAGACGTAACCGCGGCCGCGCTCGACCGTGAGCTCCATCTCCAGCTTGCCCTTGCCGTTGAGCGTGGCGAGGACGAGGTCGGGGTTGTGGACCTCGACACCGGCCGGGGGCGCGATGTCGGCGGCGGTGACCAGACCCGGGCCCTGCTTGCGCAGGTACATCACGACGGGCTCGTCGTGCTCCGAGGAGACGACCAGCTGCTTGATGTTGAGGATCAGGTCGGTGACGTCCTCCTTGACGCCCGGCACGGTGGTGAACTCGTGCAGCACGCCGTCGATGCGGATGGACGTGACCGCCGCACCCGGGATCGAGGAGAGGAGGGTCCGGCGCAGGGAGTTGCCGAGGGTGTAACCGAAGCCCGGCTCCAGCGGCTCGATCACGAACCGGGAGCGGAACTCGTCGACGACCTCTTCGGCCAACGAGGGACGCTGAGCAATCAGCACGGGGTGTTGCCTCCAGTGGTTTTGGCGCCCGCTCTGTGACGCCGTAGACACACGAAGAGTACGGGCGATACGGATGCGACTCCGGGAAATAGCACCTGGAGTGGTCCATCAGCCACAATGACGACCACGGTCAAGATCGGCACGGAGACGGCGGCCCCCCCAGGGCCTCAGCGTGTAGCGCGACCCATATCCGCGATGGCACCGTGCATGTCACCTGGGGCGTCGTTCGGCACAACCACCTGGGTGCATCCCCCCCCGCGTGGCGGTGGGGCAGAACCGTCCGAACACACGCCGACCGGGACATCGGCATCGGCATGGTCATCCGAACCGGCGCTGCGGTGTGCCACGGCGGACTCCGGAGGGCGGTCCGCCAGGAACTCGCCCCCGACGAACTCCAAGGACGGGCCCAGGCCACCGGAGCGTGGCTCGCCTTCAGCCTGAGACCCTTCGCCGCCCTCGCCGCTGGCGGCCTCGGCACGTGGCTAGGGCTGCACCTCACCCTCACGCTCATCACCGCGGCCCTGGTCATCCCGTTCCTTGTGCTCTGGAACTCACCCGTGCGACACCTTCGTGGGTCGATCCGTAGTCGAAGCAGATCTGGGAGTCCTCTTCCGGTGATTTGGCCATCGGGGTGCTGATCACGGAGTAGGAGCCGCAGCCGGTGAGGTCACCACCTCCTTGCTTGACATCTCCCCGTCAATACCGGTCAGGAGTGGACGAATGTCAACGCCTTGCCAACCCGGGCAATCAAGTTGAGCATCGATTCGGCCGAAGCCATCCGGCAACGATCGAGTCATGCCGCTGTACCGGGATCGATGGGACGGTTGTGAGGTGCCATCCCGGACGGGGTCTGACTCCTGAGATCTTTGACCGAAGTGTCCAGTCACGGACCTGTCGACTGTCGTTGCGGGATGCTGCCTGCCACCGAGTCACGGGGCGTGTCCCGATAGGGGCCTTGCCGACGATCAGGCGCCATCACAGTTCAGACCGCCCGAGCAGGCCGGTGCCATCCACCCTGCACCTCACATAGCGGGAGGCGAACCATCATGACGACCAGACAGCGCAGCACCTCCTCGAGCACGGATCCTCCCGTTCGGCGCGAGGTGGTCCTGGGCGTGGACACGCACGGCGAGGTGCATGTCGCCGCCGTGATCTCTCCGCTTGGGAAGATCCTGGGTACCGGGTCTTTTCCGGCCACGGCGGCCGGCTACCGACAGCTGCTCGTCTGGGCCCGCAAGCGGGGGACGGTGCGCCGAGCTGGCGTGGAGGGCACGGGCACCTTCGGCGCGGGCCTGTCCCGCTACCTGCTGGCTCAGCACGTCGAGGTGTTCGAAGTGAACCGGCCCGACCGCACGGCCCGCCGTCTGCTCGACAAGTCGGACCCGCTCGACGCGCAGGCTGCCGCGCGGGCCGTGCTCAGCGGTCGCGCCCGGGCCCGGGCCAAGTCCGGCGACGGTCCGGTGCACAGCGCTCGGATGTTCAAGCTCGCCAAGGACTCCGCGGTCAAGGCCCGTACCCAGGCGATCAACCAGCTCAAGGCCGTCCTGGTCATCGCCGACCCCGCCCTGCGGGAACGACTGTCCAGCCTCGGCAACGCCGAGCTGTTCCGCACCTGCGCGCGCCTCGGCCCACCCGACGGTGGAGGAGACGAGGACGCGGTGGCCGAGGCCACCCACATGACGTTGCGCATGCTCGCCGAGCGCATCGAACAGCTCACCGGGCAGATCGATGAGCTGAACCAACGCCTGACCCTGCTCGTCGAACGCCACGCCCCACAGCTACTCGTACCGGTGGGCATCGGTCCGGACAGCGCCGTCACTCTCCTGATCACCATGGGAGACAACCCTGAGCGGCTGAACACCGAGGCATCCTTTGCCGCCCTTTGCGGAGTCAGCCCCATCGAGTACTCCTCTGGCCGTCGGAGCACGCGCCGGCTCAACTACGGCGGCGACCGCCAGGCCAACGCGGCCCTGCACCGCATCGTGTTCACCCGCCTGCGCCACGACCCGCGCACCCAGGCGTACTACGAACGCCGCACCCAGGAGGGCAAGACCCGACGTGAGATCATCCGATGCCTCAAGCGGTATGCAGCCCGCGAGGTCTTCAACCTGGTCAGACCGGTTTCCCGCACCCCCGCGTTATAGGGGCGTCCATGACTCTCTCCGCGTCGGAAAGTCCACACCGTGAGGAGCTTCTGGACCACTCGAGGCCGGGACGAGGTGAGAGCCCGGCCAGAGAGACAGTTGGGAACCCCGTGGGCGGGGCCATGCGCCGACCCCGCCCTGTCTCGTTGGCGATGAGTTTGCCCTGAGCCGGGCCCTGCCCGCCGGTCGTCGAGCGCAGAGCCTGGCTGCGGGGTGAGGCGGATGCTCCGCTTTGGTACAGGAAGCGACGGGCGTGCTGCATCGGTGCCCAGAGTGCCCGCCCGATCAAGCTGAACCCCGTGCAGGAGCGCCTGGGGCGCAGGGTGGAACGGGCTCCGGACCACGGTGCGCTCGGGCCCGTCCAGGAGGAGCGCGTTGTGCACGACGCCGATGCCGCTCTGCACGTCGTCGGGGGTGTGCCCCGGGAAAGCATCCCAGGAGGCGGTTGCGGTGAGATAGCCGACGCCGGTCCAGGCGTGCAATGGTGCCGTAGCGGAGTTCGGAGACAGCTTCGTCCAGCGCGGGGCTGAGCACGGCCATCGTGCTCGGATGCGCGATGAGGTTCACGCCGAGGGTGCTGGCGAACTCCTCGTTCGTGGTGCGGACCGGCTCGGCGAGGAACTGGCGCGGGTCACCGGGGAGTTTCAGCACGGCGAGGACGGCGGCGAAGTGCTCCGTGGTCAGAGCTGGTCCGGGTTCCGCCGGGGCGAGACCTGTGATCAGAGCTTCTGGGGGGAGATGTGCTCGGCCTGGTAGCGCAGGTCCGCCTCGGACCAGCCGCCCGGCAGCACGATCGTGGGGGAGGAGACCCCGCCCAGTTCGCTGGTGGCCGGCTTATCGAGCAGCGGTGTGCCCGCCTTCTTGCGGCCGGCGCCCTCGGTACCCGTACCGGAGACGATCGCGTCATGGATCGCGGCGCTGCCGGTCATGTGGACGGTGGACCTTCGGGTGGTGCACCAGGTACCTCCCGACGTCGGCGCCACCGGTGAGGACCCGGACCGCCCGAGGTCGATCAGCGGCGCCAGTACTCGGTTGAAGACGTCGAGGAGGCCGTCGGTGACCGGGTTCAGCTTGAGGGCCACCACCCTGTTGTGCGCGTACAGCTCGTAGAGCACGTCCAGGATGGGGACCGAGGTGATATTGCCGGCGCTGGTTTTGTACGTGGGAGCTGACACCACTTGTTACTCAGAGCGGGGAGCGCCCGGTTTCGCCGGAGGGCGATGTCTCTGGGTTCTGACAACACCCGAGGGCTTGCGGTGGGAGCATGGACGTGCTCTGCGGGATGAGGCAGCGATGGCGCCACCGAAATCCAAGGTCGACTTGTACGCGGCGATCCGCCGTGATGCCCGGGCAGGGATGTCGTACCGGGCCTTGATGCGTGAGTACGGAGTCGGATTCCGCACGGTGAAGGCCGCGTTGGAGTCGGTCTGGCCGGAGCCGCGGAAGAAGCCGCGGCCGCGCGGGACCCGCCTGGATGCCTACAAGCCGTTGATCGACCAGATGCTCCGGGCGGATCTGGATGCGCCGCGCAAGCAGCGTCACACGGTCAAGCGGATCTTCGACCGGCTCCTGACGAGCACGGGGCGGAGGCGGTGACCTATCCGATGGTGCGGGCCTATGTCGCCGACCGGCGTCCCCAGATCGCCGTTGAGGCCGGCCGCGGGGTGGTACACGCGTTCATTCCGCAGTCCCACCGGCCGGGGGCCGAGGCGGAGGTGGACTTCGGTGACATGAAGGTACGCCTGGCCGGTGAGCAGGTCACCTGCTTCGTGTTCGCGATGCGGCTGTCGTATTCGGGCAAGGCCGTGCACCGCGCCTTCGCCTCCTGCGGCCAGGAGGCGTTCCTCGAAGGCCACGTCCACGCTCTCAGCGTGCTGGGCGGTGTCCCGACCGGCAAGGTCCGTTACGACAACCTCCGCTCCGCGGTCTCCCGGGTGCTCAGCTCGCGGTCCCGCGTGGAGAACGAGCGGTGGACCGCGTTCCGGTCGCACTTCGGCATCGATGCTGCGTATTGCCTGCCTGGCATCGAGGGCGCCCACGAGAAGGGCGGAGTGGAGGGGGAGATCGGCTGGTTCCGCCGCAATCACATGGTCCCCGTCCCCGAGGTCGCCTCCCTCGCCGAGCTGAACGTGATGATCGAGCAGTGGGACGAGGAGGACGAACGGCGCCGGATCGGCTCCCGTCCGCGGCCGGTGAGCGAGTACTTCGCCGTCGAACGGCCCCTGCTGCAGCCACTGCCGGACGAACCCTTCGAGACCGGGCGGCTGTTCAGCCTGCGGGTGGACCGCTTCAGCCAGATCAGTGTCCGCACCAATCGCTACTCGGTGCCGGTGCGGCTGATCGGCCGAACTGTCCGGGCGATGCTGCACGCCTCCGAGCTGGTGGTCTACGACAGCCAGCAGGAGGTCGCCCGCCATGAACGGCTGATCGCCAAGGGGAAGGCCCGGTTGGATCTGGACCACTACCTGGAAGCCCTGGTCCGCAAGCCCGGCGCGTTTCCCGGGGCCACCGCCCTCGAACAGGCCCGTTCCGCAGGAAAGTTCACGCCGGTCCACGACGCCTGGTGGGAGGCGGCGAAGGCTGCCCACGGCGAGCGGGACGGCACCCGGGCCCTCATCGAGATCCTGCTGTTGGGCCGCCACGTCCCCCACGAACACCTGGTCGCCGGGCTCGCCTCCGCGCTCAGAGCCGGTGCCCTGACCGCAGACGCGGTCGCCCTGGAGGCCCGGAAGGCGGCCGAAGCCGACGAGGTCGCGGCTCCTGTTGTTCCTGCGGAGCCAGGCCGGACGAACGTTACCTCGCTGACCGAACGGCGGCTGGCCCAGCTGCCCTCCGACACCCGGCCGCTGCCCTCGCTCGCGGCCTACGACCAGCTGCTGCGAGCACGGCAGTCGGCCGCCCGCCCCGCCCTCCAGAAAGAGATGCCGTGACACTCAAACGCCATCGCGGGCTGACCGAACAGGCCGCCGACGCCGCCGTCGACCAGGCATGCCGCATGCTCCGGCTGCCCACTATCCGGGCCCAGTTCCCCGAACTGGCCGAAGCCGCCGCCCGGGACCAGATGTCGTATCGGGGGTTCCTCGCCGAACTGCTGATGGCCGAGTGCGACGACCGGGCCCGCCGCCGCGCTGCCACTGTGCCTGATCGGTGACTCGGGCACTGGCAAGTCCCACCTGCTGATCGCGCTCGGCACCGAGGCCGCCATGGCCGGCTTCCGGGTCCGCTACACACTCGCCACCAAGCTGGTCAACGAGCTGGTCGAGGCCGCGGACGAGAAGATCCTGACCAGACCATCGCCCGCTACGGACGCGTCGATCTCCTTTGCATAGACGAACTTGGCTACATGGAGCTGGACCGCAGGGGCGCTGAGCTGCTGTTCCAGGTGCTGACGGAGCGGGAGGAGAAGAACAGTGTCGCCATCGCCTCCAACGAGTCGTTCGGGGGGTGGACAAAGACATTCACCGATCCGCGGCTTTGCGCGGCCATCGTCGACCGCCTCACCTTCGGCGGGAACATCATCGAAACCGGCACTGACTCCTACCGGCTCGCCAGCACCCGGGCCGCCCGGGCGCAGAGCGCAGCCTCAGGCTGACCCGTCCGAGCCTCAAAAACCGGCCAGAGACTGCGTTCACCGCTATCCGTGCCACGACCGAGTGCGCGTGCGCTGAACACGCTAAGCCGGGCGGGGGAGCGAGTTGAGGCCGTCGATCGCGATGTCGGTGGCCCTTTGAACGGCTTTGTAGGTCTGCTCCGGCCGGTCGCCCCGCTTTTGGCATGCGGCGACGACGACCTTGATCGCCCCGACCAGCGAGCCCACCGCCGCGGCGGCCTCGACGAGGTCCAGCTCGGGGCAAGCGAGGTGGAGCGCTTCGGTCAGCTGTAGTTGGATGTCGAACAGCAGGTGCAGTTCGCGCGCCTGAAGTGCCGGGACCGACGCGATCAGCCGGGTCCGAGCCGGGCCGACCTTCCGCGCCAACTCCGAGTCCGTGTCCGCGAAAACACTCTGGTCGATGACGCGCCGCAGCAGGTCGGCCACCGGTTCGCCGGGCTGCCGTTCTCCGATGATCTCGACCGCGCGCTCCAGCCGCGACCTGTCGTCGAAGAAGACGATGTCGTCCTTGCTGTCGAAGTAGCTGAAGAAGGTCCGTGTCGCGATGTCTGCGGTGGCCGCGATCTCCGCCACGGTTGTCTGGTCGTAACCCTTCTCGGCGAACAATCGCAGGGCGCCTTCGATGAGCGCTTGCCTCGTGCGCATCTTCTTCCGCTGGCGCAGCCCTGGATCGCTGGTCACGACAGCACCTTACCGCTTACCGCATGCGATGTAATTTTGCATTCATTGACGTTTTGCATTGAGTGCTGTTTTATCGAGAGGTCCGTACCGACCGAGGAGCGGCCGATGGAGAGCACGTCCCCGGCAGTAGTCATGCCCACGGCCCGCCAGAACCCGTTCGATCCGCCCGAGGAACTGCGCCGCCGGCAGGGGCTCGGCCCGATCCATCGGATGACCTACGCCGACGGTGGTCAGGGGTGGTTGGTGACCGGCTTCGCCGCAGCGCGGGCGATCCTGGCGGATCCTCGGTTCAGCGTCCGCCCGGACCATATGCGCTCACCGATTGCCCAGCCGGCAACGGCGCCCGTGCCGCCGGGATTCTTCCTCCGCATGGACTCGCCCGAGCACGACCACTATCGGCGGTTGCTCACCGGTGACTTCACGGTGCGCCGGATGAAGCTCCTCGAACCGGAGATCGAAGCGATCGTCAATGACCAGTTGAACGCGATGGAGTTCGCCGGGGGCCCGGCCGACTTGTTCAAGGCATTCGCGCTGCCGATCCCGTCACAAGTGATCGGCGAACTGCTCGGGGTGCCCTACTCCGACAGGCAGGGGTTCCAGCGGAACGCCGCCACGCTCTTGAACGTCGACCTCACACCGGAACGCCGGCAAGAGGCGGCCAGGGAGCTCATGGCATATCTACGGGACCTGCTGCGCCACAAGCGTTCCTGGCCAGAGGAAGATGTGCTCAGCGGGCTCGCTGCGCACGAGGGACTTACTGCGGACGAGAGGGCCGGACTGGCGCTCCTGCTCCTGATCGCCGGGCATGAGACGACGACGAACATGCTTGCACTGGCCACTTTCGCTCTGCTGGCCAACCCCGCACAGCTGGCCGAGGTCCGCGACAAGGAGGAAAACGCCCCTGCGGTGGTCGAGGAGTTACTGCGTTACCTCACGATCATCCACCACGTGGTCCGTGTCGCGCTCGAGGACATCGAGCTCCACGGCTGCCTGATCAAGGCCGGCGAGTCCGTCACCGTCGCACTTTCCGCGGCGAACCGGGACGCTGACCATTTCGCCGACCCGGACGCGCTTGACCTCACCCGCTCCACGGCCGGACACCTCGCGTTCGGTCACGGCCTCCACCGGTGCCTCGGGCAGCGACTGGCCCGCGCCGAAATGCGCATCGCCCTCCCCGCACTGCTTCGCCGCTTCCCGGCACTACGTCTCACTGTCGCGCCCGAGGAAGTGCCACTGCGGCCGGCCATGCCGGTCTACGGCGTGCGTGAACTTCCGGTCACCTGGTAGGCCGATCAAGGTCGAGAAGAACGACGTGTGCTCGGCGACCTGCGGCGCGACGTCTGCGAGTTTGAGCAACGCCCCTTCACTACCGGCTCCCCACCGCCATCCGGCCCTTCAAGCACCGCCCGCATCACCGCCCCCAGACACCTCCCCGACTAACGCGTCCAGCGGATACCCGCATCGGACCACGATCGTCTGGATCAAACTCACCCAGGCGCACGGCATGGATCAGTTGCGGCCTCCGGTGTTGTCACTTCTCGTCGACATTTCCGACCCGAGTGATCGCTAAGTGCTTCCGGAAACCGCCGACAAATGTTGTCCGTTCCCACCTACGAAACCACGGCGCCGAGCACGACGCCGACGCCTGCGGTGTCGGCCGGGTGGAGCTGGGCGAGGCCCGCGCGCTCCCGCACCTCCTCCTCCGTGGTGCCAGGCGGCATCCACACCTCGGCGCTGAGATCGTTCAGCAGGAGGCGGTCCCAAATGCTGTCGGGCAGGACGCGGACCGTGACCCGTCCGCCAGGTGCTTGGCCGAAGGAGAAGCCGTCGACGGGACTGCGGTTCTCCCCCAGGGCGGTGATGCTGGCGGCGAGCGCGCCGAGGGAGGTCAGCACCGGGTAGGGGCCGGTGATCCATTCTTCGCCGATCAGCGGACTGTCGCCGGGCAGCCGCTTGTAGACGCCGGCCGTGCGCACCCACGCCTCGGCCGCTTCGGCGGTGGCTGCCTGCATCTGCTCGAGCAGTTTCCGTCGCTTCGCCAGGTCGCAGGCGGCCCAGGCGGCCTCGCCGCGGACCAGGCCGTCGACGGCCTGGTCGATCGCCCGCACCTCCGCGTTATAGGGGTGTCTGTGAGACGTGAGAGGCTTTGAGGCGTGAGCGAGACACCGTCGAACACCCTGCAATACCGCTTTGACGGGCCAGAAGAGGCTCCCGTCCTGATCTTGGGTCCCTCCCTGGGTACCACATGGCACATGTGGGACCGCCAGATCCCCGAGCTGATCAAGCAGTGGCGCGTCTTCCGGTTCGACCTGCCGGGACACGGCGGCGCCCCCGCGTACCCGGTGGGCTCGGTCACCGACCTCACCACACGGCTGCTGACCACCCTGGAAGGGCTCGGCGTGCAGCGCTTCGGCTACGCGGGCTGCGCGTTCGGCGGCGCGGTCGGCATCGAGCTGGCCCTGCGCCACCCCGAGCGGCTCGCCTCCCTCGCGCTGATCGCCGCCTCGCCGCGCTTCGGCACGGCCGACGAGTTCCGGCAGAGAGGCGTGATCGTCCGCACGAACGGCCTCGACCCCATCGCCCGTACCGCGCCCGAGCGCTGGTTCACCGGCGGCTTCGCCGCCGCGCAGCCCGCGATCACCGAGTGGGCCGTGCAGATGGTGCGCACCACCGACCCCGGCTGCTACATCGCCGCCTGCGAGGCGCTCGCCTCGTTCGACGTCCGGTCCGAGCTCGGGCGGGTCGGCGTGCCGACGCTGGTCCTCGTCGGTTCGGACGACCAGGTCACCGGCCCCGCCGAGGCCCGCACCCTGGTCGCCGGCATCCCGGACGCCCGCCTCGCCGTCGTCCCCGGCGCCTCCCACCTGGTGCCGGTGGAGCAGCCCGCGGCCGTCACCGACCTGCTGGTGCGGCACTTCTCCACCGCCTGGCAGCCCGCCTTCGAGACCTCCACCGGCCAGACCGCCCTGCCCGCGGCCGCCGTCAAGCCCGTCCTGTCCGCCGCCCCCGCGCAGCCCCTCCAGACCGGGCCCCTCGCCGAGATCGCCCCGGTCGTCCCGCCGCAGCCCCAGGGGCGGCCCGACCCCTACGACGCCGGGCTCAAGGTCCGCCGCGAGGTGCTGGGCGACGCACACGTCGACCGGGCGCTGGCACAGGCCGGCGAGTTCTCCGGGGACTTCCAGGAGTTCATCACCCGCTACGCCTGGGGCGAGATCTGGGACCGCCCCGGCCTGGACCGGCGCACCCGCAGCTGCGTCACCCTCACGGCCCTGGTCGCCGGCGGTCACCTGGACGAGCTGGCGTTCCACACCAAGGCCGCCCTGCGCAACGGCCTCACCCCGGGAGAGATCAAGGAGGTGCTGCTCCAGGCGGCCGTCTACTGCGGCGTACCGGCGGCGAACAGCGCTTTCAAGGTCGCCCAGCAGGTCATCCGCGAGGAGACCACGCCCCAGGAGTGAGCCCGCGGGGGAGTGCGGAGGCAGGATGGAATCATGAAGCTCACGAAGAAGTCGCACGCCTGCGTCCGCCTGGAAAAGGACGGCCGCACCCTCGTCCTCGACCCGGGCGGGTTCAGCGAGGAGGACGCCGCGCTCGGCGCGGACGCGATCCTCGTCACCCACGAGCACCCCGACCACTTCGACGAGTTCCGGCTGCGCGCCGCGATGGAGAACAACCCGGCCGCCGAGATCTGGACCCTGAAGTCGGTCGCGGAGAAGATCTCGTCCGCCTTCCCGGGCCGCGTGCACACCGTCGGCCACGGCGACACCTTCACCGCCGCCGGCTTCGACATCCAGGTCCACGGCGAGCTCCACGCGGTGATCCACCCGGACATCCCGCGGATCACCAACGTCGGCTACCTCGTCGACGGCGGCAAGGTCTTCCACCCCGGCGACGCCTTCACCGTCCCCGGCCACCGGGTCGAGACGCTGATGCTCCCGGTGATGGCCCCCTGGAGCAAGATCTCGGAGGTCATCGACTACGTCCGGGAGGTCAAGCCGCAGCGCGCCTACGACATCCACGACGCCTACCTCACCGACCTGGCCCGCCCCATCTACGACCGCCAGATCGGGCAGCTCGGCGGCTCGGAGCACCTGCGGCTGACGCCGGGCGACTCCACCGAGGTCTGAGGCTCCGGGGGACCGGGCCGCGTTGTCAGACTCGCCGGGTAGGTTGTGGGACATGCGCATCGCGACCTGGAACGTGAACTCGATCACCGCCCGCCTGCCGAGGCTCCTGGCCTGGCTGGAGAGCAGCGGCACGGACGTGCTGTGCCTCCAGGAGGCCAAGGTCGCCGAGGACCAGTTCCCGACGGAGCAGCTGCGCGAGCTGGGCTATGAGGCGGCGGTCCACGCGACCGGCCGGTGGAACGGCGTGGCGGTGCTGTCCCGCGTCGGCATCGAGGACGTCGTCAAGGGCCTGCCCGGCGACCCCGGCTTCGACGGCTCGGTGGAGCCCCGCGCCATCTCGGCGACGTGCGGCCCGCTCCGCGTCTGGTCGGTCTACGTGCCGAACGGCCGTGAGGTGGACCACCCCCACTACGCCTACAAGCTCCAGTGGATCGAGGCGCTCAAGGCCGCCGTCGCCGGTGACGCGTCCGGCAGCCGCCCCTTCGCGGTGATGGGCGACTACAACGTGGCGCCGACGGACGACGACGTCTACGACCGCGCCGCCTTCGAGGGCTCCACCCACGTCACCCCGGCCGAGCGCGCCGCCCTGGCCTCCCTGCGCGAGGCGGGCCTGTCCGACGTGGTCCCGCGACCCCTCAAGTACGAGCACCCGTTCACGTACTGGGACTACCGCCAGCTCTGCTTCCCCAAGAACCGCGGCATGCGCATCGACCTGGTGTACGCCAACCAGCCGTTCACGAAGGCGGTCAAGGACGCGTACGTGGACCGCGAGGAGCGCAAGGGCAAGGGCGCGTCGGACCACGCGCCGGTCGTGGTGGACGTCGACGTCTAGGGTCTGTCGTTTGGATCAGGTCGCAGGGAATCGACGGCATCTCTTCAGCGCCGGTGAGCGGGGTCTGGTGCGTGCAGCTGCAAGGCGGAGG
>NZ_JBITJK010000059.1:0-45946 GCF_044459945.1 Streptomyces sp. NPDC050164
ATCGACACATCACATCAACGACCACACCGACAACCAGACACCGCACGTGCCTCGTTCCAACCGATCGAGGCACGTGCGAAATCCGGGTCTAGACGGCGGCCGCAGGAGCCCCGCCGCGGCCTCACATGAACGCCCCGTGAACGTTCCCGGCCATTGGTCTTGACCAAGGATCAGGGCCGCCCTATGGTCGCAGAGAAGTGAAACAACCTTTAAAAAACAAGGGCGCTAAAACACCGCCGACCACGGCGATTGCGGAGGACAGGGTGGGGACCACGCAGCTGGAATCGGTGCCGGAACCGAAGTACTGGCATCTCAAGACCGTGCTCAGTCAAGCGCTCGACTCGGAGTTCTCCGTGGGGGAGATCCTGCCCAACGAGCGCGACCTCGCGGCCCGCTTCGGCGTCGCCCGCGCCACGCTCCGCCAGGCCCTGGAGCAGCTCGAACTGGAGGGCAGGCTCCAGCGCCGCCGCGGTGTCGGTACGACCGTCGCGCCGCCCCGCATGGGCGTCTCCCTCGACACCGGCCCGCACACCTGGCCGGGCGGACCCGAGGACGCCTGGCAGCCCGTCGACTGCACGGCGGCGGTGCCGCCCGCGGCGGTCGCCGAGGCGCTGGAGACCGGTCCGGAGGAGTCCGTGCACGTCGTGCGGCGCTCCCGGGTCTCGCACGGCCGGCCCGTCGCCGCCGAGCTGTTGTACATCCCGCAGTCCTCGGTGCCCGAGCTCTCCGGCATCGACGCGCCGTCCGGAGCGGCACGCGCGCGTGCGGTGCTGCGCGAGCTCCAGCGGCTGGAGCTGGAGCGGCAGGAGAACGCGGTGGAGCTCGGCTCCGCCGGGGCCGACGATGCGAGGGAGCTCGACCGGCTGCCCGGGGCGCCCGTGCTGGTGGTGACGACACGGTTCGTCGCCGGGGGGCGTACGGGTGCGCTTTCGGTGGCGACGTATCGCGCTGACACGTGTCGGTTGACCTTCGGTGACTCGGGTGGGGTGGAGATCCACGCCGGGCCGCAGCGGCGGGCTTCCTGACCGTCGCGTTCCGGGGACTGCGGTGAGTGGCGGGGCTGCGGGTGTGTTGTGGCTGGTCGCGCCCACGCGGCGGAGCCGCGTATCGGCTCAGCCTCGCGCCCCAGGCAGGGCGTTGCCGTTCAGCGGCGTTCCACCGTGAACAGTTGTTCCTCCACATGGTCCAGGGCCAGCCGCAGGGCACCTGTCGCCACTGCCGCGTCTCCCAGGCGGGACAAGGTCACCTGCGGGGGGCGCAGGCAGTAGCGGGCCAGTTCGTGGCGGAGGGGGTCCAGGACGCCGTCCAGGCCCGCCGCCCAGCCGCCGATGACGACCAGTTCCGGATCGAGGGCGAGGACCAGGGCCGCCACGTCGTGGACCAGGCGCTGGAGGAAGCGGTCGACGGCCGCCCGGGCCCGCTGGTCGCCCTCGCGGGCCCGCGCGAAGACCTCGGCCACGGCTTGTTCGTCAAGGGGGTGAAGGGGCTCGTCCGTGGTGGACAGGAGCGTCTCCGGCGTCACGTCCCTGCCGAGGAGATGCAGCGCGCCGATCTCGCCGGCCGCCCCGCCGTACCCCCGGTGCAGCCGCCCCCCGATCAGCGAACCGGCGCCCGGGCTGAGCCCCGCCAGCACGAACACCACGTCGTCCGACTCGGTGGCCGCGCCCTTCCAGTGCTCGGCGACGGCCGCCGCGTTGGCGTCGTTCTCGACCAGGACCGGGCACTTGAACGACCGGCTCAGCCGCTCGCCCAGCCGCAGCCCCGTCCACCCGGGCAGCGCGGTGCCCAGCCGTACCGTGCCGTCCGCCTCGACGATCCCGGGCGTGGCCACGCCCACGGCCCGTAGCGAGCCGCGTGCGACACCGGCCCGGCGCAGCAGCTCGGCGACCGCTCCGCGCAGCCGTTCCAGCCGCTCGTCGGCGCCCGCCGTCTCGGGCACGTCCTTGGCCTGGGAGCCGATCACCCGGCCGTCCAGGTCGGCCAGCAGCGCGGCCACCCGGTGCGTGCCGATCTCCAGCCCCAGCAGGTGCCCGGCCTCCGCCCGGAACCGGAAGCGCCGCGCCGGCCGCCCCTGCCGCCGGGCGGCGCCCTCCTCGGCCGCCTTCTCGACGACCAGACCGGCCTCGATGAGCCCTTCGACGACGCCCTCGACGGTCGGCCGGGACAGCCCTGTCACCCGGGTGATCTCGGTCAGCGTCGCGCAGTCCGTGGCACGCAGCGCGTGCAGCACCACCGCGGAGTTGATCCTTCGCAGCAGCGAGGGGTCCCCGCCGGTCAGCCGCCCCACCGTCCGTCCTCCCAGCTCGTGCGCGTGTGGGCCGGATCGTACTCGGCGCGGCGGGGCCCGGCGAGGGGCGGGCGCCCGGCCCCGTCGATCACCCCGGCGCCACGAACCCGGACTCGTACGCCGCGATCACCGCCTGCGTGCGGTCCCTTGCTCCCAGCTTCGCCAGTACGGCGCTGACATGCGACTTCACCGTCTCGGTGCCCACCACCAGCCGGGCGGCGATCTCGGCGTTCGACAGGCCCCGCGCCATCAGCCGCAGCACCTCGCCCTCCCGCTCGGTCAGCTGGGCCCGCTCCATCACCGCCCGCGCGGCCCGGTTCCCGTTGCCCTCGCCGTACTCGGCGGCCAGCTGTCGTACCGAGGCCGGGAACAGCAGCGACTCGCCCTCGGCGATCAGCCGCACCGCGTGCACGATCTCGGCCGGCCGGGCCCGCTTCAGCAGGAACCCGTCGGCGCCCGCCCGCAGCGCCTCGTACACGTACTCGTCGTTCTCGAACGTCGTCACCACCAGGATCCTCGGCGGTTCGTCGACAGTCCGCAGCAGCGCCCGGGTGGCCTCGATCCCGTCGAGCAGCGGCATCCGTACGTCCATGGCGACCACGTCGGGCCGCAGCTGCCGCACGAGCGGGATCACCGACGCCCCATCCGCGGCCTCCCCGACCACCTCGATGTCGGGCTGGGCCTCCAGCACGGCCCGCAGCCCCGCGCGCACGAGGGGTTCGTCGTCGACGAGGAGAACGGTGACCGGCATCGGACCAGCGTAGATCAACTCAACGGCAGTTCGACATGGACCTGCCAGTCGCCCTCGTCGGGGCCGGTCCGGGCCAGCCCGCCGAGCAGGGCGGCGCGCTCGCGTATGCCGCGCAGGCCACTGCCCCGCCCGGGGCCGGGTATCGGCTCCGCCAGCGGGTTGCGTATCGCGAGGACGAGGGTGTCGCCGGTGACGTGCACACGGACCCGTACGGGTACGGCCCCGGCGTGCCGCAGCACATTGGTCAGCGCCTCCTGGAGGATCCGGTAGCCCTCCCGGGACACCGGCCCGGGCATCGTGTCCACGGGGCCGGTCACCTCGGCGTCGACCTTCGCCCCGGAGGCGCGCGCGGACTCCAGCAGGCGGTCGGCGTCCGCGAGGGTCGGCCGGCTGCTCACGGGTTTCTCCGACTCGCGCAGGACACCGAGCACACGCTCCAGATCCTCCAGGGCGGCCCGGCCGGTCTCCTCGATGGCGCCCAGCGCCCGGTCGGTGAACGCGGCATCACCGGCCGCCCGAGCGGCCCCGGCCTGTACGACGGCGACCGTGAGCGCGTGGCCGATGGAGTCGTGCAACTCGCGGGCGATGCGCGTGCGTTCCAGGAGCTGTTCGGTGCGCTCCTCCATGGCCGCGAGCCGCTCCGCGGGTGACGGGCCGAGGAGCCTCACGGCCAGCGCGGTGACGAGGTGGCCCGACCACACCACGGCCACAGCCAACAGCAGGAGCGGCACGGGTGCGATCAGGGCGTGCCACCAGTGGTGCTCCTCGACGTTCACGAATCCGTCGGCGGCCGGCCCGTGACCCAACCCCGTCGTCAGCAAGTCGACCGCGAGGAAAGGCAACTGGACGGAGAGGTGAGCCACGATCCAGCCGAGGACCAGCCGCGCCTCCAGCCACACCACCGTCCGGCCGCGATCGGCCCAGGTGGCCGACGGAGTGGTCGCGATCTCCGTGCCCTCACCATCCTGCCGATGGCCGGTCAGCAGCAGCCTGGCCTGGAACCCCTCCACGACCCGCGTGATCGGTACGAGGCCCGCGAATCCGAGCAGCACCGCGGCCGTGACCTGGGTCCACCACGCCTCCTGAACGAACAGCCACAGCGACGGCCACACGAAGGCCACCACGATGTGCAGCCACCGCTTGTACGTCACAGCCCGTGTGAGCGGGCGCAGCATGCGGACCATTGCGCCATCGTCCCAGCCGCCACTGACAACGAACCTCCCCCGCATGGGGGAGACGATCTCCACCGCCGGGGGAGGCCCGCACCCCGGACGAGCGGCCACGCTGCTGCCATGACCAGCATCGAAGTCCAGGACCTCACCAAGGAGTACGGCACCAAACGGGCCGTGGACGGCCTCACCTTCCGCGTCCTGCCCGGCCGTGTCACCGGCTTCCTCGGCCCCAACGGCTCCGGGAAGTCCACCACCATGCGGCTGGTGCTCGGCCTCGACCGGCCGACCGCCGGCTCCGCCACCCTCGGCGGCCGCGCCTACCCGACGCTGCGCGAACCCCTGCGCCAGGTGGGCGCCCTGCTCGACGCGCAGGCCGCGCACGGCTCCCGCACCGCCCGCGACCATCTCCGCGTCCTGGCGAGCAGCAACCGCATCCCGGACCGGCGGGTCGACGAGGTACTGGAGGAAACCGGCCTGGCGTCGGTGGCCCGGCGCCGTGTGCGGACGTACTCCCTGGGCATGCGCCAGCGCCTGGGCATCGCCGCCGCCCTGCTGGGCGATCCCGAGGTGGTCATGCTGGACGAGCCGTCCAACGGTCTCGACCCCGAAGGCATCGTGTGGATCCGGCAGTTGCTGCGCCGGCTCGCCGGGGAGGGCCGCACGGTCCTGGTCTCCAGCCACCTGATGAACGAGACCGCGTCCTTCGCGGACCACCTTGTCGTCCTCGGCCGGGGCCGACTGCTGGCCGACACCCCGATGCGGGACTTCATTCACGAACGCGTGCAGCCCAGCGTCCGCATCCGCACATCCGACCCCGCCGCCCTCCGCAGCGCCCTCGCCCGGCACGGCCACGACGCCGTGGAACACACGGACGGTCATTGGACCGTGCACCACGCACGCGTGGACGACGTCGGCCGCATCGCCTCCGCCGCGGGTGCGCCGGTCCTCGAGCTCGCCGCCGAGGAGGGCACGTTGGAACAGGCCTATTTCGACCTCACGTCGGCCGAAGCCGAGTTCACCACCCAGCCCCAGGAGGCCTGACCATGGAACTCACCCCCGTCCTCCGCTCCGAGTGGCTGAAGATCCGTACGCTGCGCTCGCTCCCGGGAGCGCTCCTGGCCCTGTTCGCCGCGACCACGGCGTTCTCCGCGATCGCCGGTGTCTCCGAGACGTCGGCCCCCGGATTCGACCCCCTGTTCACGGCTCTGTCCGGTGTCGTGCCGGGGCAGATCGCGGCCGTCTCCTTCGGGGCCATGGCCGTGTCGTCGGAGTTCCAGTCGGGCGCGCTCCGGGTCTCGCTGGCCGCGGTTCCGCGGCGCGGCCGGTGGTTCGCGGCCAAGGCGGCCGTCATCGCCGTACCCGCCCTGCTGGTGGGACTGGTGACCGCCCTCGCCGCCCTCCTCGTGGCACGGGCGGGGCTCGGCCCGGCAGCCGACGGGCTCGGCACCGGCGAGCAGGTGCGCGGCGTCGTGGGCTGCGGGGTCTACCTCATGCTGATGGCCCTGTTCGCCGCCGGACTCGCCGCCCTGCTGCGCAGCGGCGTGGCGACGCTGTCCCTGCTGATCCCGTTCATCCTCGTCGTGTCGTTCGTGATCGGCGACGCGACGGGCACCGTCGCCGACTTCCTGCCCGACAAAGCGGGACAGCTGATCCTGCGGGAGACCTACGACGGCACTCTCGGGCCGTGGTCGGGGCTCGCGGTGACCGCGCTCTGGGCGGCGGCCGCCCTGCTGGCGGGAGCGTGGAGCCTGCGCCGCCGGGACGCCTGACCGGAGAACGGCCGGAACCGGGTTGACGCCCCGCCAAGTGTCAGTGGCGGCGGGTTTACTGGACCCATGAACATCGCACAGCACATCGCCCTCATCGACGAGCTGTGCTACCGCCCCTTTCCGGCGGAGCACGGCCCGTCGGACGTCGGCGTTTCCGGACCCGGTCATCACACCGCGGTGTTAGATGCCGCGGGCGACGACGACCCGGCGCTCCGGGCGGTGACGATCGACCAGTACGAGAAGGACCGGGGCGCCGTCTACGAACTCCTCGCCTCACGCTGGGGCGACACGCTCCCTTACAACCTGCAGACCGTCCTGCTGCGCACCGAGCAGGAGGAGATCCCCCGGCCGTGGGCCGAGTTGAGCGAGCGCGCGAGCGTCGCGTACCTGTGGGAGGTGGAGGGCACCGGCCGCTGGGTGGCCGTGGCGGTCACCGACCGCGACACGTCGCGCGGCATCCAACTGCTGGCGCTGGTCACGGAGACGGACCCGCCGTAGGAGATCAGCTCCCGGCGGCTTCCCGCAGCCGCGCGAACTCCTCGGCCATCGTCTCGGCCGTCCAGTGGGCGTTCAGCCCGCTCGGATTGGGCAGCACCCACACCCGCGTGTCCCCGATCACCCGCGACTGCGGGCCGACCCGGGCCTTCCGGTCGTCGAACGCGGCGCGGTACGCGGTCACTCCGACCACGGCCAGCCAGCGGGGCCGCAGCCGCCCCACCTTCAGCGCGAGCAGGCGCCCGCCCTCCCGGTACTCCTCGGCGCTCAGCTCGTCGGCCCGAGCGGTCGGCCGCGCCACGACATTGGTGATCCCGAGCCCGTACGACAGCAGCTCCTGCTGCTCGGACGGCGCCAGCAGCCGCGGCGTGAACCCGGAGCGGTGCAGCACGGGCCAGAAGCGGTTGCCCGGGCGGGCGAAGTGATGGCCCGTCGCGGCCGTCATCAGACCGGGATTTATGCCGCAGAACAGCACCCGCAGACCGTCCGCGACCACGTCCGGCACGATGCGGTCGCGGGCGGCCTCCAGCTCCTCGGGTGTGAAACGGGGCATCGTGTGCGGCGCGTCAGAGGATCGCGCCGGGCGTGTAGCCCGCGGCCTGGGGGTGCTGCTTCACGATCTCCTCGACCCGGGCGACCACGGCGGCGACCTGGTCGCCGGCGGCACCCGTGAAGGACAGCTTGTCGGCCATCAGCGCGTCCAGCTCGGCGCGGTCGAGCGGAATGCGCGTGTCGGCGGCCAGCTTGTCGAGCAGCTCGTTGCGCTCGGCGCCCTGCTCGCGCATCGCGAGCGCGGAGGCGACGGCGTTCTCCTTGATCGCCTCGTGCGCGAGCTCGCGGCCCACGCCGGCGCGCACGGCGCCCATCAGCACCTTGGTGGTGGCGAGGAACGGCAGGTAGCGGTCCAGCTCACGGGCCACGACCGCCGGGAACGCGCCGAACTCGTCGAGCACCGTCAGGAACGTCTCCAGCAGACCGTCCAGCGCGAAGAACGCGTCCGGCAGTGCGACCCGGCGCACCACCGAGCAGGACACGTCGCCCTCGTTCCACTGGTCGCCCGCGAGCTCGCCGGTCATCGAGGCGTAGCCGCGCAGGATCACCATCAGGCCGTTGACGCGCTCGCAGGAGCGGGTGTTCATCTTGTGCGGCATCGCCGAGGAGCCGACCTGGCCCGGCTTGAAGCCCTCGGTGACCAGCTCGTGCCCGGCCATCAGCCGGATCGTCTTCGCCAGCGACGACGGCGCGGCCGCCAGCTGCACCAGCGCCGTGACGACCTCGTAGTCCAGTGAGCGCGGGTAGACCTGGCCGACCGACGTGAACGCCTGGGAGAAGCCCAGGTGCGTGGCGATCCGCTGCTCCAGCTCGGCGAGCTTCGCACCGTCCCCGCCCAGCAGGTCCAGCATGTCCTGCGCGGTGCCGACCGGGCCCTTGATGCCGCGCAGCGGGTAGCGGCCCAGCAGCTCCTCGATCCGGCCGTAGGCGACGAGCAGCTCGTCGGTGGCGGTCGCGAAGCGCTTGCCGAGGGTGGTGGCCTGCGCGGCCACGTTGTGCGAACGGCCGGCCATGACCAGCTCGCCGTACTCGCCGGCCAGCTTGCCCAGGCGGGCCAGGACCGCCACCGTGCGGTCGCGCATCAGCTCCAGCGAGAGCCGGATCTGCAGCTGCTCGACGTTCTCGGTGAGGTCGCGGGAGGTCATGCCCTTGTGCACGTGCTCGTGCCCGGCGAGGTCGTTGAACTCCTCGATCCGCGCCTTCACGTCGTGCCGCGTGACCTTCTCGCGCTCGGCGATGGAGGCCAGGTCGACGGTGTCGAGCACACGCTCGTAGTCCGCGAGCGACGCGTCCGGCACCTCGATCCCGAGGTCCTTCTGTGCGCGCAGCACGGCGAGCCAGAGCTGCCGCTCCAGCCTCACCTTCTGCTCGGGCGACCAGAGCGTGGCGAGCTCGGCGGAGGCGTACCGTCCGGCGAGGACGTTCGGGATGCGGGGCTTGGCGGGAGCGGAAGTCACGTGGACGGATTCTACTGGCGATTCGTGCAGGCCAGCGCCGCGGGTGCCTTCGTGGGAACCTACGAGAGGTGCTCGACGAGGTCCGCAGGCACGTGCGCGTGGCACGGCTGAGGCGCACACCAGCAGGCCAGCGCCGTGCGGCACAGCTCCTCCTGGACCGGTGCTCGCATGTCTGCAGCAGCTCGGGCCGCTTCGGCGGCGGGCCGTCGCCCGGCAGCGTACCCATGGTGTGAGGACGCCGCCCCTTCCGCCGGCCGCTGCAAGACGAGGGAACGCGACGACTTCACGCGGCTCGTATCGGGTCTTCGCACCGGCCGCTTCGCAGCCCAGGTCTTGATCTTGTGGGAGTCTTCCTGTGGCTCCCGCGATGTGGGCCAGTGGGACGCCCTGATCAAGACCTGCGAGAAGCAGCGCGTCCGGGCGGCGCGTCGGCGGGCGCGGCCGAGGCGATATCGGTACGCGGCGATGTCCGCGCCGGCTTCTCGCCGGCGGCATGTACGGCGTCGGGTAGCTCATCGATTGCGAAGTCGATGAAGGACTGCCCTGTGGCGGCGATGTCTGGAAGAGGGGCCGTGATGGTCCGGCCGTCGATCGGCGGCAGGCCCGGACGGAGGTCCCCCGGGCCATCGCGAGGTGTTCGTATGCAGGATCCGAACCGCGTTGCGGGCCGTCTGGGATGAACGGCCTTGCGCGCTCCCGCACGCTCTCCGGCTTGCTCAGAAGGCCGGTGCGGACTGCTCCGTGAGCCGGTTCTGCTGCCGTGCGCCGAGCACGGCGTCTCGCAGTCGTTCCTGAGCAATCGTCAGGCACGCGTAGACCGCTCCTTGTGCCGTCGACAGGCCGATCTGATGCGGACCCGTCCTGATCTCCGGCACCGCCGGAAGGCTCTGGTCGAGCCGCTCGCGCACCTGGGGAAGGACGATGTCGACGAGCGGACGCAGCCGGCCCACGAAGTAGACCGACTCCGGGTCCAGCGTCACCGCGACGACACTGACAGCGGTCACGATCGCCGTGGTGAACGCCTGCAGCACCTCGGCGTGCGGAGCCTCGGTGTGCGGTTGCAGCCAGAGATCCTCGATGCGCTCCAGGTCGAGCCCCCGCTCGCGAGCGAACCGGAGGAGACCTCGGGTGCTCAGCAGCTCGTCGAGGTTCTCGTCGCCGACTCCGGAGGAGAGCACACCGATGTCGCCGAAGGTGGGTGTACTTCCCCGGGCGAGCTCGTGATCCGTGCAGCTGGCGAAGTTCAGTATGGTGCTGACGCTGAAGAGGGCGGCGTTCCTGATGGTGGCGTCGTCGGTGAGGATCCCGAGCAGGGACGCGTTGGCATCGCTGTCGAGCAGCACAGGGGCGTCGACCAGAGCTTCGATAGCTTGCTGGAGGCCTGAGCCCGCGAAGATTTTCATCGACTCCGCGGGGCCGAAGATCTCCGTGCCGCCCCGGACCCGGCCGGGCACTGCGGCGACGATCTGACGCAGAGGCCCCTGCGCGGATTGGGCGGCCTGCGCGATCAGGTCGACCAGCCATCGCGCGGCGTCCTGGACCTCCTGGTGATCGGCGGTGGAAACCGTCACGTGCTGGATCTCACGACCCCTCAGGTCGGTCACCAGCACACCGGTGGTCTGGGCGCCGAAGCTGACACCGGCGACGTGGCCGGTCGTGCCGGGCAGGTCCAGATAGGTGGACCGGCGGCCGCGGCCGGTGATCTCGTCGACCCCGCCGTCGACGACGAAGCCGTCGGCACGGAGCTCCTCCACCGCTCTGGACACCGTGGCCTTGCTCAGGCCCGTCAGCTCGATGAGCTTGTTCCGCGTCAAGGGCGCGTGGGAGAGGACCACGTCGAGGACTGATGCCTTGTTGTAGTCGCGTGAGGTCGGGTTGGTCACGTGACGACCATAGCGAGCCCCGTACGCAGATCGGGCAGGGACCGGTTTGGGCGGTACCGCCCTGCCGTCGGCGAAGCCCGCGAGCAGCCCCTGCGGATCATCGCGGTCTCCTTCTTCGCCTGGCCGCCTACGTCACCATCGACGCCGGCCGCGCCCTGACCGGCAGCGGTGAGGCCGAACGCTCGATCCCCGCCCCTCGCGGAGCTCGCGAAAAAAAGTTTCTAGTTTCAGGTTGGAACTGGAATTAATGATGGTATGTTTCCGGCCAACGCAGCGAGCAACCCCGGAACAAGACTGAAGGTGTGCCTGCCGATGACTTCAACGCTGAGTCGGGCAATCGCTCACTACCCCAACCGGTTCGACCCCGGGGTGCTGAGCGAACTCCCCGAGCACCTCCAAAACACCATCCACCGCCGGAACAAGGTGCTGGGTCCTGGTTACACACTGATCTACAGGGAGCCGGTCGAGTTCGTCTCCGGTCACGGCGCCCACCTGATCGACCGTGACGGCAACGACTACCTCGACGCCTACAACAACGTCCCCTGCGTCGGTCACGCCCACCCCCACGTGGCCGAGGCCGTCGCCCGCCAGATGGCGGTGGTCAACACCAACACGCGCTACGTCCAGGAAGCCCTGGTCGATTACGCGGAGCGGCTTCTTTCGACGTTCCCCGAGGAGCTGTCCAAGCTGAGCATCGCGTGCAGCGGGTCGGAGGCGAACGACCTGGCGGTGCGGGTGGCGCGGTTCCACACGGGCGGCGAGGGCATCATCGTCACCCGCTGGGCCTACCACGGCATCACCCGGGAGGTGGCGAGCTTCTCACCGACCCTCGGCGCGGGCTCGCCGCTGGGGTCGAACGTCCGGCTCATCGACGCTCCTGACCCGCGCCTCGTCGCGCCGGGATCCACGCTCGACGAGCACATGCGCCAGCAGTTGCGCGGCGCCATCGACGACCTCGAGCGCCACGGCTACCGGCTCGCGGCCCTGATCACCGACTGCGCCCACAGCAGCGACGGCATCTTCACCGACCCCCCCGGCTACATGCGGGCCGTCGTGGAGGAGGTGCACGCGGCCGGCGGTGTCTACATCGCGGACGAGGTCCAGTCGGGATTCGCCCGGCTCGGGGACTCGATGTGGGGTTTCAGCCGCCACGGTGTGCTGCCGGACATCGTCACCCTGGGCAAGCCGATGGGCAACGGCCTGCCGATCTCGGGTGTGGTCTTCCGCCCCGAGGTCAGCGAGGAGTTCGGACGCAACGTCCGCTACTTCAACACCTTCGGCGGCAGCTCCGTCCCCGTGGCCGCCGGCGCCGCGGTGCTGGACGTCTTCGAGAAGGAGAACGTGCAGCAGCGCGTCCTGGAGAACGGCAACGCCCTGCGTGCGGGGCTGCGGGAGATCGCCAAGAATTCCCCCTATGTCGCCGAAGTCCGCGGCGCCGGTCTCTACGTCGGCGTGGAGATCGTCAAGGACCGAGAGACCCTCGAGCCCGACCGCGCACTTGCCGAAGACGTCATCAACGACATGCGCGATCGCCGCATCCTGATCAGCGGCACGGGCACGTCCGCGAACACACTGAAGATCCGTCCCCCGCTGGCCTTCGACTCCGCCGATGTGACCCGATTCCTGGAGACCTTCGCCGAGGTCGCGAAAAACCGTCTGTGACAGGCCGGCCGAAGGGACTGACCGTGAACACCTCACCGGCTGCGAACTATGCGCATCGGCTCCTCGAGGAGAGCGGCCTGACATCGTCCCACGAACCCATCGGCGCGATGCTGGTGAGCATTTTCCTTGAGGAGCACTTCCGCCTCAACGGGTGCTTGGAGCGACTGGCGACCGAGAAGGACGACACGTTCAGGCTCAGCACCGACTCGAGCAGCTACCTCGTGAAGGTCTCACCACCTGACGAGGCGGAGGCGGTTGTCGCCCTCCAGACCGCCGCGATGCGCTACCTCGAAACCACCGCTCCGCACTTGCCCGTCCAGCGGGTGAAGCTGACCGCCGGCGGAAACGACAATGTCACGATCAGACTGAACGACGGCAGGGCTCGGTTCCTGCGGGTGTTCGACTTCGTCGAAGGCCAGGTCCTGGCCGATGCGAACCCGGACGCGGAGCGGCTCGCCAAGGCCGGCGAGATGCTGGGGCTGATCGACGTGGCGCTCAGGCCGTTCACGCACCCGGCGGACCGACGAGGTCTGGCATGGGACATCCGGCATTTCCACCAGCTGACCGAACTGGTCGAGCACACGCCGAGCCCCGAGCACCGCCAGTTGGCCCGGTCGGTCTTCCGGCTCTTCGGTGAAAACGTCGTCCCGAAGCTGAGTGATCTCGAAACGCAGGTGATCCACGGTGACTTCAGCCCTTACAACATCGTGGTGGATCCAAAGAGCGATCACTTCGTCACCGGTGTTATCGACTTCGGCGACACTGTGCGCAGCGCGGTGATCTTCGATCCCGCCGTTCCCATGGCGAACCTGCTCGGCAGGACGCCGGATCATCCCTGGCGGGACGCCTGCGCCTTCGCCGCCGGCTACCAACGGGAGCGGCCGATCCAGGCCTCGGAACTGCCGCTGCTCCCGGTTGCCGCGTTGGCACGACTCACACTGCGTGCGCTGATCACGAACTGGCGCGCGGAGCGCGCACCCGAACGGCGCGAGTACCTCCTCGATCACGCCAAGGACGACTGGATCAATATCGAGCGTTCCTTGACCGTGAGCCCGGACGACGTCGTCGCGCACCTCAGGGAAGCCCGTCACGGGCATTCCTGAAAAGCCAGTCCCGAACATGTGCGGTTTCCACAGAAAAAGATAGGAGCATCCTCATGGCCATTCCCTCGTTGCAGTTCCGGCCGAAATACGTCTCGTTCGACTGCTACGGCACGTTGATCGAATACCCGATCACCCCGATCACGCGTGAGCTCGTCGGCGACCAGGTCCCCGCCGAGCAGTGGGACCAGTTCGTCCGGGAGTTCCGCGGCTACCGCTACGACCAGGTCCGCGGCCAGTACTACCCCTACGAGCAGGTGCTGCAGGACTCCTTCGAGCGGGTCTGCCGCAAGTGGGGTGTGAAGGCGGCGCCGGACGCGGGCAAGCGGTTCGCCGACGGCGTCCGCAGCTGGGGGCCCCACCCGGACGTGGTGGAGCCGCTGAAGAAGATGGGCGAGAACTACAAGCTGGTCATCCTGTCCAACGCCGACGACTCCTTCCTGGAGGAGAGCGTGCCGAAGCTCGGGGCGGACTTCCACGCGGTCTTCACCGCGGAGCAGGCCGGCTACTACAAGCCCCGCTACGCCGCGTTCGAGTACATGCTCGACCAGCTCGACGCGTCCCCCGAGGACTTCGTACACGTCGCCTCGCACACCCGTTACGACCACCAGTCGATGCACGACATGGGCTTCCGCAACCTGGTCCTGCTGGACCGCGGCTACGACCCGGTGACCCACGGCTACGACTACGTGACGGTGAAGTCCCTGGACGACCTCAACACCATGCTCGGCATCTGACCCGATGGCAACACCAGTCCCGCACGGCAAACCCCCAGGTTTCTCCCACGCTTTGTGTACGTTTCACCTAGGGCCTGTCGTTTGGATCACGTCGCAGACGCGGGGTCTGGCACGCGCATCTGCGGCGTTGTCGTCGGTTGCCGATTCCCCCACGCTCGGCTTCGCTCGCGCGGGCGGTGCTCCCATCGCATCGCCGCCCTCCTCCGCCTTGCAGCTGCACGCACCAGACCCCGCTCACCGGCGCTGAAGAGATGCCGTCGCTTCCCTGCGACCTGATCCAAACGACAGACCCTAGGGGGCCGGCGTGGCACACACGACGCACGGCTCCGAGAGTTCTGCCACCCTGTGGGTGTGCGGGGCCACAGCGGGCGGGCCGTCCGGCCAGAGGTCGTCCCAGGTCCAGTAGCAGCCGATCTCACGGCAGTGCTCGGCGCACACCGGATCACCCCAG
Source organism: Streptomyces sp. NPDC050164 (assembly GCF_044459945.1). Classification (NCBI taxonomy): domain Bacteria; kingdom Bacillati; phylum Actinomycetota; class Actinomycetes; order Kitasatosporales; family Streptomycetaceae; genus Streptomyces; species Streptomyces sp. NPDC050164. The sequence goes on from NZ_JBITJK010000059.1 coordinate 14,317, forward strand.
TAGGGGACTGACAGCGGCGTAATGCCGTCGCCCGAGGAGCTGCCCGTCAGGCGGCGGCCGATCCAGGGCAGCAGGTGCTGCCGGGCGAACCGCAGGTCCGCCGTGCGGCGCATGACCCAGCCGGGCGGCAGTGTCGTCGGCATCGGGGTGCGCCACTCGGTGTCCTCGGGCTTGTAGCCGAGCGCCTGCCACACCGCCTCCGCGGCCCTGCGGTGACCCTCGCCCGTCAGGTGCAGCCGGTCCACGTCCCACATCCGCGGGTCGGCGAGCGAGGGGGCGCCGTACAGGTCGACGACGATCGCGCCGTGCCGTGCGGCGAGCTCGTCGACGCAGGCGAACAGTTCCTCCATGCGCGGCCGGAACCGCTCCAGGACAGGACCCCGGCGGCCCGGGCTGCGCATCAGCACGAGCTGCTTGCACGACGGGGCCAGCCGCTCCACGGCCTCCTCCAGGAGCCCGCGCACGCGGCCCATGTCGCACTTCGGCCGCAGCGTGTCGTTGAGCCCGCCGACCAGGGTGACGACGTCGGCCTCCATGGCAGCCGCCACGTCCACCTGCTCGTCGACGATCTGCCGGATCAGCTTGCCGCGCACCGCGAGGTTGGCGTAGCGGAAGCCGGGCGTGCGGGCCGCCATCCGCGCGGCGAGGAGATCGGCCCAGCCCCGGTAGGTGCCGTCGGGCAACAGGTCCGACATGCCCTCGGTGAAGGAGTCGCCGACCGCGACGAGGCTGCTGTAGGTGGGGTTCGTGTGCATGGAGACGGAAATAGTATCCCGTACACATACCCAGCAGTCGGTCACCCATCGGGAGCACCGGGAGCCGGGCCCTCACGCCCGCTGGCCGAACAGCTCCCGCAGTACGTCCTCCATGGTCACGAGGCCGGCCAGCCGGCCGTCCGCCCCGAGGACGGCCGCGAGGTGCGTACGGCTGCCCCGCATCGCCGTGAGGACGTCGTCCAGCGGTGTGTGCTCCCGCACGCGCGCGATGGGCCGCATGTCCCGCAACCGGAACGGCACATCGCGCCCGACGGCGTCCAGCGCGTCCTTCACGTGCAGGTAGCCGACGATCCGCCGACCCTCGTCCACCACCGGGAAGCGGGAGAACCCGGACTCCGCCGACAGCCGCTCCAGCTCGTCCGGAGTGACGCCCACGCGCGCGTAGACCACGCGTTCCAACGGCAGCACCACGTCGCGCACCGGACGGCGGCCCAGTTCCAGCGCGTCGTGCAGCCGCTCCTGGGCGCGGTCGTCGATGAGCCCGGCCTCGCTGGAGTCCTTCACGATCTGCGCTATCTCGGCGTCCGAGTAGGAGGCGGCGACCTCCTCCCGGGCCTCGACGCGCAGCAGCTTCAGCAGCGCGTTGGCGAACGCGTTCACCGTGAAGATCACCGGGCGCAGCGCCCGGGACAGCGTCACCAGGGGCGGGCCGAGCGTCAGCGCGCTGCGCACCGGCTCGGCGAGCGCGATGTTCTTCGGCACCATCTCGCCGAGCAGCATGTGCAGATACGTGGCCAGGGCCAGCGCGATTACGAAGGACACCGCGTGCCCCGCGCCCTCGGGCACGCCCACCGCGTGGAACACCGGCTCCAGCAGGTGCGCGATCGCCGGCTCGGCCACCACACCCAGCACCAGCGTGCACAGCGTGATGCCGAGCTGTGCGGCCGCCATCAGCGCGGACACGTGCTCCAGGCCCCACAGCACGCTCTTGGCGCGCCGGTCGCCCCGGTCGGCGTAGGGTTCGATCTGGCTGCGGCGCACCGAGATCAGCGCGAACTCGGCGCCGACGAAGAAGGCGTTGACGACGAGCGTCGCCAGACCGATCAGCAGCTGGACGGCGGTCACAGCTCCGCTCCCTTCTCGTCGGGCTTCTCGTCGTCGAGGGGCGCGTGCAGCCGGACGCGGGCGGCCCGGCGGCCCGTGGCGTCCAGGACCTCCATCCGCCAGCCGGCGACCTCCACAGTGTCACCGACGGCCGGTATCCGGCCGAGCACCGTCGCCACCAGCCCGGCGAGCGTCTCGTACGGCCCTTCCGGGGCGCGCAGCCCGACGCGTTCGAGGTGGTCCACGCGCGCGGAGCCGTCGGCCGAGTACAGGGCGTGGCCGGCCTCGTCCGTGCCGGCCGGCGCGAGGTCGGGCAGCTCGTGCGGGTCGTGCTCGTCGCGCACCTCGCCGACGACCTCCTCAACGATGTCCTCCAGGGTGGCCACGCCCGCCGTGCCGCCGTACTCGTCGATCACGACGGCCATCGTGCGCTTGCCTGCGAGCCGGTCCAGGAGCCGGTCGACGGTGAGCGTCTCCGGGACCAGCAGCGGCTCGCGCATCAGCTCGGAGACGAAGATCCGGGTCCGGCGCTCCACCGGTACCGCCAGCACGTCCTTGACGTGCGCCGTTCCGACGACCGAGTCGAGGGTGCCGCGGTAGACGGGGAACCGGGACAGGCCGGTCGCCCGGGTCGCGTTCGCCACGTCCTCCAGGGTCGCCTGCACGTCCAGGGCGACGACCTGCACCCGGGGAGTCATCACGTTCTCCGCGGTCAGGTCGGCGAGGTTGAGCGTCCGCACGAACAGCTCGGCGGTGTCGGCCTCCAGGACGCCTTCCCTGGCGGAGTGCCGGGCGAGCGCCGCCAGCTCCTGCGGACCGCGCGCCGACGCCAGCTCCTCGGCGGGCTCCACACCGATCCGGCGCACGACACGGTTCGCCGTGTTGTTGAGGTGCCTGATGAAGGGCCGGAACGCGGCGCTGAACCAGCGCTGGGCGTTGCCCACGGTCTTGGCGACCGTCAGAGGCGACGAGATCGCCCAGTTCTTGGGCACCAGTTCGCCCACGACCATCAGGAACACCGTCGACAAAGCCGTGCCCAGCACCAGCGCCAGGCTGTGCGACGCCGACCGTGAGATGCCGATGTCCTCCAGTGGCCCGGCGATCAGCGCGGCGATCGACGGCTCGGCGAGCATGCCGACGACCAGGTTCGTGACCGTGATGCCGAGCTGCGCCCCGGAGAGCTGGAACGTCAGGTTCCGTACGGCCTTCAGTGCGCCCTGCGCGCCCCGGTCGCCGCGCGCCACCGCCTGCTCCAGCTCGGCACGCTCGACCGTGGTGAGGGAGAACTCGGCCGCCACGAAGGCGCCGCAGGTGATCGAGAGCAGGATCGCCGTCAGGAGGAGGAGCACTTCGGTCATCGGTTCACCCCTGTTCCATGGTTCTCCAGGACGGGGCGGAACGCGCGGTGTCGCGTACTGGGAGGCTCGCCCATGGGCGGACGCTCACAACCTTTCATGCAGAACCGAGTGGCCATCCAAGGGTAAAGGATGGGCAAAGTCCTGCGGTCGGGGTGCTCAGGAGGAGTCGGCGGGGACCGGGGAGAGCCGGTAGGCGCCCTCGTGTGGGACGACGTGGCCGGCGGTGGGCGGTGGGAAGTGGGTGCCCAGGAGGAGGGTGTCCGTGCCGGCGAGCGCGCCGAGCAGCTCGCGGCGCGAAGCCTGTGACCGTCCGGGGTCGATGTCGACACAGGCGCCGATGCCGGGGTGGGCGAGCTGGACGGGGTGGTGGACGCAGTCGCCGGTGATCAGTGCCGTGCGTCCGTGGCTGGTCAGTTCGACGGCGATATGGCCGGGGGTGTGCCCGGGAGTCGGGATCAGACGCAGGCCCGGGACGACTTCGAGGCCCTCGGCGGGGACGTCGAGGAGGTCGAGCAGTCCCGCTTCCTCCACCGGGATCACGGAGTCGCGGAACATCTGCCGGCGGGCCTCGTCCATGTCGTACCCGGACCAGAACTCCCGCTCGGTGCGGGAGGTGAGGTGGCGGGCGTTCGGGAAGGTGGGCACCCACTCGCCGTTCACTTCCCGGGTGTTCCAGCCGACGTGGTCGGCGTGCAGGTGGGTGAGGATCACCAAGTCGACAGAGTCCGGGGGGAATCCGGCGGCGCTGAGGCGCTGAAGGTAGTCGGTGTCGAGGTGGTGCCAGGCGGGGTTGGCCCGCTCCTTGCCGTTGCCGATGCCGGTGTCCACCAGGACGCGCAGCCCGCCGACGGTGAACGCGAAGCTGTGGCTGTCGATGCGCAGGACGCCCTCGTCGTCAGCGAAGTGGGGGCGCAGCCACTGCTGCTCCGTGACGACCTGCGGGGTGGCGCCGGGCAGCAGCCAGGGGCCGGTGGCGGGTGGCAGGGGGATCTCGTCGACGCGGTGGACGGTGATGCCGCCCACGGTCCAGGAAGCGGGCGTGGTCAATGGTCCTCCTCGGAACGCGCTTAAAGCAATCTGTTTGCGTTAAGGCGACCGTAGGTCCTAGAGTCCTCTAAGGCAAACGATTAGCCTTTACAGGGGAGTTCATGTCCCAGCCCGAACTCACGCCGCCCGAAGCGGCCCGCTGGGCCCGCCGCGCCGGGCTCGTACTGCCCGCCGACCGTCACGCGGCGGTCGCGGCCACCGCCGACCACATCCACTCCGTCGTGGCGGTCCTGAGGGAGCTGGACTTCGGGGACACCCCGCCCGCCCCTGCCTACCGCGCGGCAGCGGTGAAGGATGCGCACGATGGCGAAGGAGACGCACGATGCAGCCGTATGAACTGACGCTCGCGGCCGCCGCCGACGCGATCCGGGCACGTCAGCTGTCCCCCGTCGAGCTGGCCGACTCCGTACTGGAGCGCATCGAGCAGGTGGAGCCGGACCTTCGGGCCTACGTCACCGTCGACGCCGAGCAGGCGCGCCGGGCCGCGCGCCGAGCCGAGAACGACATCGCCGCCGGCCGCCACCGCGGTCCGCTGCACGGCATCCCGATGGGCCTGAAGGACCTGATCGATGTCGCCGGCACGACCACGTCGGCCAGTTCCCGGGTCCGGTCCGACCACCGCGCGCAGACCGACAGCACCGTCGCCGCACGCCTGTCGGCGGCCGGAGCGGTACTGGTCGGCAAGACCCACACGCACGAGTTCGCCTACGGGCTGACCACCCCGCAGACCCGCAACGCCTGGGACCCCGGCCGGGTCGCCGGCGGCTCCAGCGGCGGATCGGCCGTCGCCGTCGCCGCCGGCGCCGCCACCTTCGCCCTGGGCACCGACACCGGCGGATCCATCCGGGTGCCCGCCGCGCTGAACGGGGTCGTCGGCCTCAAACCGACCTACGGCCTCGTCCCGCGCCACGGCGTCACGTCCCTGTCCTGGTCGCTGGACCACGTCGGCCCGATCACCCGCACCACCGAGGACGCGGCCCTGGTCCTCGAGGCCCTGGCAGGCCACGACCCGCGCGACCCCGCCTCCCTGGTCACAGCACCGGCCCACTACCGGCCGGGCCCGGACACGGATCTGACCGGACTGCGGATCGGCGTGCCGCGCACCTACTACTTCGACCACGTCGACGCGGAGGTGGAAGCCGCCGTCCGAAGCGCGATCGGCCGGCTCCAGTTTCTCGGTGCCCGCCTCGTCGAGGTCGAGATCCCCATGACCCGCTACATCCAGGCCACCCAGTGGGGCCTGATGGTGCCCGAGGCCACCGCCTATCACGAGAGCACCCTGCGCACGGTCCCCGAGCTCTACCAGGACGACGTCCGGATCCTCCTGGAAGCAGGTGAACTCATGCCGGCCGGGGACTACCTGCGCGCCCAGCGCTCCCGCACCCTCATGCGGCGGGAATGGGCGCGCATGCTGCGGGAGGTCGACCTGATCGCCGCCCCCACCGTGCCGACGACCGCCGTCGTGGCCGGTCAGGGGCAGGTCACCTGGGCCGACGGCACCGTCGAGGGCGTCTCCGACGCCTATGTGCGGCTCTCGGCCCCGGCCAACATCACCGGCGTGCCCTCACTGTCCGTACCGGTCGGCCACGACACGGCGGGGCTGCCGATCGGCATGCAGCTCATCGGGCCGCCCCTCGGGGAGAGCGTGTTGCTGCGGGTCGGGCACGCCTGCGAACAAACCCGTCCCGCCCGCGGTCTCGCGTCCGCGGCCCGGTGCCTGCCGTGCTAGACGCAACGAGTTCGCTTTAAGGTGGGTTCCGTGAGCAGGCAGATGGTGCGCCCCGGCGGGCGCAGCGCCCGGGTCCAGGCGGCGGTGCACACCGCCGTGCGCGAACTCGCCTCGGAGGTCGGCCGGGACGCCTTGACCGTGCCGATGGTCGCCCAGCGCGCGGGCGTGACGCCGTCGACGATCTACCGCCGCTGGGGAGACATGCAGGAACTGCTGTCGGACGTGGCGGTCGAGCGGCTGCGGCCCGACACCGAACCCGGGGACCTCGGCACCCTGGCATCCGACCTGACGGCCTGGGCCGAGCAGTTCCTCGACGAGATGTCCTCGCCCACCGGCCGCGCCTACATCCGCGACGCCCTGCTCGGCGACCCGGACGGCGCCAACGCCGGCCAGTGCTCCGCCTACGCCGCCCAGCAGATCGACGTCATCCTCCGTCGCGCGTCCGAGCGGGGGGAGCCGGCACCCGGCGTCGAGACGGTCGTCGACCAGGTCGTCGCGCCCATGATGTACCGCATCCTGTTCCGCCCGGACGGACTCGACACCGCCTACGCCCACCGGCTCGTGGCAGGAGTCCTCAGCCCGAAGAGCACGCCTGGCCGGTGAGGGGCTTCACTCCGACCGGCCCTAGTCCGTAAGCGGCTTCACCCAACGCCGCCACTTCTCCTCGGGCGCGTACCCGGCGGCCCCCCACGCGCGGTGCGCGGTCTCGTTGCGCGTGAGCACCATCGCGTCCGCGCGCCGCCCGCCGAGCCGTACGAACCGCTCCTCGGCCGCGGCGAGCAGCGCGGAGGCGATGCCCTGGCGGCGGTGGTCCGGATGCACGGCCAGCCGGTAGAGGTGGCAGCGCCGGCCGTCGCATCTTGGCAGCTCACAAACATCGCCTGAGTGCTGCCCGTGCCTACAGCGGCTTGACCCAGCGCCGCCAGTGGTCCTCGCGGTGGTATCCAGCCGCGGCCCAGGTGTGGTGGGCCTGTTCGTTGACTTCGAGGACCATGGCGTCGACGCGTCGCCCGCCCAGGGCGGCGAATCGTTGTTCTGCTGCTTCCAGCAGGGCGGTGGCGATGCCTTGCCGACGGTGGTCCGGGTGTACGGCCAGCCGGTAGGCGGAGCATCGCCATCCGTCGAAGCCGGCTATGACGGTTCCGGTGAGGACGCCGTCGCGCTCTGCGAGGAGCAGGGCTTCGGGGTCCGTTGCGATGAGTCGGGCCACTCCGTCGTGGTCGTCGCTGATGCTCGTTCCTTCCGCGGCTTCGCGCCAGAACTGCAAAACGGTGTCGATGTCCGGGAGAGTGGCGTGGCGTATGTGGAGATCACTCATGGGACGAGCCAAGCAGAGCGCCGGCCTGTCTGGCGAAGGATATTTGTGCCGAGGAGTCGAGAGGGGCGGGTTTGCCCCGGGTTTGCCAACGCCGTTGAGCTCATGGGTCACAGGGGCACGTGACGTTGGTCCTGTCCCGCCGTGGTGTAGCCCGTGAACCTCGACGGGCACAGGAGCGCCTTCGGCGTTGGTGTTGCCGTTGTCCAAGACTTTGCCGTTGCGCTTACGACCGAACCGGCAGTAGCTGCGGCCCTGGTCGTTGAAGAACCAGGAGCGAACGTCGCGTCAGGGGTGCGGACACAAGGTGCTCCTTCGTCGAGAGAACCGGTGTGGCGCGACGCCGGAACGGGCGTGGTCACTTGGCCGGTCACGCGGTGGGCATCCGGTCACGCAGGAGTTGGGGGTTGACGGCTGCGCCGGAAGGAAAACGTGCCGCCGGCGTGCAGCGGTCCCGGCCGTGTGCCCCCTCGCGGCCGCTCTTGCACGGGGGCAGACGACGGCAGCACGGGAGTGTTTCCGGTCTCACCAAGCTCCGTCACGGCCGCCGGTTTTTCGATGCCGGTGAACCGGCGGCCGCAGCCGTACGTGCCAGTCCATGGCATCGATACCGACACCACTCCGGAATGAAGACGATGGCCGACGCCGTCGACCTCGGCACCTCCTGAGCCGACCGGCCCCCTCGACCCGCACGTCCCCACGAAGCAGACCCGCACGCCCACGAAGCAGACCCGCACGCTCCCGAGAAGGCAGAAAGGGCCCGCACATGAACACCTCCCGAAGACTCATCGCCAGGCTCACGGCCACGGCATCCGCCACCTGTTTAGCCGCTGCTGGACTCGCCCTCGTCCCGGCGAGTGACGCCTCGGCGGCCGGCGCGCCGCAGGGTGGCCACGTCTACGCGCTGACGGCGGCGCACAGCGGTAAGAACGCCGCCGTGCTGTCGGACTCCCTGGCCAACGGCGCGGCGGCCGTGCAGAGGACCGCCTCGGGCGGGCCCGGCCAGCTGTGGGAAGCCGTCGACCACGGCGACAACACCTTCTCGCTGGTGAACATCAACAGCGGCAAGTGTCTGGACGTGCCGAGCGGCTCCATGGAAGCGGGAACCGCTCTCAGCCAATGGACCTGCAACGGCGGCAGCAACCAGCGCTGGACCTTCAGCGGCTCGGCGATTGTCTCTGCCCGCAGCGGCCTGTGCCTGGACGTCTCCGGCAGCTCCACCGCGGAGGACCGCGCGCTCGTCCAGTACACCTGCCGGAACACGACCAACCAGCAGTGGAGCCTGACCGAGCGCCTGCGCTCGGCGACCTGGGGACCGAGCATGGTCAGCGGCGGCCAGACCTTTACCAGGCAGACCATCCGGATGGTCGTCCACAACAACACCTCCGGCGCGGGACTGCGCATCCGGCTGTCCAACCTGCGCAGCACGACCCCGCTGTCGGTGGGTGCCGTCAGGGTGGCCGTCCAGTCCAGCGGCGCCACGGCGGTCGCGGGCACCACACGCACCGTCACCTTCGGCCGGTCGGCCACGCCCACCATCCCCGCTGGGCGGGAACTGACCAGCGACGTCATCCCAATGCCGGTCGTCGCGGAGCAGAACCTGCTTGTGAGCATCTATCTCCCGGGCACCACCGGCGCCTCCACCTACCACCACGACGCCCACCAGACCTCGTACCTGTCCAATGCGGGCACCGGCAACCACGCGGCCGAGGAGGCCGCGACGAACTTCACCACCACCACGGCTCGCTGGTTCTACGTGGCGGGGCTCGACGTGGTGTCACCCACGGCCAACGGAACCGTAGTTGCCATCGGCGACTCCATCACCGACGGCTCCAACGCCACCGCCAACGCCAACCGGCGCTGGCCCGACTACCTCGCCCGGCGGCTGCAGACCGAGTCCGGCGGCCAGCGCCTCGGCGTGGTCAACGCGGGCATCGGCGGCAACCGCGTGGTCACCGACAGCCCGACCGTGCAGCAGGGCATCGCGGCCATGACCCGGTTCTCCCATGACGTCCTGACCCAGCCGGGCGTGAAGAACGCCATCGTGCTGGAGGGCATCAACGACATCAACCACAGCAGCGTCACCGCCGAGCAGATCATCGCCGGCTACCGGACCATGATCGACCAGGCGCACCAGGCCGGTGTCCGGATCATCGGCGGCACGATCCTGCCGCACTCCTCGCAGAGCGCCGCCAAGGCCGCCATCCGCGCCCAGGTCAACAAGTGGATACGGACCAGCGGAGCCTTTGACGCGGTGATCGACTTCGACGCGGCGCTCAGGGACCCGGCCAACCCGGCGCGGCTGCTCCCCGCCTACGACAGCGGGGACCATCTGCACCCCAACAGCGCGGGCATGCAGGCCATCGCCAACGCCGTGAACCTCTCGCTGCTCACCTCCTGAACGGTGCCCACCTCCTGGGCGGCTCGTTCCGTTCCGTGCCCCGCGTACGGGCCAGCGAACGGAACGAGCCGCTCACGCGCGCGCAGGCGGGCAGCTGCTGCAGCGGACGATCAGGTCGCCCAGGACGACCACACGCATCCCGGACCGCGGACGCACGTGGATGGGGTCCAGCATCACGGTGATGCACTGGCGCCCCACCTCGGCGAAGTCCGGGTGCACCGTCGTCAGCGGCGGGACGCCGAGGAATCGAGAGGGGTGGGCCTGGTCCCGGGTTCGCGCACGCCACGAGCCCGCCGTGATCCCTTGTAGTGGCTTGATCAACGACGCGATCTCATTCGGGCTCACTGTCCGGGATCTCCAGGGTGTGTTCCTCCAGGCTGCGCAAGGTCAACTGCCCGGCTCTAGCTTGTCCACGTCCTCATCGAGCTCGTGGGTGGCGCGGACACCATGAGCGTGGTGGGAGTCATTCCTGAAGTCCTTGATGTCGCCCAGCAACGGGCGTGCGTTGTCACGACCGTGAAGTGTGGAGAGTTCCCTCAGGCGAGGAGCATCGACCACATTCGGGAGCCTGTCGATGAGCGTCAGCCAGGTCCCGAAGGTCGCCCCTGTACGAAACTTGTTCCGCACATTCCTCGTGAAACCTTCTCTTGCGACGATCTCACTCAGCGCCAGGAGACCCAGAGTGCGGGCGATACCCTCACCGAGCTTGAGGAGGCCATCCTTCCGCTCGGCAGGGTGGGTACTGATCCGGTACCGGTGGGCGAGCGCGGCTACGTGATAGGGGTAGCTCCATTCCGCCCGCCAGACGGGGTCGCCGAGAGGACGCACGAGCTCTCCAACCAACCGGGCTTCGTAGGCCGCGGAGCGAACCTGCTCGCGGAGCCGCTGGATGTCCGTCTCGCTGTCCGCAAAGACGTTGGGCAGGATGCCCGATGTCGCGCTCCGGAGGGTTCGCCGCCCCTCCTGTATCTCCGTCAGGAGATCGTCGACCTCCTCATCGGCAACCAGCGCCACGGGAACAGGGAGGTCGAGCAGGTCGCGCGCATTGGGGAACTGTCCGTTGTCCTTAAGCGAGTTAAGCCATTCGCATAGTGCTCTGCCACTGCCGCGCAACGGATGCAGGACAAACAGGGAGGTGGCCGCCTCGCCGAAGCCCGGAGGGAGTAGCCGCCACTTCCCGGGCCTGCCCACCAGGTTGCCTCCCGCGCAGGGAGTGAGCGCGGGGCCTTCCCTGGGGGCGTCCGGCAGTTCCACGGCCGAGTCGGCCTGGTACAGATCCTGCGCTCTGAGGTGTTTGGGGCGGTCGTCGGTCCGAGTCCGGTTGACCGCGCACGGCCGGGCTCGAAGCACCACGTGCTGACCGAGGCGCACGGTATCCCTCTGCGGGTGTCGTTGACGGGCGGGCACCGCAACGACGTCACGCAGCTCCTGCCGCTGGTCCACGGCGTGCCGCCGGTGCGGGGCAAGCGGGGCCGGCCTCGGGGCAAACCCCGGGCGTTGTATGCCGACCGCGGCTACGACCACGACATCTACCGCCGTCGTCTGCGCGAGCGCGGCATCGTCCCGAAGATCGCCCGGCGCGGACAGCCACATGGCTCGGGCCTGGGCCGGGTGCGGTGGGTTGCCGAGTCCGCCATCGCCTGGCTCAACGGCCCCCGCCGCTTACGAACCCGCTGGGAAACCCGAGACGACATGCACGACGCCTTCCTCCAGCTCGCCCACTGCATGACCCTCGCCCGCAAGAACCCAGCATTCTGAAAGGACCCCTAAGCCGGCTCTCCGGCCTGCCGACGGTGCCGTCGGCTCCGGCCTCGGACGCGCTCTTCCTCACTCCCTCGCCGCTGGCAGCGCCAGCCGTCGAACCCCGCGATCACCGTCCCGGCCAGCTCGCCGTCCCGCTCGGCCAGGATCAAGGCCTCGGGGTCGCGTGCGACCAGCCGCTCCACGCCACTGCGGTCGTCACTGATGCTCGTGCCCTCGGCGGCCACCTTCCAGAAGGCCAGCACGGTGTCGAGATCCTCGGGCGTCGCGGCCCGGATGCGTAGCTCTGTCATGCCGTGATCACATCAGGCACGGCCGCCCCCCGGGCGCACCATTTCAGAATCCGGCCCTCAGACCCCGCGCACCCGCTCCATGACCGGCGCGAACGCCTCCATGTAGGGCTCCAGGACGGTCAGATACGTGAAGCCGTAGCGCTCGCGCCGGGCCAGGACCTGCTCCGTGAGCTCGTCCGGGGTGCCGACCAGGCAGATGGGGAGCTCCAGGACCTGATCCACCGTCATGTCCGGGAAATATTCGAGGAACGGCTGAACCGCGGCCTCGCGGTCCTCGGTGCCGATCACCATCTGGAGGAGCAGGTTCAGCTCGGGCGGCTCCTCGCGGTGGTCCTCCGCGAACTTCAGGTACCGCGCCACGCGTTCGTCGAGCTCCTCCGCGGTGATCGGCGTCAACTGCCCGGTGGCGCTGCCCGGCACCGTACGCGCCCCGGTGAACGCCGCGATGTCTGCGTGCTCGGCGCTCAGGCGCAGTACTCGGTCGCCGTTTCCGCCGATCAGCAGCGGCATCCGGGGCCGCTGCGCCGCCTGCGGCTGGTGCTCGTCCGAGCCCAGCAGCCGCTCCAGCTCCTCGACCGTGCGCCGCAGATGGTCCACCCGTTCGCCCGGCGAGCCGAACGGCAGCCCGGCCTTCTGGTGCTCCGCCCGTACGTAGCCGGTGCCGAGCCCGAGCTCCAGACGGCCGCCCGTCAGCGCGTCCGTCGTGGCCACCTCGCGGGCCAGCAGCGTCGGGTTCCAGAAGCCCGCGTTGAGCGTGAAGGTGCCGAGCCTCGACCGCTCGGTCGCTTCGGCCGCCGCCACGAGCGCCGGGAAGGGTGCCGGCATGCCCAGATGGTCGGGGACGAGGATCACGTCGTATCCGAGCTCCTCGGCCCGGCGGCACTTGGCGCGCCACTCCTCGGCGGACGCGTATTCGAGCAGGTTGACCCCGAAGCGGAACGGACGCGACATGAACTCTCCTCACGTGGAAGCGACTTGAGTACCCGCTGCGATTCCATCACTCGTGCGCGATGGCCGCCAGTACGTTCATGCGGGACGCACGCAACGCCGGGAGCAGCGCCGCCACGACTCCCACCACCGCCGAGCCGATCACCACCGCGACGATCGTGAACCACGGGATCGCGAGGGCCGTCATGCCCTGGAGGGCCAGCACCTCGTGCGTGCACACGCCCCACACCAGCCCCAGCGCGAGCCCCAGGACGGCCCCGAACACCGCGATCACCACCGACTCCAGCCGGATCATCCGCCGCAGCTGCCGCCGCGCCAGCCCGATCGCCCGCAGCAGCCCGATCTCCCTCGTGCGCTCGACGACCGACAGCGCGAGGGTGTTGACCACGCCGAGCACCGCGATGGTGATCGCCAGCCCCAGCAGCGCGTACACGAGGTACAGCAGGACGGCGATCTGGTCGTGCACCAGTTGCTTGTAGTCGGCCAGATCCCGCACCTGCACCTGCGGGTAGGGGGCCAGGGTCCGCTCCAGGTTCGCGCGCAGGTCGTCGTCGCTCGTGCCGGAAGCGGCGTTGACGTACAGCGCGGACTCCTGCCCGCCCGGCGCGTACCGCTCCAGGGTGGCGAGGCCGAAGTAGAGCCCGCCCTGTGTACCGAACCCCTCGGCGGCGTCCTGGTCGGTGAGGGCGCCGACCGTCAGCTCGGCCCTGCGCCCGCCCGGGAACTCCACCGGGAGCGCGCTGCCCACCCGTACGTCGTGGTCACGCGCGAAGTCCCGGTCCATGGCGAGGCGCCCGCCGGCGAGCGCGGCCGCCGAGTCCCCTTGTACGTACGTGATGTTGGCGACCTCGTCGAGCCGCGGATCGTAGCCCGCGGCGGTCGTCTCCACGCGGTCGCCGTCCGGGAGCCGCACCGCGACCGGCGTGAACCGCCCCCGCACGAGCAGGCCCACGCCCTCGGTGCCGCGCACCTCGTCGGTGACCTCCTTCGGGAACGGCAGGAAGTTGGTGTTCTGGATCACGAAGTCGGCGCCCAGCGTCTTGTCGATCTGCCGGTCGAACGAAGCGGTCATCGACTCGCTCGCCACCGACATCCCGCCGACCAGGGCGAGGCCCACCATGAGGGCGGCCGCGGTGGCTCCGGTACGGCGGGGATTGCGCAGGGCGTTGCGCTGGCTCATCCGTCCGATGGACCCGAACAGCGCGGGGAAGGCCGCGCCGAGCACGCGGATCACGGGGCGCACCAGCAGCGGCCCGGCGATCACGGTCGCGATCAGGGTGAGCACGACACCGAGCCCCAGCAGGGACGCCGCCGACGACGTCTGCTCCGACACCGCGCACCCCACGAGCGCCGCCGCACCGGCCGCCCCGACGACCGCGCCCGCCACCGCGCGCACCCGCAGCGGCCGGCCCACCCCGGCGACCTCGGCGTCCGAGAGGGCGGCCATCGGCGAGACCCCCGCGGCCCGCCGCGCCGGCAGGTACGCGGCGACGAAGGTGACGCCGAGACCGACGACGTACGCCGTCACGGGCGTCACCCAGCCGATGACCATCTCGTCGGCTTCGATGTTCATGCCGAGCAGGCCCATCAGTTCGATGAGCCCGGCCGCGAGCCCGATGCCCGCGGCGAGCCCCAGCGTGGAGCCGACCAGACCGAGCAGGAGGGCCTCGGTGAGCACCGAGCGGCGGACCTGGCGCCGGTCGGCGCCGAGCGCGCGCAGCAGCCCCAGCTCGCGGGTGCGCTGGGCGATGAGCATGGAGAAGGTGTTGACGATCAGGAACACCCCCACCAGCACGGCGACCCCGGCGAAGCCGACCATCACGTACTTGATGACGTCGAGGAAACCGCCCAGTTGCTCGACGTCCGACTTCGCCTGCTCGTCGGCGGTCCTGAAGTCGTAGGTGTGCGCGCCGAGCGCGGCGGCCACACGTTGCTTGACCCGCTCGTCGCTGACACCGTCGGCGGAGTCGACCGAGATGCTGGTGGCGGCCCGCGGGTCGCCCAGCAGTTTCGTCTGCGCCGTGGGGGTGTCGAGGAAGACCAGTGCGGCGCCGGGGTTGGTGGTGGTGAACGTGGCGATGCCGACGACCCGGACCTCGAACGACCCGGGCGGCGCGATCACGGTGAGGGTGTCGCCGATGCGCACGTCCTTGCGGTCGGCGGTCTCCGAGTCGAGCAGCGCCTGCCCGTCGCCCCGCGGGGCGTGACCGGAGGTCAGTTCCACGGGGCTGCGCTCGGTCGGGTTCCAGGCGGTGCCCAGCGTGGGAGCCCCGGTGGTCGGGCCGACCGGCTCGTTCTCCTCGTCGACGACGGTGAGGCCGTCCACGTCCACCTCGGCGCGTGCCGCCGCGACGCCGTCGACCCGCCGCACGCGTTCGACGAGCGCGGCCGGCAGGGTGGCCGTCCGGCCGGAGGGCACCGCCTCGTCGAGGTCCTCCTTCGGACTGACGGTGACATCGGCAGCGGTGGAGGCGAACAGCCGGTCGAAGGTACGGCTGACGGTGTCCGAGAAGATCAGGCTGCCCGTGACGAACGCGACGGACAGCAGGACGGCGAGCGCCGAGAGCAGCAGCCGCCCCTTGTGCGCCAGGAAGCTCCTCAGGGTCGCCTTGAGCACGGGATCAGTTCTCCTCGGACGACGCCGGGAGATCCTCGAAACGGGTCCGGATCACGTCGAAACGCTTCATGCGCTCCAGCACGGCCTGAGCAGTCGGCCGCCGCATCTCGTCGACGATCCGGCCGTCCCCGAGGAAGAGCACCAGGTCGGAGTGGGCGGCGGCGCCCGGGTCGTGGGTGACCATGACGACGGTCTGCCCGAGCCGGTCCACCGCCTCGCGCAGGAAACCGAGCACCTCCAGCCCGGCGCGCGAGTCGAGGTTGCCGGTCGGCTCGTCCGCGAAGATCAGCTCGGGGCGGGAGGCCAGCGCCCGCGCACAGGCCACCCGCTGCTGCTGGCCGCCGGAGAGCTGGGAGGGCCGGTGCCCGAGCCGGTCCCGCAGACCCAGCGTGCCGATCACCTGGTCCAGCCACTTCTCGTCGGGCTTCTTGCCCGCGATGTCCATGGGCAGGGTGATGTTCTCCAGCGCGTTCAGGGTCGGGATGAGGTTGAACGACTGGAACATGAACCCGATCCGGTCGCGGCGCAGCCGCGTCAGCTCGCGCTCCCTCAGACCCGTGATCTCCGTGTCGCCGAGCCACACCTGCCCCGCCGAGACGGTGTCGAGCCCCGCCAGGCAGTGCATCAGCGTGGACTTCCCGGAGCCCGACGGCCCCATCACCGCGGTGAACCGGCCGCGGACGATGTCCACGTCCACCGAGTCGAGCGCGAGCACGGTCGTCTCGCCCGAGCCGTACGCCTTGGTCAGACCGCGGGCCCGGGCCGCGATCCCGTCGGCCGACGCGAGGCCGGGGACGTGCTCCGCAGCAGGTGTGGACAAGGCCGCCTCCTCGTGATGGGCGCCGGATTCCGTCGCCTTGCCCGAGGGTAATGTGACGCGGCCCACACTCGGTATCCTCCTCGGGTCGGAGTCCCACCCTTGCCGGTGCTAGCGCCTCCGCGCTAGCTTCGAGGTATGGCGAAGACCCAGCTGAACGTGCGAGTCGACGAAGGCACCGCCCGAGCCGCCCGCGAACGCGCCCTGGCCCGCGGCATGAGCGTCAACCGCTACATCGAGGAGCTGGTCAGACGGGACACCGGCGAGGTGGGCCACACGTTCGTGGAGGCCGCCGCCGACTTCATGAAGCAGTACGAGTCCGTCTTCGCCGAGGAGTTCGGCCCGGACCGTGAGGGCACGCGCGAAGGTCGCCACTGAACCCTTGAACAACCTCGAGATCGACCTCGCCTGGCTGCTGATGCTCGCCGAGCAGAAGACCCCGGGAGACCCCCAGGTCACCGACTGGGGAGCCCTCGTCGCCGCCGTCGCACGCCACCAGGCCGCCATATTCGACGTCCCCGTCTACGACAGCCCGCACGCCCGCGCCGCCGCGCTGCTCCAGCTCCTGATCCACGTCCCCGCGCTGGAACGCTCCAACGCCCTGTTCGCCTCCGCCGTCGCCTACGCGTACCTCGTCGCCAGCGGCGCCAAGGTCGTCACCTCACCCGAGCAGGTCCGCGACCTCGCCCGGCTGGTCAAGAGCGGCGAGGCGTCCGTGCGGGACATCGAGCAGGAGCTGCGCCAGTGGAGCCTGTGACCCGGTGACTACGCCTCGGGCGGGCGCCATGCCGTGCCCAGCACGCAGTACGAGGTGGGCAGCGTCGGCCCCTGCTCCGGCATCAGCAGCTGCCGGTAGGGGCCGAGCTCGAAACCGGCGTCCCGCAGCGCCCGCACCGGCTCCCGAGCCAGATGGCAGCCCCCGTTCAGCACCGGCCACACCGTCCGGTCCAGCGCGCGCTGGCCGAAGGTCATCACCCGGCCGCCGCCCCGGCCGTGCTCGAAGAACCGCACCTCACCGCCCGGCCGCAACACGCGCCGGAGCTCCCCGAGCGCCCGGGGCACGTCCCGCACACTGCACAGCACCAGCGACACCACGGCCGCGTCGAAGCCCTCGCTCTTGACCGGCAGCGCCTCGGCCGCACCCGGCACCACGTCCACCGGCACCTCCGCGCGCAGGGCCGCCTCCACGGCCAGCTGCCGCAGCCGCCGCTCCGGCTCGATGGCCACGACCTCCGAGACGGTGCCCGGGTAGTGCGCGAAGTTCAGCCCGTTGCCCGCGCCGATCTCGATCACCCGCCCGGACAGCCCGCCGAGCAGCCTCTCGCGTACCCTGCCCATGCCCATGCGCCTCTCGGCGGTGACACTGACCCGGGCGTAGTAACGGGCGAACAGCGGATGGTGCACGGCATCCCGTGGCACCTTGCCGGAGCGGCCGGACCGGAGCGGCATGGGAGACCTCCCTGACGAGGCGGGCCTTACCGCGATTGTCCCCCGGACGAGCCCGGCGCATCCCTGCCGGCTACCGCAGGAGTACGCGGCCCAGCACCGGCCGATGGTCACTCCCCGTCGCGTCCAGTGCCGACACCTCCGTCACCTCGACGCCCCGCCCCAGCACCTGGTCGATCCGCGCCACCGGCAGGGCAGCCGGCCAGCTGAACGCGAACCCCGAGGGCGGGGCGTCCAGCCGGGAGGTGAGCGGGCCGAGCCCCCGGTCCTGCACCGTCCCGTTGAGGTCGCCCACGACCAGGAGCCGGTCGGCCGGGTCGGCGGCGATCCGTGCCCCGAGCAGCGCTGCACTCTCGTCACGGGCCGCCGAGGCGAGGCCCGTCGGGCCCAGCCGGACG
Source organism: Streptomyces sp. NPDC050164 (assembly GCF_044459945.1). Lineage (NCBI taxonomy): Bacteria > Bacillati > Actinomycetota > Actinomycetes > Kitasatosporales > Streptomycetaceae > Streptomyces > Streptomyces sp. NPDC050164. The sequence continues at coordinate 32,267 of NZ_JBITJK010000059.1, forward strand.
GACGGCAGATGGACCACGTACACCGCGACCTCCCCGCCGGGCGCGGACACCGTGGCCCGCAGACCGCGCCGCCAGCTCTCCGGGAAACCCTCGGGCCGGATGTCCACCGGCCCTACGTCCGACAGGGGCCAGGCCGACCAGAGCCCGACCGTGCCGTGGACCGCCCGGTGCGGGTGGGAGGCGCCCAGCACGTCCTGATAGGCGGGCCGCGCCGCGGGCGTCAGTTCCTCCACGGCCACCAGCCCTGCCCGCGTGGCGCGCAGGGCGCGTGCCGTGCCGACGGGATCGGCGTTGTCGTCGGCCACGTTGTGCTGGACGACGGTCACGTCGTACGGCTGCGAGGGCGAGACGAACCACATCCCGCCGAACATCCAGAGCCAGACGGCCACGGGCGCCAGGCAGGCGAGCAGCCCTGCCCGTGACCGCTTGAGCACGGCGATGCAGCCGAGGAGAGGCACCGCCACGCCCAGCCACGGCAGGAACGTCTCCAGCAGGCTCCCGAGTCGCCCGGCCCCGTTGGGCACGGCGGAGTGCAGGGCCAGCAGGCCTGCGACACCAATGGCGCCGCCGACCAGCCAGGCGTTCCACGACGGCCTGCCGTCGACGACCACGCTAGGCGAGTTCCGCCGCCAGCAGGGCGGCCGTCCTGGCCACCAGCGCGTTGTCGGCCGGGGCGTCCCGCTCGGGCTGGGTCGTCAGAACGGACAGCACGATCGGCGAACCGTCGGGCGGCCAGGTGATGCCCACGTCGTGGGCGCCGCCGTACTCCGGCTGGCCGGTCTTGTCGGCGAGCAGCCATTCCGCGGGAAGTCCCTTGCGGAACTTCTCGGTACTGGTGGTGTTGCGCAGCAGCCAGTCCTTGAGCCGTGCCCGGTCCCGGGGCTCCAGCACGTCGCCGAGCACCAGACGGGCGTAGGACAGGCCGATCGCGCGGGGAGACGTCGTGTCGGTCACGCGCCACGGTTCCGCGCTGTTGAGCTCCGGCTCCCACCGGTCGAGTCGGGTGACACCGTCACCGATCGAGCGGGCGAAGCGCGTGATGGCGGTCGGTCCGCCCAGCTCCTTCAGCAGCAGGTTGCCCGCGGCGTTGTCGCTGAAGCGGATGGTGGCGTCGCACAGTTCGCCGACGGTCATGCCGGTCGCGAGGTTCTCCTGGGTGACGGGGGAGTACCCCGACTTCGTCACGTAGTCCTGGGTGTACCGGATGCGCCGGGCCAGGAACTCGCCATCGCGGTCGAAGTCGCGCAGGACGGCCGCGGCGGCGAGCGTCTTGAACACAGAGGCCATCGGGAAGCGTTCGTCGGCCCGGTACGCCACCGTCCGGCCCGTGCGCAGATTACGGGCGTACACGCCCAGCCGGGCGGTGTGCTCCCGCTCCAGTTCCCTCAGCCGTGCGGTGGCGCCGCCCGTACCGGGTAAGGCGTGGGCCGTGCCGCCGCCCAGCGAGAGAGCGGCGGCGGCGCCCAGTGCGAGGGCCGTTCGCCGGGACGGGCGTGGGTGTGTGGTGCGCACGGTGTTCCCTTCGGAGGTGATCACGTACGTAGTCCAACACGCGATCACATCCACGCCGGTTTCACCGCGCGCCCGCCCAAACTCTCAGAACGCCGGGGGCGCCTCCCGTACCTGGAACGCCTCCGCGTCCCACGTGCCGTCCAGGCGCGGCGCCAGCCAGCGCGGCGCGGACGCCCGGAAGTCGGCGGGGGAGAGGGCCCCCGACCCGGCGGGAACCGAGCCCAGCAGTGGTGCTCCGGCCACGTCCGGCAGGTCCGCGAGATTGCAGCGCGAGGCGAGGTCCGGCGCGGCGGGCCAGCTCCCGATCACGATCCCCGCCAGGTCCAGATGCCGGGAGCGCAGTTCACGCGCCGTCAGTTCCGTCGTGTTCAGGGTGCCGAGCCCCGCCGACGCCACGACCAGCACCGGCGCCGACAGCAGCCGGGCCGCGTCCGCCAGGGTGCCGCCGGCCGGGTCGAACCGTACGAGCAGTCCGCCCGCGCCCTCGACCAGCACGAGGTCGTGCTCGGTGGCGAGCTTGGCGGCGGCCTCCGCGACCTCGTGCGGGTGCACGGGGGCGCGACCGGCCCGGCGGGCGGCCGTGGCCGGCGCCAACGGCTCGGGATAACGGGCGAGTTCCGCCGTCGTCACGGCACCCGCGAGCCGCGCGACCTCGGCGGCGTCCCCCGGCTCGTCGGGCCGTACGCCCGTCTGCGCGGCCTTCAGCACGGCCACCGAACGGCCGGCCGCAAGCGCCGTCGCCGCCACCGCCGCGGTCACGACCGTCTTGCCGACCTCCGTGCCCGTGCCCGTGATCACCAGTACCGGCATGTCATCCCTCCCGCGCCGCCGCGCACACCGCCCGCGCGATCCGCGCTACGTCCGCGTCGCCCGTCACGTACGGCGGCATGGTGTAGATCAGATCGCGGAACGGCCGCAGCCACACGCCCTCGCGTACGGCCGCCTCCGTGGCCGCCTTCATGTCCACGGCGTGATCCAGCTGCACGACCCCGATGGCGCCGAGCACCCGCACGTCCTCGACGCCTTCAAGATCCGCGGCCGCCGCGAGCCCGTCCCGCAGCCCCGCCCCGATCCGCTTGACCTCCGTGAGCCAGTCCTGGCCGAGCAGCAGCTCGATCGAGGCGCAGGCCACCGCCGCCGCCAGCGGATTGCCCATGAAGGTCGGGCCGTGCGCCAGCACCGGCACCTCGCCGCGCGAGATGCCGTCGGCCACCCGCGAGGTGCACAGCGTCGCCGCCATGGTCAGACAACCGCCGGTCAGCGCCTTGCCCACGCACATCACATCCGGCGTCACAGCCGCGTGCTCCGCCGCGAACAGCGCGCCCGTACGGCCGAAGCCGGTCGCGATCTCGTCGAACACCAGCAGCACGTCGTGCGCGTCGCACGCCTCGCGCAGCACCCGCAGATAGGCGGGGGAGTGGAACCGCATCCCGCCCGCGCCCTGCACCACCGGCTCCACGATCACCGCGGCCAGCTCGTCGGCATGCCGCTCGATCGACGCGCGCAACTGCTCGGCGTACGACTCCTCGTACGCGACCGGAGGCGGATCGACGAACACCTGACGCGGCAGCACACCGGTCCACAGCTCGTGCATCCCGCCCTCGGGATCGCATACCGACATCGGCTGCCAGGTGTCGCCGTGGTAGCCGCCGCGCCAGGTCAGCAGCCGCTGCTTGCGGGGGCGGCCCAGCGAGCGCCAGTACTGGAGGCACATCTTGACCGCGACCTCGACCGACACGGACCCGGAGTCGGCGAGGAACACATGCTCCAGCCCCTCGGGCGACATGTCGACGAGGAGCTTCGCCAGCCGCACGGCGGGCTCGTGCGTGAGCCCGCCGAACATCACGTGGCTCATCCGCTCCAGTTGCGCGCGCGCCGCCTCGTTCAGCACCGGGTGGTTGTAGCCGTGGATCGCCGACCACCAGGACGCCATGCCGTCGACCAGCTCTCCCGAGCCGTCGGCGAGCCGCAGCCGCACCCCGCTCGCCGACTCCACGACGAGCGGTTCCTGCCGGCCGGGCATCGGGCCGTACGGATGCCACACGTGCCGCCGGTCGAGCTCCAGCAGTTCGGGCACCGTCAGTTCAGGCATTGGGCGCGAGGTCCGTTCCGGCGCCCCGGCGGCGGACGGCGACCAGGTCGGTACGGGGCTCGGCTGCCGTACGGGGCTCGGCTGTCGTAATGGGCTCCGCGGCCTCCGGGGCGGCAGCGGAACCGCACCCTCCGCCACCCTCGGAACCGCACCCTCCGCCGCCCTCGTGGCAGCCGCCGGCCGCGCGGTGCTCCGGCAGCGTCACCTGGTCGGTGCCCTCCACCTCGAAGCCGGCGTCCGCGATCATCTCCAGGTCGGCCTTGCCCGCCTGGCCCTCGGTGGTGAGGTAGTCGCCGAGGAAGATCGAGTTGGCCAGGTGCAGGGCGAGCGGCTGCATCGTGCGCAGATGGACCTCCCGGCCGCCCGCGATGCGCACCTCGACGTCCGGGCACACGAAGCGCACCATGGCCAGGATCCTGAGGCAGCGCTGCGCGGTGAGGTTCCACTCCTTGGCGAGCGGGGTGCCCTCGACCGGGATCAGGAAGTTGACCGGAACCGAGTCAGGGTCCAGCTCGCGCAGGGAGAAGACGACGTCGACCAGGTCCTCGTCCGTCTCGCCCATGCCGGCGATCAGCCCGGAGCACGCGGACAGCCCTGCCGCATGGGCCTTCTCGACGGTGTCCACGCGGTCGGCGTACGTGTGCGTGGTGGTGATCTCCCCGTACGTCGCCTCGGACGTGTTGAGGTTGTGGTTGTAGGCGTCGGCGCCGGCCTCCCGCAGCCGCTCGGCCTGGCCGTCGGAGAGCAGGCCGAGGCAGGCGCACACCTCGACGCCCTCGTTCTTCTCCTTGATGGTCCTGATCGTCTCGGAGACCCGGTCCACGTCCCGGTCGGTCGGACCGCGTCCGCTGGCCACCAGGCACACCCGCTTGGCGCCCCCGGCCACACCGGCCGCCGCCGCGTCGGAGGCCTGGTCCGGCTTGAGCCACGTGTACTTCAGGATCCCGGCCTGGGAGCCGAGCCGCTGCGAACAGTACGAGCAGTCCTCGGGACACAGGCCCGACTTCAGGTTGACGAGATAGTTGAGTTTCACCCGCCGGCCGAACCAGTGCCGGCGCACCTTCCCGGCCGCGGCCACTACATCGAGCAGGTCGTCGTCGGACGTCGCGAGGACGGCCAGTGCCTCTTCGCGGGTCGGCAGCTCGCGCCGAAGCCCCTTGTCCACCAGCGTGTTCAGCAGGTCCATGGGAGCCGATCCTGTCGTACGGAGCCGCCCCGGGCCAAGGAGACTTCGGACAACAGAGTCGCTTCGAGGTGTGGGTATTGCCACACACTGACCTGCTGGAGCTCCCGCTAGTGTCTGTGCACTGCCTACAAATTCCCCGGAGGACCACCCATGGCGTTCGGCTGGATCGACGAGCAGGCGCGGCTGCGCCGCCGTGCCGGACTCGTACGGACTTTGCGCCCCCGTCCGGCCGATTCACCACTCCTCGACCTGGCGAGCAACGACTACCTGGGACTGGCCCACCACCCCGAGGTCACCGAGGGCGCGGCCCGTGCCGCGCGGGTCTGGGGCGGCGGCTCGACCGGCTCCCGGCTCGTCACCGGCAGCACCGAACTGCACGCCGAACTGGAACAGGAACTGGCCGATTTCTGCGGTGCCGAGGCGGCCCTGGTCTTCTCCTCCGGCTACGCGGCCAACCTCGCGGCGGTCACCGCGCTGGCCCCGCACGGCTCCCTCATCGTCTCCGACGCGGGCAACCACGCCTCGCTCATCGACGGCTGCCGGCTGGCCCGCGGCACGACACAGGTCGTGGCGCACGCCGAGCCGGAGGCCGTGCGCAAGGCGCTGCACACGCACGAGGGCACGGCGATCACCGTGTCCGACACGGTCTTCTCGGTCGACGGCGACGCGGCCCCACTCACCGCGCTCGCCGAGGCGTGCCGGGAGCACGGCGCCGGACTGGTGGTCGACGACGCCCACGGCCTGGGCGTCCTCGGCGACGGCGGCTGCGGCGCCCCGCACGCGGCGGGGCTCGCGGGCGCCGACGACGTGGTCGTGACGGTCACGCTGTCCAAGTCGCTCGGCAGCCAGGGCGGAGCCGTCCTCGGCCCCGCCCGGGTGATCGACCACCTGGTCAACGCGGCACGGACGTTCATCTTCGACACGGGTCTCGCCCCCGCGGCGGCGGGGGCGGCCCTGTCGGCACTGCGGCTGCTGCGCCGCGAGCCGGAGCGCGCGGCACAGGCCCGTGCGGTGGCGGGCGAGTTGTACGCACGCCTGACCGCCGCGGGTCTGGAAGCGGTACGTCCGGACGCCGCGGTGGTCTCGGTGCGGGCGCCCTCCCCCGAGGGCGCCGTGCGCTGGGCGGCCGAGTGCCGCGCGGCGGGCCTGGCCGTGGGCTGCTTCCGTCCTCCTTCCGTGCCCGACGGCATCTCACGGCTCAGGCTGACCGCCCGCGCGGACCTGACCGGGGAACAGATCGAACGCGCTGTACGACTGATCGGCGAGACGCGGCCATGAGTCGGCGTGACACGGCCGTGCGTCGCTCGACGACGGACTGATCAGGAGTGGTCGGGTATCGGCTCAGATGCGGTCGACCGCGGCCGTGAACTCAGCCCAGCTCCTCGGGGAGAAGAGCAGGGCGGGCCCGGCCTGGGCCTTGGAGTCGCGCACGGCGAGCAGTCCGGCCCAGGGCGGGGCGGCCGGACGCGCGGTCTCGACGCAGTTGTTCGCGCCGGTGCTGTAGCTGCTGCGCAACCACCGCACACCGTGCAGTTCGATGCTTGAGGGGACGTGACGAGGCAGTGCACGCATGGTGCCTCCTTACGCGCCGGCGGCTGTCCCGGCGATGAAATCCAACGAGTCCTCGGGCGAAAGGGCGTGGATCTGAAGGGCGTTGAAGGCCTCCGTGTAGGCCTGGAGGTCTTCTTTCCGTTCGAGGTAGAGGCTACTCGTCAAGTGGTCGAGAACAACCACATCCAGATCAGAAGTGCTCGAAAATGAGAAGATAACGAAAGGGCCGGTAACGCCGATATGCGCCCCGGCGGCGAACGGCAGCACCTGGAGCCGCACTTGGGGCAGCCGCGCCGCCTCCACCAGCCGTTCCAGCTGCCGGGCCATGACCCCGGGTCCGCCCACCTCGCGTCGCAGCACCGCCTCGTCCAGGACGGCGCTCAGCTCCAGCGGCGGATCCGCGCGCAGCACGTCCTGCCGGGCCAGACGCACCTCGACCAGCGTGTCGAGCCGGTCCTCCGACAGGCCCTCCACCGCGGCCTTCGTCACCGCACGGGCGTACTCGGGCGTCTGGAGCAGCCCCGGGACGACGGTGGTCTCCAGCGTGCGCATCGCGCCGGCCTGGGACTCCAGGCTGATGAAGTCCCGGTAGGTCGGCGGCAGCACCCCGCGGTAGGCGTGCCACCAGTGATGCCGGCCGCCGCTGTCCTCGGAACCCGCCAACACCATGAGCAACTCGCGCAGTTGTGTGTCCGCTACGGCGTACGCGTCGAGAAGTAACCGCACATCGACCGGTTTCACCCCGCTCGTGCCCGTCTCGATTCGGCTGACCTTCGACTGGTGCCAGCCCACCAGCCGGGCCGCCTCACCACTGGTGAGCCCCGCCGAGGTGCGCAGCGCGCGAAGTTCGGCGCCCAGTTTCCGGCGGCGCACCGCGGGACCGTGCTGCATGGGTTACTCCTTACTCCTTCCGAGCCACCCAAATACGGTCTCGCGTCGTAGAGTTCACCGCTTTGAGCGACAGATATATGCATATCTTGGTGGATCGCCGCCCTTTAGGGGTGTTCTGGTGGCACTCTGGCGACGAAGCACCAGACCGGGACCGTACTCGAACCTTCCGCTCCGTGTCGGACTGCGGTCCCGTGGGAAAGGGACGACGTCGCCATGGCAGACCATTTGGAAGCATCCGTCACTCTGCCGAGCGATCCCGCCTCGGTCTTCGCAGCGCGCGCCTACGTGGTGGGCACGCTGGCGGAGTGGGGCCTGCCGGCGGACACGGAAGTGTCCGAGTCCATCCGGCTGATCATCTCCGAACTCGCCACCAACGCCGTCCAGCACACCTTCGGGCAGTCACCCACGTTCACGGTGGACGTCGAACTCGACCGCGACGAACACTTGCGCATCGGCGTCACGGACAGCCATCCACGATTCCCCAGACGCCTGCCCGCCGCCGTCCAGCAGGACAACGGCCGCGGCCTCGTCATCATCCGCTGGCTGACGGCGGAGTGCGGCGGCAGGCTCAGGATCTGCCCCACCCGCGAGGGCGGCAAGACCATCTCGATCGAACTCCCGTGGACCGTCCCGGCCCGGCCCGTGACGGCGGCGCGGCAGCAGGAGCCGTGATCTCACCGCGTCTGTGACGTGTGCCGCGCGCGGCCGAACGCCCCGCGCAGCAGGGCCCGGAAGGCCTCCACGGCGGGCGCCGCCTCCTCGCTCCGGTAGGCGACCGAGATCGTACGGCGCAGCTCGCCCACCCCGAGCGGGCGCACCCCGACCGGCGTGACCGATGTCCGCGCCACCATCTCCGGTACGACACCCACCCCGAGACCCGCGCTGACCAGCGCGCACACCAGCGCGTACCCGGGCGTCGACACCAGGACCGACGGGCTGGCCCCGGCCCGGGCGAGCGCCGCTTCCACCCCCTGCCGGGACGGATGCTCCGGCGCCATGCTGACCAGCGGCTGACCCGTCAGTTGCGACAGAGGAAGCCCGGACGCGCCGTCGGCCAGGGCATGACCCGGGGCGGTCACCAGAACCAGTTCCTCGACCAGGACCGGATCCATGCGCACGGAGGCGGGGAGCGCCAGGGCGTCGCCGGGCTCGTACGTGTGCGTCAGGGCCAGGTCGATCTCACCGGCGGCCACGGCCGTGACACCGGCCGGCGGTTCGTAGTCGGCGACTGACAGCTCCACATCCGGGTGGGCCCGGCGGAACGCGCTGAGCACCGGCGGCAGCAGATGGATGCCTGCCGTCTGGAACGTCCCGAGCCGCAGGACGCCGCCCGACAGACCCGCCAGCCGGGCCAGTTCGTGGCGGGCCAGCTCCAACTCGTCGAGCACGCGGCGGGCCCGTGCCACCAGCAACTCGCCCGCGCCCGTCAGCCTCGCCCCGCGGTGATGCCGGACCAACAGCGCCGAGCCCGCCTCCCGCTCCAACTTGGCCAGTTGCTGAGAGAGCGCGGGCGGGGTGTAACCGAGGCGCTCGGCGGCCCGGGTGATGGACCCGGCCTCCGCGACGGCGACCAGCGCCGCGAGTCGGGTCGGGTCGTACATGCCGCTGACCTCCACAGACCAAAGTGATGCTTAAGGCCGGCCCAGGATATTCGACATACCTGCTGAAGGCCCCGGCCCGGCAGGCTGGCCGTATGGACGCACAACTCATCGCCTTCACCGGGGTGGCGGCGGGCATGGTCGCCATGCCGGGCGCCGACTTCACCGTCGTCGTGCGCAATGCCCTGGTCTCCCGCCGGGCCGGCGTCGCCTGCGCGCTCGGCATCGCGGGCGGGCTGCTCCTGCACACCGCGCTGGCCGTGGCCGGCGTCGCCGCGGTCCTGGCCGCCGTGCCCGCGCTGTTCCGCGCGCTCCAGCTGCTGGGCGGCGGCTATGTCCTGTACCTGGGAGTGCGCACGTTGTGGTCGCTGCGCCGGCCCCGTGCCATCGCCGCCGAAGCCACCGGGACCGTCTCGTCCGCCGCGCGCTCCCTGCGGCAGGGCTTCGTCACGAACGCCCTGAACCCGAAAGCGCCCATCACCTTCCTCAGCCTGCTGCCGCAGTTCGTGCCCGCGGGCAGTTCCGCGCTCCCCCGTACGCTGCTGCTGGCGCTGATCGTGGTGGTCCTCGCCCTGCTGTGGTTCCCGGCCGTGGCGCTGCTGGTGGACCGGCTCGGCCGGTGGCTGCGGGAACCGCGTGCCGCGCGGGCCGTCGAGGGGGTCACCGGCGCCGCGCTGACGCTTCTCGGTGCGCTGCTCCTTCTCGAGCCCCTGAGGGCTGCCTGATGGTGCCGCCCAGCGGCGCGGGGACCCGGACGGTGCCCTGGGACGCCGGCTCCTCGACGGTGGTTTCCAGCCGCCCGGGGCTGCCGTGCGTCGCTTCCCGCAGCCCGGCCCGCCGCACCAGCCGGGGGAGCAGCCCCCACAGGCCGACGCAGACCAGGAACGTCGCCGCGCCCGCGGCGATGCCGCCGGTCCGACTGGTCGTCACATCCACCACCAGCAGCACGGAACCGCTGAACGCGAACACCAGCACGATCAGGCCGGTGGTGGCCAGTCGTGAGGAGACCTGCACGATGCGGGGCTTGGCGCCCTGCTGGAAGAGCGAGCGGTGCAGCGCGGCCGGCGCGGTGAACAGCGCCGCGGCCAGGACCGCCAGCAGCAGCGTGACGACGTAGGTGACGCGCTGGACCGTGTCGAGGGACGTGAAGCGCGAGGTGAACGCGAGCGACAACAGGAAAGCGAACAGGATCTGTACGCCCGTCTGGGTGACCCGGAGCTCCTGGAGCAGCTCGACGAAGTTCCGGTCGGCGCGTTGCAGCGGGGTCTCGCCGCGTGCGGTGCAGGGACGGTGCTCGGCCATGGGTGACGGGTAACCACTTGAGACCATGTCACGCCCCGGCGTGCGGCGGCGCGTCAGGGACGCCGCCGCACGCCGGGCGGATCACTTCACGCGCCCGTACCAGACGCTCTTGGTCCAGATCTTCTGCAGCCGCACCACGTCCCCGCTCTTCGGGGCGTGCCAGAGCTTGTTCTTACCCGCGTAGATACCCACGTGGTACACGTTGCTGCCCGAGTGGAAGAACACCAGGTCTCCCGCCTTGCGGTTCTTGGCGGAGACGTGGCGCGTCTTGTTGTACTGCTGGGCCGCCGTGCGGGGCAGCTTCTTGCCCGCCTTCTTGAACGAGTACAGCGTGAGGCCGGAGCAGTCGAACCGGTGCGGGCCGGTGGCCCCGTACCTGTAGGGCGAGCCCTTCTTCGAGGCCGCGATCTGGAGTGCCTTCGTCCCATGGGTGGCTGCCGAGGCCTCCGAGGAGAAGCCGGGGGCCACGATCGAGCCGCCCACCGCGGCGATGGTGAGCGCCGAGGCCGTACCGGCCCGGACCATGAGCGACGGGACACGATTGAGCGCAGTCATGCGCAACCCTTCGTCAGCCGCCTGTGAAGGATGACCTGTCGGATTCGGGCTGGCGAAGTTGCCCGGCCGCTGACGCGGCTTCACCCCAAGGGCTGCTCGGGTCCGGTCATGGCGTGACCGTCCCGGCGACCCGTCGTGCTTGGGTCCTCCACTCCTGCCGATCCACTTCTGTCGACCGGTCATCCAGGCGGCGGCAGGACTCGGCGTCCGCCCGGACCGCCCCGCCGCTGTGGCGGGGGCTTGTCGTCAGTCAGGGATCTTGGCTCATGGATGTCCGTAAATCCCAACGGAACCGGGGGTTTGTGTTGTTACTCACCAATCACCCGTTCGGGTGGACACGTCTGTGTTCGAGCCACCGTCTACGGGCCCATGGGCCGCCGGACCAGCGATGGAATGTCCCATTCCGCCCCTCGGCTACGCGCGTTGCGCAACTGTGAGGGCCCGAAAAAAGGACTCCCGTCTACTCCGAACAGGGGTACGTCGTTTGGTCCGTTTCGACTCAGGCCCGGACGCTCCTGCGACAGGACGGGCGTCCGGGCCGACGGATCCGCGTCAACTGACGGATTCCGGGGGCAGGGTGAGGCGGGCCGTGCGCCGCTCGCCGTCCAGCACCCGCAGGGCCCGGCCGAGTGTGCCGGCGTGCAGCTCCGTCTCGCCCCGCTGGTGCATCAGGGCCAACGCGTCACGCAGCCCGGTCGCCTTGCCGACCAGGGCCTGGGCGGCGCGCAGTGAGCGGTAGGTGTCGCCGGGCAGCGCCGGGTTGATCCGGCCGAGCAGGTCGACGACCTCCAGGTAACGGTCTATCAATTCCGCCTCGGCGCGGGTCAGCGCGGGCAGCGGCGGCAGTTCGGGCGGGAGCACCGGCGGCTCACTCCCCGGTCGGCGGGGCCAGGGTGGCCTTGCGGTTGGGGACGATCCGGTCCACCAGGCCGTACTCCACCGCCTCCTGGGCGGTGAGGACCTTGTCGCGTTCGATGTCCGCGCTCACCTGCTCCCGGGTGCGGCCCGTGTGCCGCGCGAGCATCTCCTCCATCCGGGTCCGGACCCGCGTCAACTCCTCGGCCTGGATCGCCAGATCGCTGGCCTGCCCGCGGACCGGCTCGGGCAGCGCGGGCTGATGGATCACCAGACGGGCGTCCGGCAGCACGGATCGCTTGCCGGGCGTGCCCGCCGCCAGCAGTACCGAGGCAGCCGCGCCGGCCTGGCCCAGGCAGACCGTCTCCACGTCACAGGCGATGTACTGCATCGTGTCGTAGATGGCCGTCAAGGCGTGGAAGGTGCCGCCGGGGGAGTTGATGTAGAGCGAGATGTCGCGGTCGGGGGCCTGGTGCTCGAGGTACATGAACTGGGCCATCACGTCGTTCGCCGAGGTCTCGTCCACCGGCGCCCCGAGGAAGACGATCCGCCCCTCCAGCAGCTTCGAGTACGGATCCATCGTCCGTTGCCCGGACGCGGTGCGTTCGGTGAACTCGGGCAGCACGTAACGGGCGGACGGTCGGGTCATGGTGAACCCCTCCTCGCGGGCAGAGCCGTCTCCGGCGACGGCTGTCTCTGTAAAAAATGTACAGGACGTACGTGACGTTATGATGGAGACATGGCCTACGAGATTCCGGTGACGCAAGCCAGGGCTGAGCTCGCCGACCTGATCAACCGCGTGGTGTACGGCGGTGAACGCGTCGTCGTCACCCGGCACGGCAAGCCCCTCGTCGCCCTCGTCTCAGCCGATGACCTGCGACGACTCGAAGAGGCCGCGGAGCTCGCGGAGCCCACGGAGGAGCAGGTGATCAGCGCGGTCTCCACGGTCCGCGAGGTCGCGTCCGCTCCTCGCGAACGGCAGCGGTTCGGGATCGCGGCGGAGCACCGAGGGGCCGAGCCGACGTAGCTCGGAGTCCGGCGGCGCCTCAGCCCACTGCCGCGAGCTCCCGTCCGTCCGCCGCCTCGCTGCGCGCCTTCCGCGCCCGGAGCGCACTGCCGAGCAGTACCGCGCCCAGGCCCAGCGCCGCCCACCAGGTCAGGGTCAGGGCGGGGCCGGTCGCCGCCGCGCCGTCGAAGTACGACACCGAGCGCAGCAGCGTCGTACCCGCGCCCGGCGGCAGCCACTGGCCGATCGCGCCGGCCGGCTCCGGCAGCATCTGCGGTGCCGAGGCGGCGCCGGAGAAGGGGTTGCCGAGGAGCATCACCACGGCTCCGGCGATCCCGACGCCGGCGGTGCCGACCAGGGCGGCGAGCCCGGCGACCGCGCCACTGACGGCCAGTGCCGACAGTCCGAGCACGGCGGCCTCCGTCCACCAGTCGCCCGTCAGCGCCCCCAGCCAGCTGTGCGCGATCCCGGCCGCGACGACGCCCACCAGAGCGGACGCGCCGAGGAGTGCGGTCACGGACCGGACGCCGCGCAGCCCCAGCACGGTGACCACCGCGCCCGCCGCGATGCCGGCCAGGGCGAGGGGCAGCGCGGCGGCGTTGAACGCCGCGCCGCGCGGATCGCTCGCCGGGGTGGCCACGACGTCGACCGTCCTGACGTGCGTGCCCTCGGCGGCGGCCTGCTGTGTCATCGCCTGCTGGAGGAACTGGGCGACGGCGGGCCCCGCGGCGGACGCCGTGAGCAGTGCGGGGCCCTGGGAGGTGACCACGACCGCGCCGTACACGGTCCGGTCCTCGACGGCGTCCCGGGCTGCGGCCTCGTCGGCGTAGCGGTGGATCTCGAAGGCGCCCTCGCGCTGCTCCAGCCGCTTCTCCAGCTGTGCCGTCGCGGCGGGCGGCCCCGCCACGCCCAGTGGCAGGTCGCGCGGTGCGGTGCGGGCGGCCGGCCAGGCGAAGGCCCACAGGGCCAGGGCGGCGAGGACGGGCACGAGGACGACGATCGCGATCAGGCGGCGGGTCGGGGTGGCGGACATGAGGTCTCCGTAAGTTGTGGGGTGGCCCGGGAGGGCCGGATGTGGCTGATGGGGTCTTGCCTTCAGTGGCTCCGCAGGAGTGGCCGTCCGGCTCTCCGG